>CACJUX010000012.1 GCA_902596655.1 uncultured SAR116 cluster alpha proteobacterium | reverse complement strand
CACACCCTTTTCATCAAGGGTCTTAACGATGTCCTGTAGGTCAAAGACTGAACGTGCAAGTCTATCGACCCTAGTGACCACCAATTCATCACCATCACGCATGAAGTCGAGAAGAACCTTCAGTTCATCTCGACCTTGCATCGAAGTTCCAGAGACTTTCTCCTGGCGAATATTCTCACACCCATACTTCTTGAGTGCTTCCAATTGAACAGAAAGGTCTTGGTCTGTGGTGGAAACTCGTGCGTATCCGTAAATCATCAAATCGTCCTATAGTGTCTCATTTGGTTCTAGACTCCATAGAAGAGTGTCTCTTATGTCAATATGGGACCCTAATGAGACACTAAAACTGTCTCATAAAGATGTGACGTTGGACTATACCCTTATGAGACATGTAATTTTTCTTACTAATGACTTTGGTTTAAGGTATTGAGAAGAATGCAAAACGATATCGAAGACAAGATCATAAAACTGTCAGATGAGTTCATGCTCAAGATGTGCTTTTTGTCTCAAGAAGTTGCTGAGAGCAATGGGTCGAATCATGATCGCTTTATGAGCATTGTTGAAAAAAAAGATGATCATTTGAGATATCTGGATAACAAATACGGTAATGGCACTGGTGATCAGGGTGAATTAACCATTACTAGCGCGGAAGATTATCAAAAGTTGATCGATCTTCAAAAAAAGGAAGAATTTGAAGACGCCAGACTTGAGACGTTAAATGATGCGCACTTCATTTATGCAAACGTTCTATTCGAAACATTCTTATACAAAATTTTTAAATTAGCGCTCCAGCATGACCAAATTATTTATGATCGATATTACAATCATATGGTCGAAATAGCGGAAAGTGACGCAAAAAAAGGTGATCTGAGTTTAATAAGGAAGTTAGGTAAACGACAAAAATTAATTGATGAACTTGATGCTCAAGGTTCTTTAATCCAGTTAGTTAACAAGGTGCTAAGAGTCGATGCTAAGAACCCAATTTTCCAAGATGGTTACATTGCATTAGTTGAAATAAAGGAACGAAGAAACCTACTTGTCCACCGGGGCAAACATATTGACGATGTCTATAAAAATACAATGGAACGATACTTAAAAAGGTTTCAATCGTTCGATAAAATTAGAAGAGAAATAGAAGATCTAGACTCTGATGAGTTGATGTCAGTAAATCCGATCTATTTTCAGGAAAGCATAGAAGCGCTTTTTTATTGGTCCCAAATCTACAAATTTTGTGTGCTGAATCCTAATACCTCCGACCCAAGCGCGATTTGCGTTGCGTCTGGTTCAGGCATGCACACCGTAATGACTAATTATCTCGATTATCAGGGTTATTTTGGTTTGTTGCTGGCATCAAGTAATGTCATGAGTTCGATAAATCAGTATTTTTTTAAAGAAGATTATTCCAAAATTTCCGACCTCGATTTGATCAATGTTTTGCTTCTCCACAACTTACTTTTTCACGAAATTACCAAGTTCGATTTTGGTGAGAATCAAAATGAAGTTGAGGAGTGGATAAAACTCAAAAGGTTGAAAGAATTTTTGCCAGAAAAAGGTAGTGAGAATTTCTCTGCTGAAACCTGTTTAGTCGAATTCAACAAGTTATGCATTGAAGGGATCAAGGACCCCAATCTTAGGTCAATGGCGTTGTGTTACTTGGACGAACGATATGAAGATTTGGTTAGGGTTATTGAAGAATTTCTCACTGAGAATGAGGCAGGGTTTACTGACATAAAGGATTGGCACTTGGTCAAATCTCTCGACAACAATAATCTGTTTCAAAGCGCTCTTCGAATTTCCAATGTGTTTTTTCTTAAAGATAAGACCTTTAAGATTTCATACTCGCGATCCGTCCAAAACTGACGCGACTATCACAATCTATAAATGCAATAGAGACACCTAGGTGAACGCTTCATACTTCTGGAAGACGTTTATTGGATTGAGGTGAGTGTATCTAAACAATTGCCTCACATCCTTGTGTCCAGAGATGAGTGCAACCTCTGGTACTGACATACCCATCTCAAAGAACCGAGACACTGCCTCGTGTCTTAAATCATGGAATCTCAAATCTGATATGCCTGCTTTGTTGCGAGTGCGTTCCCATGCAAGACGGACACAGTTCGCACTTATCGGGAACACTCTCTCATCTTGTTTAGGCAACTTTGAAAGTACGTCTCTTGCGGTTTTGGTAAGAGGCACTCTTCTGTCTTCACCATTCTTAGTGTCGAAGAGAAACGCAAAACCACTATCCAAATCCACATCAACCCATCGAAGGTTGAGTATCTCTGAACGCCTCATACCAGTCTCAATCGCAAACTCAATAGTTGGTGCGATGTAGATGTTGCGTTGGGAAGATGCAGCAGTGAGGAGGCGTTCCTTTTCATCACCGATTAGTCTCCTCTTCCGAGGTTTGTGAGGAGATGGAATTTGGACTTGTTCAATCGGGTTGGATGCTAGTCCATACCCCCACTTTCTTAGGGCAGTTTTGAATACCCTTCTAAGCAACATGAAGTCGGCATGGACTGTTCCAGAGGACACCTGTTTCAATCGTTCATCACGAAGATGTTCGAAGTGAAGAGGTGTAAGATTGGATAGTCTGTTCTGTGCAATTGGATGTCTTGCATAGAGGTTGAGTTTGTAGAATTCCTTTTCGGAGTCCTTCAACTGTGAAGACACTTCCAACCCATATCTCTGTAGCAAATCTAACAGTGAAACATCGTTAGCATTCGCTCTCGGTAGGGGTGAGTTCTTCAAGGTTTGTTCAAGTTCTTGAACCCACCTTACTGCATCTGACTTCTTGCTAAAGGACTTGGTGAAACTCTGCCATCCAGCAACCCTTACTTGGGCATTCCAAGACTTCCCTCTTCTACGCACATAACCCATCGATTTGACCTCTACTGTGTCAAATCTGTGTCAAACCAAGGTTTCTCTGAAGGCAGACTGATACCGTGAACTGGTAACTATCTGAATATATTGTCTAGGAATGGCGCGCTCGGGAAGATTCGAACTCCCGACCCCCAGATTCGTAGTCTAGTGCTCTATTTAGTTGCAATTATGGAAACCATTTATTGTATGTTGGAAATTAGAATAAAGTCTACTCAAATACTACATTCGTGCTCTTCAATGTAATCTGCTATCGATGTCCACTTCATTTGAATTAACGAGTTAAGCTTTTTTATGTTAGCGCAAGTGTAGGCTTGGTACTGCCCAACAAGCTGTTCTGGCATTTTTCTGTATAACACCTTGGCGTCGTATTTTTTCGCGATTTTTTCGCCTACTTCTTGGAAACTTGTTGGCCGACCTGTGCCAATGTTAAAGATGCCTGAATGTTGGTTTTCGATCAACTTGATGTGGGTTTCTACCACGTCTTCAACCGAAACAAAGTCTCTCAAATATCTTTCACTGTTTTCAAATAAGGTAACGGTACCGCTCATCTTTGCCTCTTTAGAGAATTTATAAAATGGGCTAGCCATTTTACCCTTGTGAGCTTCGCCTTTAGCACCAAAAACGTTGAAATATCTAAAACCAGTCACAGTAATTTCTTCTGTAAATGTTTTGGCTATGTGTCTATCAAACAGATATTTTGTCCAAGCATAATATGACTGTGGATTTAAGGGGCCATCTTCATCAAATGAATGGCAGGATCCGTAGACGCTTGCACTTGACGCATAGTGCAAATTGACCCTGTGCTTGAGGCACGAACGGTGCAGTTTTACGCTGAAATCTAAGTTGTTCATCATGATTTCATCGAGTGCCGAAAAAGTGGTATCGCTTATTGCGCCCAAATGTATAACTAAGTCTTTACCAGCAACTGGTGGATCACCAATGTCGCTGAGTTCCCATCCTTCGACTTCATAACCGAGTTGACTCAACCGAGTTGATACGTTTTGTCCAATGAATCCTCGGTGTCCGGTGACAAGTATTTTTTTCATTTGTTTTCAACTTAATGATGAATGGTTTTATTAGATTTGGTCGAATATTTCGTTTTTTCTAATCGGCAGATTTAATTCGACCAGCTAGGCTGTTGCAAACTTTGGATAAGGGCAAACTCAAAATATTCAAGTGCGATGTTTCCTGTTGAAAAGTGTTGCGCTAGAGAACATCTGAACTTTTTATCATAGCTCATCATTTTTTGTTTTAAAGCCAGACGATCAATAAGGTTTTAGTCTGTCATTTGAGACGAATGAATAAAGTGAACCGGTGAATGATTTTAAAATAAGTTTTACGATAGTCATCCTTTTTCAAATTTGCGATAAATATGAAGCAATTGTTATTAATGGCGTTTTAAATGGCTACGGAAGCAAGTAAAACTAACGCACTGCGCTCAAGAAGCTTTTTTTCCAAGTTTTTAGGTGGGAGTGTAATTGATATTGGTGCTGGTTCAGACCCTGTTGTTGCACATGCTGAGATTTTTGACCAGAATCAAGGTGATGCAAACGATATTTTGAGGTATCGCAATCCGGAGCAATATGACTGTGTTCACTCGAGCCATTGTTTGGAACATATGAATGAGCCAAAGGTTGCGCTGCGACATTGGTGGCAGTTAGTCAAGCCTGGAGGCTTTATGGTTACCGTCGTGCCACATGAGGATCTATACGAGCAGTTTAACTGGCCGTCCATTTTTAATCGAGATCACAAATGCACCTTCAGAATAGGGAAAGATGATACATGGTCACCAGTCTCAATTGATATTTTGCGTGAATGTGAGTCTCTACCAAATGCAAAAGTTGTTGAATACCGAATTTATGATGAAAACTACAATTATGATTTGATGTTTCCAAAGAACGAAAAACCTAAAAATCATAGGACGTTTTTGAACAGACAGATATCTAGCGTCGCACGACGAATTCGTAACCGCTCAGTGCGAGAAAAGTTATTGAAATTTCAGCTATCTCGAGGCTATCCCATCGACCAAACGGCAAAGAGTGACGCGTTGGCCCAAATAGAGGTCGTTATTCAAAAAGTAAAATGAAACCCATCGAGAGGAGTGAAAAGAGACCGGTTGGCATTCCAATGAAAAAAAATAACAGAGTGTTGATCATCCTCCCAGTTATTGGAATTGGAGATGTTGTTTGGGTAAAACCATGGATTGATGAGGCAATTAAATCCAAAGAAGTTTTTCTGATGACAAAGCCGACCTCTTATGCGGTGGTGATTTTCCATGAACATCCAGATTTGAATCATGTAACGCTTGATCGCTCAAAACGTGGTGAGAGAGGTAAGCATGATGGACTGAGCGGATTTTTTAAATTGATAGGCGAAATTAAGCGAATAACTCCTCAAGAGGTGTGGATTTTACATCGGAGTTGGCGTTATGCTGCTGCTGCGCGTTTTGCTGGGATCTCACATTGTTTTGGTTATGGCATGGGCATTCAAAACTTATTCCTATCTGAGCGAGGTATATTGAAAACATCGGATAATGGAATTCATCCACGGCTAGCAACCAGCCAATTAATGGCTGCTAGGGGAATAATACCTCCTGATGATCATCCAAAAATAAGTCCGCTGAAGAAGAAAACGACTTTTTCATCAGAATTTTTCCGTTCAGGCAAGCCGATTATTTTTATGGGAGTAGGTGCCACAACTGCAGACAGACGCTGGGCTCCAAAACATTTTGCAACTTTGATAGAGCAATTAATTATTGAACTTCCAAATTGTCAAATTATCTTGTGCGGAAGCAATAATGAACGTCAAATTGGTGATCAGATTTTTGACAAAATTAATGGACAGAGAGATCGTGTAAGTCTGGTATTCGACAGCCCTTTAGATGATGTAATTTGTTTACTTCAAATATCAGATTTGTACGTAGGAAACGATTCTGGTCTAATTAATCTTGCTGCTGGTTTAGGTTTAAATTGTATAAGGATTTACGCAAGCAGTTTACCAGTACTAGAATCTAGACTGATTAAGGCCGCGAGAAGCAGCAACCCGGTTCAAAATAGGGATATAAACTCCATCGAACCCAATGCTGTTCTGAATTTGACATTAGAATCACTTCGTTCCTAGGCTGAATAGCGAGGTGTAAGGCTGCAAAAATTACAAACAACGATGTGCTAGAAAATTTACGATATCTATGTCTTGATTCAATTACCTGTTATCTTCAAATTTTTGCCGTTAAGCTGCTTGAGATGCTATCAAACCAATATCTGGAACAGATTGGCTAGAGGTCTGCCACCTTCTCATCAACACAAATGTTTTTAGCTTAGTGCTTAGATCATCGTAATAATTGCTAATCAGGCGATGAGTACCTGATAGTTAACTTAGAGCCGTTTTGCGTTCTATTAAATATTTTGGAAAATGGCGCTCTAGGAAAGAGATTTCACCACCGAGTTTATCTGTGTTGAACAAAGACCATGCCAACTAGCGCCCGGCTCGGCAACGCGATTGTATGACCATTGGCGGACTAGGAAAGATTCGAACTCCCAACCCCTTGATTCGTAGCCTGTTATCCAATAAATGATACTAACAATTTCTTCGCGATCTGATCTCAATAAGCCGCCGACAAATTTACGTTATTCCGAAGGGATAATTATATCTGGTTTTTCAAAGTTATTATTCCTTAAAACGCCATTTAACTGAATATCTTCCTGACCAATTGACGTAACAACATGAGTAGTCGAATGAGTGAAAACGTATACTCAGACCTTGACCAACTTGGGCGTCCAGTTGAAGCACCCCAAAGCCCGGATGAGGCAATTTTAGAAAGGGTAAAAAACCCTCAATTAAATACTTTGTACAATGTAAGGTTTACTGCTCCGGAGTTTACGTCGCTTTGCCCAAAAACTGGTCAGCCTGATTTTGCAATATTAGTTTTGGATTATGTCCCTAGTGAATGGTTAGTCGAGAGCAAGTCTTTAAAATTATTTTTGGGTTCGTTCCGCAATCATGGAGCCTTTCATGAAGACTGTACTATAACGGTTGGCAGAAAAATTGCCGATCTGATAGAACCTAAATGGCTGCGTATTGGAGGATATTGGTATCCAAGAGGCGGCATTCCAATAGATGTCTTTTGGCAAACTAACTCACCACCAGAAAATGTTTGGCTGCCTGATCAGGGTGTCCAACCTTACAGAGGCCGTGTCTAGCGAATTGCATTTTAGCATTATTTCAGAGCGCTGAGCGCTGTGGTTATTAGCCATAACGTTGTTTAATCCGTTTATGTGCGTCGGTGTCAAAGGTATTTTTGCAGACGAGCAACATTCGTTTTACCCAAAAGGAAAGTGGCGCGCTCGGGAAGATTCGAACTCCCGACCCCTAGATTCGTAGTCTAGTGCTCTATCTTCTAATATACTGAAATTGCCTGTTTTTTCACAGATTTCTTGCCTGAATTATACATCTGACTGTGTCACTGTGTCAAATCTGTGTCAAAAAAGAAGACTACACGGCACTATAAGTTTTTTGGACTATTCGAACTGTCTTACCTGACTAATAACTCTTTCATCAGTATCTTTCGAACATAGTGACTAGGCGATAGTTCAAGACTGTCTGCTTTCTCTTGCAGAAGTTGGTGAAGGTCTTTTTGCATTCTCATTGAGAACGGTCTGTCGACTGGCAATTTGTGTTTCATTTGGCAACTCTCAGAATAATGATTTGCACTTCTTCATCTTTTGCTTGGGGAAGTGTTTTACGGGCGATAGGGCGTGCTAGGGCGTAGTTAGCATCAAAACTGTCAACTACATGCATCTGCTTGATAGTGAGTTTCTGCAGGCGGTTAATCAGTTCAGTTTTGTTTGTGGGTAGATGGCGTTCAATCAATGACATTTGGTCTCTCTTTCAATAGCAGAACTATTTAGTAGAGATTGATTGTCACGATTTGAGATTGCTGGTTAGACTGAACATAGATTGAGGAAATGAGGGCATGAATATGATTAAAAAATCACTTTTGATTGCTTTTACTGCTTGCTGTTTTGCTCAACAGGCGAATGCGAACACGATAGAAATTACGAATTATTCAATTTCTTCTAGCGGCGGGTTACACGAAGTAACAGTCGCTTTTGATGATTTGAACAAAGGTGGGTGGGTTCGATGCGTGATTAGAAAAAGTGATGGCAAAGCAGTAGGTATGGGCGAGAAGAGAGTTTATGGGGTCGATACGATTTTAATAGAGACTTCAAATAACATCAAAGAAACAGCACCATCATGTTCAATACTTGAGATGTTCTGATTACTCATTTATTTGTCTTTCGCTTCGCTCAAGGTTGACTGCATTTCGCCTTGCTCAATGCGTCAACAATGTCTGAATGATTTGATTATTGCTGTTACCCTGTCTGAATTTAGACAATGCTTCGCACTAAAGAGACATTCGTCTCTCATCATTCAAATCAAATGCTATCTTTAGACTAAGGACTTTATGCCAGCGAAGTCTGCAAATAGCAGTTTTCCCAATCGATGGCGTCATACCAGTTACTCTTTGTTTTTCGTTTGAGTATGTAATCAGTCCAACCAAACAAATCATATGCTTCATCAACTTTGATATTGAAATGCCCAAACCGAGTTTTGGACCAGCAAGTAAAGATGAGGTATCGATAATCATCTACACATATATAGGGGGGTCTCTCTAGCATCAGATGTAAGTGATGGCGAACATCAGCACTATTCTCTCTCACAGCAAACACTGTCAGGCGTTTGTTGAAGCGTCTGAAACGCTTGCCGTAAACAGCGGCATTTAGTCTGTTCATGAAATGCCGGAGGTTCTCAGATGAAACAATGTCATCGATATGCTGACGGTCAACAATCTGTTTCTGCGTGAGCGTGACAGCGACAGCGTTTTGCACATCTGAGAATGCTCTCAGATAATGGTCGGTATCTCTTCTTGCTTGCTTTTGATGAATTGCATTTGTCATACAACTATTTAGGCAAGCAGGACTGCTCAAAATGCGGAAAAATGCATTTTTTATTGTCAATAAATTGACAAATATGTGTTTTATTTCAATGTGTTATATGCGTTTGAAACGCATCATACTTCTTAAATACATTCTCAGGGTTCAAATGCGTATATCTGAATAATTGTGTTAGGTCTTTGTGACCAGATATCAATGCAACTTCAGGCACGCTCATCCCCATCTCAAAGAAGCGAGAGACTGCTTCATGTCTTAAGTCATGAAATCTTAAATCTCTGATTTCTGCTTTTTTGACTGCTCTCTGCCATGCTTGATGCAGGCATGTTGCTGATATGGGGAAGACATGCTCATGACTGCGAGGCAGTTGATTGAGAACTTCGATACATCTTTTGGTGAGTGGCACTTTCCTATCTTCACCGTTCTTCGTGTCAAAGAGTGAAGCAAATCCAGTCTGAAAATTGATATCGCACCATTTGAGTTTCAGTATCTCAGAACGACGCATGCCAGTTTCAATTGCAAACTCAATCACTGAGCAGATGTAGTCATTGCGCTGTGCTTTGGCGGCGAAGCAGACATCAATTTGCTCTTGCTGAGTTAGTCTTCTTTTTCTCGGTCTGTGTGGCGGTGGTAGAATTATGCTAGAGAGTGGGTTTTTGATTATTCCGAAACCCCATTGCTCGATTGCTATTTTATAGACTCTTTTCAGTAGCATTATCTCAGCATGCACAGTGCCGGACTTTACTTCTTTTAATCTCTCGTCACGATAATTCTCGAAGTGTTTCTTGGTAAGATACGACAACTTATTCTTTGAGACGGGGTAACGCTGAATAAGTCTTAGTTTGTAAATTTCTATTTCTGAACCTTTCAGATTAGAACTGACTTTTTCAGCATAACGGTCAAGCAAGTCATAAAGCGTCATCGATTGAACGCTATAATCAGGCAAAACATTGCTCTTCAATGTATGTTCTGTATGTTTAATCCACTCTTGCGCAGATGATTTTGTGTCAAAAGTTTTTGTGAAACTCTGCCATCCAGAAACTCTCACTTGAGCAGTCCAACTCTTACCTCTTTTACGAATATTTCCCATCGATTTGACCTTTTACTGTGTCAAATCTGTGTCAAAACAGTGGGAATAGAAAGTCAGACTGTAACTACAATTTGATAACTATCTGAGTATATTGAAGAGAAATGGCGCGCTCGGGAAGATTCGAACTCCCGACCCCTAGATTCGTAGTCTAGTGCTCTATCCAGCTGAGCTACGAGCGCATCATACAGACACCGCGGTTTGCCGCGACCCCTGAGAGACGGCGCAACATAGGCCAACATATCGGTGCTTGCAACCCCTTTATCCGGCCTGTTCGTTTTGGGACAGCGCCACGCAGTGATGTGGCCATGATCGCTGCAATCTTCGTCGTGGACGGCCTGTTTCCAGCTTGAGGGACGGATTATTTTTACGAAACAGCTTGTCATTGATCGCTACAACATTAAAGTTTGACGCCTAGCTTGTTCAGTTTGTTGAGCCATTGACATGTCAGATTCATATCAAAAGTCGTTTCCTGTTTCTTGGGAAGAACTTCATCGGACGTCAAAAGCGCTCGCGTGGCGCTTGCTTGAATTGGGTCCGTTTACCGGAGTGGTAGCGGTGACACGGGGCGGCCTTGTACCCGCAGCAATCGTTGCGCGCGAACTGGAAATCAGAGTGATCGAAACAGCCTGCATCTCCTCCTATCACGGGCAGGACAGGGGTGGACTTGAAGTTCTGAAGTCCGCTACCATGGCCAAAAATGGTAAGAACTGGTTGATTGTCGATGATCTGGTTGACACTGGTGAGACCGCAAAGGCTCTGCGCCAGATGGTGCCCGAAGCACATTTTGCGACAGTATACGCAAAGCCTGCTGGCAGGCCTCTTGTCGATACGTTCGTAACCGAAGTGTCACAGGATACCTGGATTTTCTTCCCTTGGGACATGGAGCCTCAACCATCGACCCCAATCATTGGGCTTCAGGGTTAGGTCAGGAAAATCTCCTCAAACAGATAAAACCGGATTCCACTTCCGTCAGGGTTCGAGCGTGTCAATTTTAAATTGTCACTATTCGTTACAGCAATGTCTCTAGCGATGGTGAGGCCAGGATCTAAGCCGCCATTCTTTGCCGTTTTAAACGCCCGGATCAACGTTCGGCGTGTGTTATTGCTGATGCTGGTGCCAATATCAAGGATGTCAATGCCGCCCTGGTGAACGGCCCCCCAGATATCGATCTGCGGTCTGGTTGTGTCAACAACACCTTCATTGAGCGTCAGATTCAGTAAAATGCGAAAAAATAGGATAATTCAATCAACAAAAAATTTACGATGGCCCTCAATAGTTAATTCCAGTCGGGTGGTGATTACAAGTCATTCAATACGTTGCCCATTAGGATGGCGTCAAGCTTGGGTCGATACACCGCAACAAAATAGCAAAGTATCGACTGTCAGAGATTAGTCGGCTGTTCCAGTAATCGAATAACATGTGGTGACGATTGTTATGACTTGGTGTCGTCCGACCGCATCAGCGCATCGGTTACCAATGCTGCTGAGCAGAGGACATTTTGGATATCGTGGTTGATTTTTGTAACGGCCTCCCCGAAGTCAGAGGGCTGTTGGCGCTGAAGAAAGGTGAATATTGTATTGCGTTACATCTTCTCGACGGCTTTTTTTACCCTATCGAATTCAAGTGAATGGGTGGCATAGGCCGGCGAGGCTTTGACAATCGTCGGATCACTGCTGAGGCTGTTGATTGTTTTGACCAACGTATGAAGTGGCTGTAATAGAAAGTGCCACACCAGCCATTGGCCAGATGAATAGAGTCTGGGGAAAGCTAATACGAAAATCAAAAATTTTTGATAAAGTAAATCTGCAAATTCCTTTTAAACTCAGTCATCGAGAGCCCAATTAATATCCTGCCCCCAAAGTACAAGTCAGGAAAAAGGCAAGTTCAATATGCGGCTCTGTGACGAGCTGATTTTCCTACATGTATGTGTTCTAATCAACTAGCCAAAACCGTCAGAATAAAACACGATCCCATCTGGACATGGCTCGTGTGAATAAAGTGCCTCTTCACCTGCCATTCGCGCCGAATATCTTTTTTGTGCGTTGAATGTTAGCAGAGTGATAAAATCAATATCTCAGCGAAAGACATTGACAGCAGGCTGGTCGCGGCATACAACCCGGGTCTAGACTCAGCTATTCAGATTTTTGTAAGGACCGTCATTATGAAACGCACCTATCAGCCAAGCGTATTGGTTCGCAAGCGTCGCCATGGATTTCGGTCTCGGATGGCCACCGTCGGCGGTCGTCGTGTACTGCGGGCACGTCGTGCAAAGGGCCGCGCGCGCCTGTCAGCCTAATAAACGGGACTATTAGTGGTGTCTAGGGTAACCAGCATTCCGTCGCGAACCGGTTTTCTGCTTGCTCGGAATTACGGACTTAAGGCGGTTTTGCATGGTCTTGTTATGCAGGCAGCCCCCAACCAACTTCCTGAATGGCGAGTTGGTTTCACAGCCTCCAGAAAAATTGGAAATGCAGTTTTACGAAACCGGGCGCGCCGGCGGTTGCGCGCTGCCATGCGTGAAAGCTTGCAACCTGTGGCGCGTTCTGGCCTCGATTATGTGATGATAGCCCGCTACAGCACCGCAAAGCTCGCGTGGCAGGATCTAATTCGAGATGTTGAGAAGGCGGTCGGCTACCTGCACCGCGAAATAGATCGACAGGATTTGGGGTACAGGATGCCAGGCTCATCGCACAAGGGTGGAAAGTTCTGATGCCGAAACAAAGTTATTATTTGCCAGCGATATTGTTGCACCGATGTGCTTGTGGAATCCTTCGTGGGCTTTTATGGCTCTATCAGGCCTGTGTTTCGCCTTTCATGGGCGCCCAATGCCGACATCTGCCAACCTGTTCACAATATGCAAAAGACGCCTTAAGACTGCATGGCCTCTTGCGTGGATCGTGGTATGCGCTAAAACGTATAATGCGGTGCCACCCATGGGCAACGCCCGTTTTTGACCCTGTCCCGCCAATCTATCCTGGCGATGACCAATCCAACGCCGATGGGCGCACTACTGCCGATGGGCACAGCAGCGACTGCTGTCGCGCCCGATGAAAAGGTCTTTGTAATGAATTCCGATAACCGCAATTTGCTTCTTGCCGTCGCGCTTTCGATGGCTGTTCTGTTTGGCTGGCAGTTTCTTGTCGTTGGCCCCGAGATGGAAAAGGAAGCAGCGCAACAGCAGCTGCTGGCCGAGCAACAGGAAAAACAGCCAACTGCAGACAGCGGAACGCCGCAGGCGACGGCTCCGGCGGATCAGCCCGGAACCGGAGCCATGCCAACCAAGACAGGCGATACGGCAACAGCCATCGCCGATACGGCAAAGCGGATTGTCATAGACGCGCCGCTGGTCAGCGGTTCCTTCTCGCTGCAGGGTGCCCGCATTGATGATGTGGTATTGACCGATTATCGCGAAACCCAGGAAGCGGCGTCGGAAAATATTCATTTCCTGAAGAAGGTCAGCAGCAACAATCCGTTTTTTGCCGAATTTGGATGGGCGGTGTCTGACACGCAACAGCCGATGCCGGGGGCGGATACGCTGTGGAGCGCCAGCAGTGATGTGCTGTCACCGGTAAAACCCGTGACTCTGACGTGGGACAATGACCATGGCCTTGTTTTCACCCGCACCATCGCCATCAACGATGATTACATCATTACCTTTGATGACATAGTTACCAGCAGTCTGGACACGGCACTTACACTCTTTCCCTATGGATTGGTCCGCCGTCACGGAACGCCCCCAACCAGCGGCATCTACATTCTTCATGAAGGCGCGCTCGGCGTTTTCGATGAAACACTAAGTGAGGAGGATTATGACGACATCAGGGATGCCGATGGTGGTGTGTCGAAGATTGATCCGGAAAAGCCTGGTGGCTGGATCGGTTTTACCGACAAATACTGGCTGGCGGCGGTTCTTCCCGATCAGAATCGTAATTATTCTTTTGCCTTTAAATTGCTGAGTGGCCCAACAGACCGATACCAGGTTGATTTTATAGACAAAGCCGGCATGGTGGTTGCCCCGGGGGGCAGCGTCAGCTCGAAAAGCCGCCTTTTCGCCGGAGCGAAAAAGGTCACGCTTCTTGATCATTATGCCGAAGAGTTTGGCATTCCAAATTTTGATCTCGCCATTGATTTTGGCTGGTTCTATTTCCTGACCAAGCCGTTCTTCTATGCGATTAACTGGCTCAACGGCATCCTTGGTAATTTTGGCCTTGCGACGATGGCATTCACTGTCCTGGTGAAGCTCGTGTTTTTTCCGCTTGCTAACAAATCTTACCGCTCAATGGGTAAGATGCGTCTGTTGGCGCCAAAGATTCAAAGTCTGCGTGAGCGCTATGGCGATGACCGCATGGCGATGAACAAGGAGATGATGGCGCTTTATAAGGCGGAACAGGTCAATCCAGCGGCAGGTTGTTTGCCGGTGCTCCTGCAAATTCCCGTTTTCTTTGCACTTTACAAAGTGTTATTCGTTACCATTGAAATGCGGCATGCACCATTCTTTGGCTGGATTACCGACCTGTCAGCACCTGACCCAACCTCTATTTTCAACCTCTTCGGCATTCTGCCGTATTCGACGGATTTCCTACCTTCTTTCCTGCAACTGGGTGTGTGGCCGATTCTAATGGGGATCTCGATGTTCCTGCAGATGCGGCTCAACCCGGCACCGCCTGACCCCATCCAAGCCAAAGTGTTCCAATTCATGCCGCTTTTCTTCACCTTTCTCCTGGCTACTTTCCCGGCAGGCCTGGTAATCTACTGGACATGGAACAACCTGCTTTCCATGGCACAGCAATGGTTCATTATGAAGCGCGTGGCGGAGAGCTGACACCGGACCAGCTGGAAGCAGGTCGTCTGCTTTTTGCTGGTCAGTGCGACTTTATCGCCGCTGCAAACAACATGCCTGCCCTGCCGCCGATTACCCTGCCGGAGGTGTGTTTTGCCGGGCGGTCGAATGTCGGCAAATCGTCACTGGTAAACGCACTGACAGGACGTAAGACCCTGGCGAGAACCTCGCAGACGCCAGGGCGTACCCGGCAGTTGATCTTCTTTGACCTTGCGCACCGGCTGCAGCTGGTCGATCTGCCGGGCTATGGCTACGCTTCGGCACCAAAAGCCGATATCGAAGCCTGGACAAATCTAACCCGCAAATTTCTGGCTGGGCGAACATCATTGCAGCGTGTTTTTCTGCTGATCGACTCGCGACGTGGGATCGGCAAGGCTGACCGTGAGATCATGGGACTTCTTGATGATACGGCCGTGTCATGGGCTGCTGTCCTTACCAAAGCCGACAAACTTAAACCGGCTGAGCTTGAGACGGTATGCAAGGCAACCGAGGCTGCCATCACCACGCATGTTGCGGCCTTTCCCAAGTTGTTTGTCACCTCTTCTGAACGAGGTGATGGCGTTGCACATTTGCGGGGGCATCTTGCGATGTTTGCCGAAAACTAGGCATTTTTAGCAGTCTATCTGGTTACGTGGGGCTTGCGCATCTGGCTACAATACCGATATTTTGGCTGGCGCAGTTGGTGCGCATACAGGGCGGCCTGACATCACCTTGTCCTGTTTGAAACTCATCGCTGGTTCAAGGGCGGCACTATGGATAATTCGCAAGGCACATCGGCGGACCAATTTCTGGAAAAGGCAGGCATGCTGATTGAGGCTCTGCCCTTTATGCGCCGCTATTCAGACAAGACCCTCGTAGTAAAATTTGGCGGCCATGCCATGGGTGAGCCTGAATATGTGAGCGCCTTTGCATCCGATATCGCACTTCTCGACCAGGTGGGCGCGCGGCCTGTCGTGGTGCATGGTGGTGGTCCGCAGATTGGCGAGATGCTGAAAAAACTGCAGATCGAATCGAATTTTATCGATGGTCTGCGGGTGACTGATGAGGCGACTATATCTGTCGTCGAAATGGTTCTGGCTGGAGGGATCAACAAGGCGCTTGTTGCCGCCATCACCATGGCTGGTGCTCGTGCCGTCGGTATTTCTGGCAAGGATGGTGGCCTGATCATGGCGCGCAAGCTTCTTGCACAGGCAAAATCAGCGGGCAGCGCGATAGAGAAGCTTGTTGACCTCGGCTTTGTTGGCGAGCCCTCGAAGATCAATACCGAAGTTCTGGATGCACTTGGTGAGAAAAATCTGATCCCCGTCGTGGCCCCGGTTGGTGGTGGTGAGGATGGGATGACATACAACATCAACGCTGATACTGCAGCAGGTGCCATCTCTGCTGCGCTTAACGCCACGCGGATGTTGATGCTGACTGACGTTCCCGGTGTTCTTGACAGCGCTGGCAATTTGGTATCCGAACTCACGGTCAGCCAGGCGGAGAACCTAATCTGTGATGGTACGGTGACTGGCGGTATGATCCCAAAGGTTGAGACCTGTATCAAGGCTGTCCTTGGTGGTGCTGAGGCTGCGGTTATCATGGATGGACGTGCGCCACATGCATTGCTTGTTGAATTGTTCACCGAACATGGGATGGGCACCTTTATCAAGCCTGACTAGATGGCTGATCAAACACAGATTTGAAAGATGGAGTTGAAAATCATGACACAGACTTTTCCTGTGGAGGAAATTAGAGACTGGATCTTTGACCTCGACAATACGATCTACCCGGCACGTTCCAACCTTTTTGTCCGCGTTGCCGTGCGAATCACCGAATTTGTAGCCAGTCATTTTGACGTTCCACAGGATGAGGCTCGCGTGATTCAAAAGGATTTGTTCCAGCGTTACGGCACAACGATGCGCGGCCTCATAGTTGAAGAGGGGCTTGAGCCGGCTGAATATCTACATTTTGTCCATGACATTGATGTCAGTGATTTGCCGCGTGAGACTGAACTGGATGCTATGCTTGCCAATTTGCCAGGCTGCAAACATATTTTTACCAACGGCACAGTATCGCATGCGGAAAACATCCTGAATGCTTATGGCATCCGCCATCATTTCGAGCATATTTTTGATATCGTGGGGGCAGAGTATGTGCCCAAGCCCGAGGCCCACGCCTTTGCAAAATTCATGGAAAAGACCGGCATTGATCCACATGGCGCGGTGATGATCGAGGATATGGCCCGCAATCTTGAACCGGCCGCAGCCATGGGCATGCGCACTGTCTGGCTGACGAGTGATTATGAATGGGCCGCAAAAGGCGCTGAAGAGCCCTACGTGCATTTTATTGGTGAGGATCTGAAGAGCTTTCTTGCGCCGCTGACCGGCCAGACCCTTGCCAATCAGGCGCAAAACGCCGATATCAGAACATAAAGCATAAGGTGGCCAGATGGCCCACCTGCCCCGTGACCAGGAGACCACAATGGACAAGGCGCAACTCGAAACTGAAATCAATGCTGCCTGGGATGACCGCGACAACATCAGCACCCAGGCAGGCGGCGCTGTCCGAGAGGCCGTGATAGCGGCGCTGAACATGCTCGACAGCGGTGCCGCCCGGGTTGCTGAACCTATCGGTGATCATCACTGGCAGGTCAATCAGTGGCTGAAAAAAGCTGTGTTGTTGTCGTTCCGCCTGAACGATATGGCCTGTATACCCTCTGGTATCACCTATCCAGGTAGTGGCGAGGCTCTGTGGTGGGACAAGGTACCCTCGAAATTTGCTGGCTGGGATGAGGCCAGGTTCCGCGCTGCGGGCTTCCGCGCTGTTCCCGGCTGTATTGTCCGACACTCTGCCCATATTGCGTCTGGTGCTGTGCTGATGCCGAGCTTTGTAAATCTTGGTGCCTTTGTTGACAGCGGCACAATGGTTGATACATGGGCGACTGTTGGCTCATGTGCGCAGATTGGCAAGAATGTCCATCTGTCCGGTGGTGCTGGCATTGGCGGTGTCCTTGAACCCCTGCAGGCTGGTCCGGTAATCATCGAGGATGACTGTTTCATTGGCGCCCGCTCCGAGGTTGTCGAAGGCGTGGTTGTTGAGCGCGGCGCTGTCCTGTCCATGGGTGTGTTTATTGGTGTCTCAACAAAGATCATTGACCGTGTGACTGGTGAGGTTCACGTGGGTCGTGTGCCAGCCTATTCAGTTGTTGTGCCAGGTTCGCTGCCAGGAAAGCCGCTTGCAGATGGCAGTCCGGGTCCGTCACTGTCCTGTGCCGTGATCATCAAACAGGTGGATGAGAAGACCCGTTCCAAGACTTCGGTAAATGACCTTTTGAGAGATTGATGGACATAACCTCACAGGCTGTTCTGCTCGCACAGAGGCTCGTTCAATGTCCCTCTGTGACGCCGAGGGAGGGTGGCGCACTCGATTTGCTTGAGGCCGAACTGACAGCCATGGGCTGCGCCTGCACGCGCCTGCCATTTGGCGAGGCTGAGGAACGTGTCGACAATCTATTCGCCCGTTGGGGTACGGAGGGTCCGCATTTTGCCTTTGCTGGCCATACCGATGTGGTGCCGCCGGGTGATACAGCTGCCTGGACCCATGATCCTTTCTCCGGAGAGATTGTTGATGGCAGGCTTCACGGTCGTGGGGCAGCTGACATGAAGGGTGGTGTCGCTGCGTTTGTTGCCGCTACCGCGCGCTTTTTGGAAACGCCACCGCAGCAGGGCTCGATCAGCTTTCTGATCACGGGTGATGAGGAAGGCGATGCCATCAATGGCACTACCAGAATGGTCGACTGGGTTCGCGATAATGACCAGGTACCTGATATGTGTCTTGTTGGCGAACCAACCAATGTCAACGAGATGGGTGATGTCATCAAGAATGGGCGGCGTGGCAGCCTGTCCTGCAAACTGACGGTGACCGGCATGCAGGGGCATGTTGCCTATCCGCATCTTGCCGACAACCCGCTGACGCATCTGCTGGTGATGCTGGCGCCGGTGAATGGCTGTGAGCTTGATGGTGGGACAGAGTTCTTTGACCCATCGACAGCGAATGTAACGTCGATTGATGTCGGCAACAAAGCAGGTAATGTCATTCCGGCAAACGCAACAGCACAGTTCAATATTCGTTTCAATACAGAACATAGCGCAGAAAGCCTGATCGGCTGGCTCGAAGAACATTTTGACCGTGTTGGCGGCACCTGGGAGGCGCACTGGAAAGCGACGGCGCATCCTTTCCTGACGCCGCCTGGTCAATTGACCGATATGATCGCCAACGCCGCAGAGAAAATTGTCGGTCGCCGGCCAAGATTGTCGACGAATGGCGGCACATCAGATGCCCGGTTCATCACTAATATCTGCCCGGTTGCCGAATTTGGACTGGTCGGCAAGACCATGCACAAGATTGATGAGCAGGTGACAGCGGAAGATATTGACTCGCTTACTGATATTTACACGCATATTCTAAATTCATTTTTTGAACAGGTGAGATGATGCAGCATTACGGCCTGACATTGGCGCCGGGTGCACTGTTCACCTATATCAAGCGCACAGTACTGGTGATGCTTGGCAAGCTGTCCATCGATGACGCTTTTCAGGCCAACATCCCCGGCCTGTGGCAAGCAATCTGGGCGTCGATGATCTTTACTTTTCTGGTGTCATTATATCCGGGCATCCAGAATGGCCTGACTCTGCTGTTCGCCAACATGATGATGCAGATGGTGGCTGTTCTGGTCATGGTGTTTTTGTTCATGGCGGCGCTGCGTGCGCTGCAGCTTGAAGCGCGCATGTTTGCCTATATCGTGCCTTTTCTGTGGATTGAGAATGTCCAGCACTTGTTTGCAGGGGTTATCCAGAATTTCGTGATCGTATCTGCAAACCCGAAATTGCTGATGCTGATCACGCCAATCATCGTTTGGACAATCTACTGGCTTTGGCGACTTGGCAAGGTACAGTTGCAGCGTGGTGGATGGGTTGCAACCGGCTTTCTTGCACTCTCATTTGTCATTGATCTGCTGCTGTTCATCATTGTTCAGATCAGGGTGCATATGCCTGTTGGCTAGGCCCATTTGATATCTGCATAGCTCACATGCGAGAGATACAGGCCCTCGGCGGGGGCTGTCGGCCCGGCAGCCGACCTGTCACGAGCAGCGAGTGCGGTGCTGACGTCATTGGCACTCCATTTGCCAGTTCCGACAAGAGCGAGTGTTCCGGTGATGTTGCGCACCTGATGATGCAGAAATGACCGCGCCGCAACATGCAGATGTATTTCCGCGCCAACAGCGTCGATGCGCAACTCGTCAAGCGTGCGAATGGCACTGTCGGCCTGGCACTGGCTTGCCCGGAAGCTGGTAAAATCATGCTTGCCGATCAGCCGGTTGGCTGCCAGTTGCATGGCTGCCGGATCAAGCGGTTGCCTGTGATGCCAGACGCGTCCGAGAGCCAGCGCAGGCGGCGTTCGCTGGGCCAGTATCCGATAGAGATACTGGCGGCCCGTCGCGGAAAACCGGGCATCAATGTTTTCTTCGACAGTCCGTGCCTGTAAGACCGTCACCGGCCAGTTGCCGATCAGCGAATTCAGCGCTTCGGTGACCCTGTTTTCATCGAATTTCTTGGGCAGGTCCAGATGCGCTACCTGTCCTGTTGCATGCACTCCCGAATCGGTTCGTCCGGCCCCCTTAACATGTATGGTATGTCCGCATAGCTGGGTTGCTGCCTCTTCGATCACCTGTTGGACAGAGATGCCGTTTGCCTGTCGTTGCCAGCCAACGAAAGGTGCGCCATCATATTCAATCTTGATTAGAAAGCGCTGCGTCATGATGGGGTGATGTCAGGCTGCGGGCCAAAGACATGGCCGGGCGCTATCTCCTGCCCATTCAGAAAGTCGCGCGCATCCATTGCCTTCTTTCCTGCTGGCTGCAATCGGGAAATCTCAAGAACTCCATCGACTGTCGCTACGCGCATCTGCCCTGCCTCACCAAGTCCAAGAAAGCTGCCAGCTGCGGCATTGTCTGCCCTGCCGGTTATGGGCCTTGCTGTGGCAATCTTGATGCGTCCCCTCGGGCCATTGAACCAGGTCCCGGGATAAGGCGAGAATGCGCGTATTTGTCGATCTGTTACGGCAATTGGCGCATGCCAGTCAATGGCACATTCAGCGGTGGTAATCTTTGGTGCATAGATCGCGCTTTCGTCATCCTGTGCCTGTGCCTGTGCCAGAATGTCCGGCAGGCCGGCGATGACTGTCTCCAGCAGATTGGCATTCAGCTGGGAAAGCCTGTCATGCAGGGTGCCAGCGGTTTCGCCCGCCGATATTTCACAGTCCAGTGTGGCAACCACTGGTCCCGTATCTAGCCCCGCCTCCATGCGCATCGCTGACATACCAGTGCGTGTGTCGCCAGCAGCGATTGCCCGCTGGATGGGTGCCGCGCCGCGCCAGCGTGGCAACAGCGAGGCATGTCCATTGATGCAGCCATAGCGTGGCATATCCAGCACTGATTGTGGCAACAACAACCCATAGGCGACAACGACCAGAACATCGGCATTCAATGCGGCCAGTTCGTCCTGCGCATCGACAGATTTGAGTGACTGTGGCCAACGTAGGGGTAAGGCCAGCTGCTGTGCATATTGTGCAAGCGGAACCAGCTGTTCTTTCATGCCGCGCCCTGATGGCCTGGGAGGCTGGGTATAGACAGCAGCAACGTCATGCTCGCGACTGAGTCGCACCAGTGCCGGGATTGCGAATTCCGGACTTCCCATGAAGACAATACGTTTTTTTCCGTCTGGCGGGCCGGTCATCAGATCATTGGCCTTTCGTGGCGTCACCACCGGATTGGCGCATTTCCTTCATGAAGCGGCGCACGATCATATCGCGTTTCAACCGTGAGATGTGATCGATGAATAGTACCCCATCAAGGTGATCCACCTCATGCTGGACGCAGGTTGCAAGCAGTCCCTCGCAGGTCAGGCGCTTTTCCCCGCCAGCGATGTCGGTATATTTAACCTCGACAATGGTAGGGCGTTCCACATCGGCTGTCTGGTCGGGTATTGACAGGCAGCCCTCCTCGAGAACGGCCAATTCGTCCGAACGGCTAATGATTTCCGGATTGATCATTTTGAACAATTCCGGTGTCTCATTCTTGCCACAATCCATAACAATCAATCGCTGACTAATGTTGATTTGTGGGGCGGCGAGACCAATTCCGGGCGCGTTGTACATGGTCTCGGCCATGTCTGTCAGCAGCTGCCGGACCCCGTCCGTAATCTCGGTTACGGGCGCGGCCACCTTGCGCAGCACAGGATCGGGAATGGTGATAATCGGAATGAGCGCCATAGCTCGCCTCTGTTTGTTCGGATATGATGAAATGACAGGCTTCAACAATGTCAATCAGTTAGGCGATGGGGACGTTGCAGTCAAGCCACCGGCATGCGACACTTACCGTAATCAGCACAGGAAATGCAAGAGACTGACCGCCATGCCAGGATTTTCCACTTTCATCATCATTGCGCTCATTGGCATCATTCTGCTGTTGACCCTGATGCTGCGCCGCCCGTCGGCAAGTGACGATACAGGCCTTGCCGAGCTGCGGGGTCAACTGGCGCAGATGGCGAGCCAGTCAGGTGAATTGCAAAAGGTGATTGCCGGCCAGATGGCTGAAGCCGAGGGCAGACTCGGCACACGTCTTGAACAGTCCCTGCGCGACCAGAACGAGCGCACAACCAAATCCCTCACCGGGATGGCTGAAAAACTTGCTGTCATAACCGAGGCGAACAGTCACATCTCACAATTGTCTGGCCAGGTTACGCAGCTGCAGAATATTCTGTCGAACAAGCAGGAGCGCGGCAGTTTTGGCGAGGTTCAGCTGGAAAATCTGGTCAGAGACGCGTTGCCCGATAACGCCTTTTCCTTTCAGCACACCTTGACCAATGGCCGCCGTGTCGATTGTTTCATCACCATGCCCAATCCTCCGGGCTCAATCTGTATTGACTCCAAATTTCCTCTGGAGTCCTTTCGCGCTTTGACTGGCGCGGCAGATGAGGCGGCGCGTAATGTGGCGCGGCGATCAATGGAAGGTGATGTCAAAAAACATATTAATGATATTGCGCAGAAATATATTGTTCCCGGCGAAACAGCCCAAAGTGCCATTCTGTTTCTGCCGTCAGAGTCTGTATATGCAGAGATCAATTTGCAGCTGCCAAAACTTGTCGAGGCCAGCCGCCGGGCGCATGTGTATATGGCTGGCCCAGACAATTTGATGCTGGTACTACACACTGTCCGGGCCATTCTGCGGGATGCCCAGATGCATGAGGCGGCCGGCCAGATCCAGAACGAGGTCGATATGATGATGCAGGATGTGACCCGGCTTGATGATCGCGTTAGCAAATTGGCCACGCATTTTCAGCAGGTGGATAAGGACATCAGCGAAATACAGACCTCTACACGCAAGATCACGTCGCGGGGTCAGAAAATCACCCAGATTGAGGTGGCAGAAGAACGGCCTGTCTCGCCCGTGGTGGACGCGGCTGACCGCAAGCCTGATCTGCTGGGCTAACCCAATTTGCCGCGTGCTTTCAGCGCCTGCGCCAGCGTACCGTCGTCAAGATAGTCAAGTTCCCCACCAACAGGTACACCATGTGCAAGCCGGGTGATCTCAACAGGTAATCCAGCGAGGCGCTCCTGAATGTAATGCGCGGTTGTCTGGCCATCCACCGTTGCCGAGAGCGCTAGGATTACCTCGGCCATATTAGAGTGACCTGCGCGCTTGACCAGCCGGTCAATATGAAGCTTGTCCGGGCCTCGGCCATCAATCGCGCTTAATGTGCCGCCAAGGACATGATACAGGCCACGAAAGACTCCTGCCCGCTCAATCGCCCAGAGGCTGCCAACATCCTCGACGATGCAGATGGTGGAACGGTCCCGCCGGGCATCGTTGCAGATCTTGCAGACATCACCAGTATCAAGATTGCCACAGTCTGCACAGGCACGTATACGAGTTGCCACATCATCCATTTCACGGGCGAGCGGCACCATTAATTGTTCCCTGTTCCGCAGCAGAAACAGTACGGCGCGGCGTGCGGAGCGTGGGCCAAGCCCCGGAATTCGAGCCATTTTCCTTATTAGGTTTTCAACTGCATTGTCCATCGTGAGACCAGCTGATTTAAAAAGGCAAGTTTATGCCGGGAGGCAATGGCAGGCCGCCGGTAATGTCTTTTATCCGCGCAGCCATCTCGGCCTCGGCCTTCTGTTTGGCGTTGTTCGTCGCCAGACAGATCATGTCCTCTAGAACATCAATTTCAACCGGATCGACTGCTTCTGGATTGATCGATACGGATTTGACAAAACCCTTGCCTGTGACTCTCACGGTGACGACACCGCCGCCCACCGATGCGGCAAAGCTGGCCTGCTCCATTTCGCTTTGCAACGCCTCCATGCGTTTTTTCATTTCTTCAACTTTCTTCATCATACCGGCCATATTGCGCATCATTCGCTATTCTCCTTGCCATTCATTGCCGGTTCAATATTTGTATTGCCGAGCGGATCGTTGCTGCGGTCCCTAGCATCATTGGGCTTGATTGCCTCGACCTTTGAGCCAGGGAACATCGTCAGGATGGTCTTGACCAGCGGCGTTTCGGCGATTTTATCTTTTAGCTCATCGGCCTGCTTGGCACGTTCCTCTACGAGGGTTTTTCCGCCGGGGCCATCCGATAACGAGACCAGCCATCGCTGCCCTGTCCATTTGGTCAGATATTTTGCCAGATCGCCAATCAATTGTTTGGGCGCTTTTTCGGTTAACGCAACCTCTAGGAAGCCCGGATTAAGTGCGACAAGACGCAGATGTGTGCGTATCTGTGCGGCCAGCAACATTTCATACTCGGCTTCGGCAAGGGCGGCGATATCAGCGAGGCTGTTGACGGGCTTTGTGGTTGACTCTTGTTGTGGTGGGGTTGCAGACACCGTTTCGGCAGGGTGGGTTTTGGTGTCCGGTAGCATTTCCTCAACTACGGCCTGCTGTTGTCCACCATTGCCAGAAATCTGCCTGGATTTGGTGGTGTGGGCAGCAAGATCAGTCTCTCGCGGAGCAGAGGATAGACTCTCCGATGAAGCCGGCGATTCGGCGTTGGCCTTGGTTGCAGCAGATGGGTCTTTTGCATCAGCATGAGGGGCGTTTGGCAGTTTTTGCAGGATATCCCCGGGGGTTGGCATGTTTGCCGTATGGGCAAGACGGATCACAAGCATTTCAACGGCTGCTGCCGGGTTCGGCGCCTTGCTTACCTCATCATGCCCTTTCAGCAGCATCTGCCATGCGCGACCCAGCTTAGAAATGCCCAGATCACCGAGCGCGGTAATCTCGGGGCGTTCACTTTCGACTAGATCAGCAAGATCTGCGCCAGCGGCGGCTAGACTTGCCTGATGGATGATGTTCAAAAGGTCAGCGACGACCATCTCGGCTTCCGCACCATTCTTGTGCACACGTGCGAACTGTGCCAGCGCGGAGGTAGCGTCGCCGTCAAATGTCGCCTTTAGAATGCCGATTGACTCGCCTCGACCGGGCCGGCCAAGCATGTCGTTGATGGCATCCCCAACTAATTTATCCGCTGTCATGGCTGCCGCCTGGTCCAGCATAGACAGTGCATCCCGCACGGAACCCTCAGCCGCCACGGCGATCGTGCGCAGGGCATCCGCATCATAGGTTATACCCTCCTGTTCACAAATTTTTCGAAGATGAGCTTCAAGCATGTTGGCTGGCACGCGGCGCAGATCATAGCGTTGGCATCGGGACAGGATGGTTACTGGAACCTTGCGGATTTCGGTTGTCGCAAAGATGAATTTAACTGTTTCTGGTGGCTCCTCAAGTGTTTTGAGCAACGCATTGAACGCGCTTTTTGACATCATGTGCACTTCGTCGATAACGTAGATTTTGTAGCGCGCAGACACCGGATGATAACCAACACCCTCGATGATCTCGCGTACATCATCCACACCGGTATGACTTGCTGCGTCAATCTCCAGTACGTCAACATGTCTCCCCGCACCAATGGCGGTACAGGGCTCGCAGATGCCGCAGGGTTCCAGCGTTTCGGCGCCACCGCCATTCACGCCAATGCAGTTCAATCCCTTAGCAAGTAGACGCGCTGTCGAGGTTTTGCCGATGCCGCGAATCCCCGTCAGAACAAAGGCATGCGCGAGACGCTTCATCGCCAACGCATTGCTCAAAGTGCGGACAAGGGCCTCCTGACCAATCAGGTCAGCAAACGTATCTGGTCGGTGTTTGCGTGCAAGAACGCGATAGGCTGTTGGTGCCTTTAGACTCATTGTTGACGACCTGTCCCCGCAATCAGAAAGCGGAAGACTGGACAACCCATAAACAGTCCACTGCGGCTGCTTCCTTTCGGACCTGACCGGATTGGTGGGTGATATGTCCGCCCAGCCTTCCTGACACTTGTATGAAACAAAGCTGGATTACGGACAAGCAAATTATTAGCCGCTCCAACAATCAACGTCGTTTTTCTAGCCAAAACCTGTTTTGATGGATGGTGTCAGCTTTCACCTATTTGCTTGCGGTTTGCCGGGTAGCAGCCAAGAATCCTGACCTCGCCCTCTTCGCAATAGAAGCGGAGTTCTTCCATCGCATGTCTCATCGCCAGCGATTCGGTATGGCCCTCAACATCCACATAGAATTGTGCGTGGTCGGCAAAGCCAGGTCGCATGTAGCTCTCCAATTTGGTGATATTGACGCCGTTGGTGGCGAAGCCGCCAAGCGCCTTGTATAGTGCCGCTGGGACACTGCGCAGACGGAACACCATCGTTGTCAGCATGTCCTTACCATTCGGTTTTGGTGTTTGTGGATCGCACGCCATGATCAAAAAGCGCGTGGTGTTCCGCTCCGCATCCTCGGCCGAGTCGATGAGCACATCGAGATCATAGATTTCACCGGCAAGCGCCGAGGCAATGGCCCCCACTTTTTTGTCACCGCGCGCAGCGATATCCTT
This sequence comes from uncultured SAR116 cluster alpha proteobacterium, assembly GCA_902596655.1. Taxonomy (GTDB): domain Bacteria; phylum Pseudomonadota; class Alphaproteobacteria; order Puniceispirillales; family Puniceispirillaceae; genus MED-G116. The sequence goes on along the minus strand of CACJUX010000012.1, from coordinate 27,286 downwards.
GGCGGCGCCGGCGGTATCCGGGTGAATAACTGGCTGCAGGCCAAGCGAGCGAAGCCGTTCACGACACTGGGCCAGACCCTGTGCGTGGCTATGTACCTCAACCAGATCGCCAATAGTGGCACCACGCGGCGCGAGTAGCTGGTGTTTGACAGGCTGGAAATGTTCGCCAATGACATAAAGACCGGATTTGGGAAGGAGGTGGTGGATATCAGCAACCCGTCCAGCAATCGAATTTTCAACTGGCACCATCGCCAGATGCGCGTTGCCTTCTTGAACAGTCAGCAGCATGTCCTCAAACGACCGGCAGGGCATCGGTGTCATCTCTGGCTTAACCGCTATACATGCCATGTGGGAATAGGCGCCAAGGCTGCCCTGAAACGCTATTTTTTTGGCCGCATCACTCACGTTTCTGTCTCCATCTCGCATGGTAGTTCCGCCATAATCTAGCCTGCCCCATGTTGCGCGGCAGTATCAATATGCTGACAGCCGCTGTCAACGCTGGGTGGCTGATTTCTATCACGCCGTTCTCTGGGTTAATGACCGAGCCGGCGGCGCACTGCCGTTAGATCATCCTTTGTGTCAACTCCGCCAGGGGCAGCGCTGATTTGCGCGACTGCGATGGTCATTCCTGCCTCCAGAGCGCGCAATTGTTCCAGTTTTTCCGTCAGTTCCAGCGGTGACGGGGGCAGTTTGACAAAGGCCGCAAGAGCGCTGCGTCGCCAGCCATAGACGCCGACATGATGATTATATTCAGTCGTGTTGGCCGGGATTGGCGTACGGCTGAAATAAAGCGCGCGGCCAAACCGGCCGGCGATTGCTGTCGCCTCTTCGGTGTTTGCGTCCCAGGCAATTGCAGCCTTTACCACTTGGGGATGGGCCGCTTCCTCGGCAGTAGCAGGCGTTACCAGTGTTGCCAATTCAGCGCCACTTCTGTCAAGCGCTGCGGCAAGTGCCGCCGGAATCGCTGGATCCATCTCAGGCAGGTCGCCTTGTAGATTGAGAACGGTCTGATAAGATTCGTTAGGATCAATGATCTGCAGCGCCTCGAAAACCCGGTCTGAGCCGGAGGGATGATCATCTCTGGTGATCACCGCCTCGCCGCCTGCAGCACGGATCACATCGGCAATTTTTTGATGTTCGGTGGCGACATAGACTGGCCCGATATTGGCCGCTCTGGCTCGCTCCCAGACATGTTGGATCATCGGTTTGCCGGCAATATCTGCTAGCGGTTTACCAGGCAGTCGGCTGGCTGCCATTCTGGCGGGGATAATGATAATTGTGCTGTCTGAGCTGCTCATGATGCGGCAATTCATCACATATTTGGGTTTTTGCATAGGGAAAACGCGTCGCTAAGCTAGGAAAGGGTTGAGGGGGTCATCTATTTTAGGTATTTAACCTTCAGCTGTGGCGGCCATCGTCACCGATGGTATGAACATCACGCCATGGCGTGGTCCAATGTGAGGGGAGGCTCTGTAAATCGGGGGAATACAGCATGGATGAGTTGGGTTTCAACAAACTTTTTGCCGGCGTGCTGCTCGCCGGCTTGATGCTTATGGCTGGTGTCAAATTCGCTGACGTTTTGGTGCCACATACTGAGCTAGTGGAAAATGCCTATGTGATTGAAGTTCCTGAGACAACGGATGTGGCTGTTGCCGCCCCTGGTGAGACGGGTCCGGCACCAATTCTGGCCCTACTTGCCGATGCTAATCCGGCGGCTGGTGAAAAACTGGCGAAGAAATGCACAGCCTGTCATGTGTTTGCTGCCGATGGCGCGAACAAGGTGGGCCCGGTTTTGTGGGGAGTAGTCAATACCGCAAAAGGTGCGGTTGATGGATTTTCATATTCAGCTGCCCTCGCCGGTTTTGGTGGTGTGTGGGATTACCAGTCTCTGAACGCTTTTCTAGCAAAGCCGAAGGCCTATATTTCCGGAACGAAGATGAATTTTGCCGGTCTGAAGAAGCCGCAGGATCGGGCGAACATGATTGCTTATCTGCGTCAGCAGGCTGATGCTGAGGCAGCTCTGCCCACAGCTGAAGAAATTGCAGCTGAAAGTGAAAGCTAAGAAAACGTATTCACGGATCCACAGTCAGCTTGACAATGCCGAGCTGGCTGTTTTTCTTTCAGGCCTTGCTGCTATCAGTCGGCCTATCATTTCACAGTGGTTTCGCGCAAGCCCAGATATCGAAATCAAGTCCGACACATCACCTGTAACCATTGCCGATAGGACTGTGGAGCTTGCTCTGCGTGACGCCATTGCCAGTCGCTTCCCGGGCGATGATATCCTCGGAGAGGAGCATGACGTTACCTTTGGTGATGGCAGTACGGGCTACCAATGGGTGATTGATCCCATTGATGGTACAAAGGCCTTTGTCTCAGGCAAGCCAACCTTTGGCTCGCTTGTTGGCCTGCTTAATTCCGGTCGGCCGGTTGCCGGTTTTTGTGATATGCCGGTGCTTGATGAGCTCTATCTTGGCATTGGTGAGGCCGCGTGGCTCAATGGCGTGCCTATTTCAGCCAGCGCGTCAAATGACCTTGCCACATCGAGACTGGCGACGACGTCACCAGACGCATTTTCGCCTGACGGTCTTGCTTTCTTTAACCGCGTTAGTGCGCTGGCAGGAATCACGAATTATGGGGGCGACTGTCACAATTATGCACTTCTTGCGGCGGGGCATATTGATCTAGTAATTGAGGATAGCCTTGCACCACATGATATCATGGGCATCGTCCCCATCATGCAGGCTGCAGGTGCATGTGTGACAGATCTGCAGGGGAATTCGGTGCGCTACCCACAAACAACAAGCCTGCTTTGTGCTGCGACAATGGAATTGCACGAAGCTGTTATTGCCATAATTAGTGACAGTTTTTAGGATTTTACTCGTCCGAGCCAGAATAGGCACGTTATGATGTGAGGAAAAGAGAGTATGATTACGATAGGCTTTTATGGCGACGCGGAAGAGGCAGCCAGGTGGCAGCGGTTACTGGCTGAATTGGTGCCTGATTGCCTGGTCGTTGATTTGTTTTCCGACAGCGGCCGCATGTGTGACTTCGCCCTTGTTTGGGCACCGCCGCCCAACACCTTTACCGACCTGACAAATCTAAAGGGCATCATACTTCAAGGCCAGGGTGTTGACCATATGATGGCTGATGAAACAGTGCCTCGGGACATTCCGCTGGTGCGGCTGATTGACCCCGATATGTCTGACGCATTGAGCCACTGGGCGATTTTGAATGCGTTGGATTTCTGGCGAAACGGCCCGCACTATCGTAATCAGCAGCAGCAGCGAAAATGGAAACCGCTCAAACAGCGGCGCAGCAGCGGTGGCATTGTCGGGGTGATGGGTGTTGGTGCCATCGGGTCAGTCATTGCCAGCCGGTTTGCAATGCTGGGCTTTCAGGTGCGCGGCTGGGTACGCACGCCGCGCTCGCTCGAGGGGGTTGAAATATTTGCCGGCATGGAGGGCCTGGTTGCTTTTGCTGATGGGGCTGAGATAATCGTATCGGTGCTGCCTCTAACCCCGCAGACTACAGCCATCATGAATGAATCTTTCTTTGATCGGTTGGCCGAGGGTGCTTTTATCATCAATGGTGGCCGTGGGCCGCAGATCGATGATGATGACCTCCTGGCTGCGTTGGAATCAGGCCAGCTTGGCGGTGCAGCGCTTGATGTTTTCAGAACCGAACCGCTGCCAGCGGATCACATTTTCTGGTCACATCCCAAGATTTCTGTCTGGCCACATGTTGCTGCGCAGACCAACCCTATTACTGCCGCGCGGCAGGTTGCCGACGCCATTAACGCAATGATGGCGGGCGAGGAGCCGGCAAACCGGGTCGACTGGGGTCGAGGTTACTGACACTGTTTTTCGGTTGCAAGATGTTCGATATAGCGAAAAATTGCCCGTAGCCCCATTGCCTCGCCACCTCGTGGTCGCCCCGGCTGGCTGCTAAGATTCCACGCCATCACGTCGATATGAGCCCAGTTACTATCATTACCGGCAAACCGCCGCAGGAACAGCGCTGCGGTAATGGCCCCCCCAAAACCTGTGCTGCCGGTGCTGGACAGCGTAACATGACCATTTTCGAGATGTCGGTCATAATCATCAAAAAGCGGTAATCGCCACAGGGGATCACCAACTTCGCTGCTGGCGGCGAGGATCTGCGTGGCGGTGTCGTCTCGGTTGCAGAACAACGCTGGCAATTCGGTGCCAAGCGCAACCCTTGCGGCACCCGTCAAAGTGGCAAAATCAATGATGAAATCAGGGTCATCCTCACGAGCAAGCGTGAGTGCATCGGCGAGTACAAGCCGCCCCTCGGCATCAGTATTACCAACCTCAACCCTGATGCAAGCGCGCGTGTCGATCACATCAAGCGGCCGCATTGAACGATCAGAGACTGCGTTTTCCGCAGCGGCGACAATTACCCGCAGCTGGACGGGCAGCTTTGCAGCCATGATCGCCATTGCAAGCCCCAGTACTGTTGCTGAACCACCCATATCCTTTTTCATCATTTCCATTGCCTTTGATGGTTTCAGGTCAAGGCCGCCCGAGTCAAAGGTGATGCCCTTGCCGACGAGGGTGATTCTTGGCCCTGCGTCGCCCCATGTAAAATCAATTAGACGCGGCGCAATTTCTGCAGCGCGGCCAACGGTATTGATTGCCGGAAAGGATGTCTTTAATTCATCGCCGCTGATTACAGTGATTGCAGCACCATATCTTTTAGCGAGGGCGGTTGCGCTGTCCTCGAGACCCTGAGGTGTCATATGGTTTGCTGGTATGTTGATCAGATCGCGGCAGAACCAGACACCTTCGATGAGTCCAAGCAGGCGATTAGCATTGACCCCGTCAGGAATTGCTAGACGTTTTGACGTGGTCTCGCCTTTGCCGCTATCATCATTCTTGAACCTGTCAAAGCTATATTGCGACAGGGCCCAGCCAAGCACTAGCATTTCATAGGCCATTGCATTGAGCATAGTTCCTCGGTTGGGATCGATGTGCCATCCCCCTTGCGGTAGGGCCTTTGCAAGGCAGGCGCCATCCCAGATGTCATGCTTACCAAAGACACCAATGGCGGTATCAATGCTGCCATCATCCGCTGGCATGGTCAGCGCTGTTCCAGCTTGACCTGAAAAGGCCTGCGCAGTAATCCAGTTTTTCGCAGAGTGTTCCGCAGCCTCGTACCAAGCTGCCCATTCATCAGCATGAACCAGAATCAGCGCATGCGTTCCCTTGGCTGACTTCTGCAGGCCGTAATCTGTAATCTTCGTTTTCATTCCGGTATCATCTCCAAAGGCGAAATTTAGCAAACCCAACAAGCTATTCTTTCTGGATGGCTAGGCGTATGACCCGCGGCAATAGCAGCCGTAGGGTGAGACCGCGCATTCCAAGCCAGAGTGTAAAGGCTGCCAGTAATCCGACAAGCCCATATGGCGCCGTTAACCAGATAAGAGCAACAAAGAAAATCGTTGAGACAAGCATGGCATTGCGCATGTCGCGGCTGCGTGTCGCACCAACAAAAATACCATCCATCTGAAACGCCAGAAATGCTGCGAACGGCATCAGCGCAACCCAATGCCAGTGCCGCGCCGTTAGCTCGATCAGTGGTTGCTGATTGGTCAACGTCCCAATGATCGTCATTTCACCGGCGAGAATGATCAGGCCCATCAGCAAGGACGAGGTACAGGCCAACGCATTTGTCCGCTTTATTGCCAGTGTCAGCATAACTGGATCCTTCCGACCAATAGCGTCTCCAACAAGTGCCTCGGCAGCATGGGCATAGGCATCAAGCCCAAACGCGATGATCCCAAACATTACGATTACCAACTGTGCTGCGGCGAGCTCTATGTCACCAAGGACAGCGGCATTGTTGAGGAAAATGGCCTTACAGGCGAGCAGCATCAAAGTTCGAAGGATCAAATCAGCTCCGAGTGAAAAAAACTGGCCAAAAGCTGGCAAATCAAACCACGAGGGGTTGCGCGTGAACAGGCGTGCTATCACGCCGCGCAGCATGTCCCGCCATCGCCAGCTAATGAGGCCAATGGTGAAGACGAACCCTAACCATTGGGCCGCAACAGAGGCCAGTGCAATTCCGTCTATCTTCATTCCAAAGCCAATGACAAACAGGATGTTGAGCAACAGATTAAGGATATTGACAACCATGATCTGCACCATGCATAGGCGCATCTGTTGTCGTCCAAACAGGCATCCCAACAGAACCATATTCCCAAGAGCGGCAGGTGCGGCAAACAATCTGATTTCAATATAGGTCCGCATTTGGACCTCGACGCTACTGCTTGCTGCTAACAGCTGGCTGGTTACCAAGTAGATTATTGGCGAGGCCAATATCGCCACCAAACCCAAAGTAAGGGCAATGATTAGCCCCCTGATCAGTAGATTCTCGATTTCCGCCTCATCATTGTAGCCATTTGCCTGCGCCACCAATCCGGTGGTACACATTCTAAGGAAACTAAGCCCGGAATAGAGAAAGCTGAACACCAGCGTACCAAGAGCGACACCACCAATATAGGCCGGGTCAGGAAAGTGTCCCATCATTGCCGTGTCGACAGCACCAACAAGTGGCACCGTGATATTAGCCAGAAAGATCGGCCAAGAAATTGACCAGATATGACGCCATGATGTTTTCTGGATTTGTGACATCCTGTCTCGGTCTGGTTTCACGTTCTTTTCCATCGTTTTAACCTAAATTCATCTTGTAGGTCAGCTTACTCCCATAGCTGGACTTTAGTTCATTTTGCTGCTCTGTAAGTCACTCGTTGTGGCGGCGTCAAATTTGCCTGGCAGTATTAGATCTAGTTGACCCCCCGTTCAATTGATATGGCACACTGGGTTAAAAGATGGTTTAAACAGGGGTGTGTGGACAGCAATGCTGCCTAATGTGGGACCTGTAGGAAAAAGTGTGTCTTTGCTGAACAAACAATCTGCGCTGATTTTGGTGCTTGCCATGCTGGCGGCGGCTGTATTGATCGGCCACCAGACTGTGCCACCGATGGATCGTGACGAGTCCCGGTTTGCCCAGGCGAGCAAACAGATGCTTGTCAGTGGAGATTATGTGACGGTGCGGTTTCAGGATGAGTTGCGCGCCAAGAAACCAGCTGGCATCTACTGGTTGCAATCGTTGGCAGCCGGTCTGTTCGGGGTGGATGATATTGCCGCCTACAGACTGCCGAGCCTATTGGCCTTTCTAGCGGCGATCTGGGGAACCTATCATCTGGCCTCCCACCTTTACCGTGAACCGCGGGCTTTGCTTGCTGCTGCTGTTCTTGGGTCTAGTCTGCTTACCTTTGCCGAGGCCCATCTGGCCAAAACCGATACAGTTTTGATGGCGCTGTGCCTTGCTCAGCAAATGGCGCTAATGCGCATTTATCTTGCGGTGCAGCTTGGCCGGGTGCCGCCGGAGCGAAGCTGGCTTTGGTTCTGGGCCTCCATGGGTGCGGCCATCATGATCAAGGGGCCGATTGCCCCTCTTCTTGGCCTTGTTACGATTGCAGCGCTTTGTGCATGGGATCGCTCCTACCGATGGCTTCAACAACTCCGTTTTGTGCGAGGTCTTTTGGTTCTTGCCGCGCTCACCCTGCCATGGGCAATTCTTGTAACATTAGCAACTGATGGAGCATTTCTGGATATTGCCTTACGTGGTGATTTTCTGGCCAAGGTGAAGTCGGCACAGGAATCACACGGCGCGCCGATCGGGACTTATATGATGCTAGTGGGGCTGCTGATATGGCCTGGCTGCATTTTGCTGCCGCGTGCGGTGGCGCAGATGCCAACATTGCTGGCGCATGCACAGAGCCGGTTCCTGATCGCGTGGATCGTTCCATTTTGGCTGCTGATCGAGCTTATCCCAACAAAATTGCCCCATTATCCGCTGCCTGTCTTCCCGGCATTGGCAGTGCTGCTTGTCTGCGCGGTTGAAGTGCCTTTGCCGGGTAATCCGAAAAGTGGCAAGCTCCATAAGAAGTTCCAGCGGTATCTGGCATTGGCTGGTGAATATGCAATGCTTGCAACCGCCGGCGTTCTGGCGGCTGTTGTTCTTTGGGCCGCTATCACCCACGGGGGTCAGACGGGCGGCAGGGCATTTGCCTTTGCAATGCTTTCCCTCGCATTTCTCGCCGTTGTTTTGTGGCAGGGTATTGTTTGGCAACGTGGTGGTGGCATCAGACCTGTTGCCATCATCCTTCTTGTTGGAGCCCTGTTCAATTTTTCCCTGATTTCTGGGTTGCTACCAGCACTCTCCCGTCTACACGTCTCGACGGCGATTGATCAGGCAATTATAAGCCTGAAAATTAATCCACCGGCTATTGCCGCAGCGGGGTTTCACGAGCCATCACTGGTTTTTTTGCGCGGCAGTGATGTGTTGCTTCTCAGTGGTCCAGAGGCGGCGTTGTTTCTGGCCGAAGCACCCGGTGGACTGGCAATTGTTGAAAACCGGCAACGTGAGGCATTTTTAGCGATGGTAGCTCAACTTGGCGAAGAATTGCTTCCACCCTACCAGATTAGTGGTTTCAATGTGTCAAAGGGTGATGATGTGCTGATTTTCCTGTATCGCTTAGCGTTCGAGTAAGCGGTGTTTGACGCCAACAGCCACACCCGTTAAACAGGGTCAAAGATCTAGGTTTTTCAATCATACATGTCAGCTGGCAATTAATCCCCATGCTTACACGCTCTGCAAAAAATGGCTCCAGACCACCCGAAATATCGGTCTTGGTTCCAGTAATGAACGAAGCTGGCAATATTCGTCCGCTAATCGATGAAATTTGTGAGGCGTTGTCTGGTCGAAATTTTGAAATTATCTATATCGATGATGCCAGCAACGATGATAGCCCCATTGAACTGGCGGATGCGCAAGCGGTGGTTTCGCAATTGCGGGTCCTGCGGCATCATCACCAGGCTGGACAAAGTGCGGCGATTCGATCTGGTCTGCTGAGCGCGCGGGGTCATCTTATTGCTGTATTGGATGGTGATGGGCAGAATGTACCATCCGATCTGCCTAAGCTTGAAAAAGCGTTGCTTGCTGGCCGCCCGGCGTATGGTATGGCAGCTGGAATCCGAGCTAAGCGCCGAGACAGTGCCTTGCGGCTTGCGGCTTCGCTTGGGGCAAGATGGATTCGTACTGCGCTGCTGGGCGACACCCATCCAGACAGCGGCTGCGGTATTAAGGTCCTGCAGCGTGACTTGTTTCTGCAGTTGCCGTTCTTCAACCATATGCATCGCTTCATGCCGAGTCTCGTACGCCGCCATGGCGGTTTCGTCACGGGTGTTTTGGTTGCACACAGACCGCGTGTTCAAGGCACATCGAAATACCGGGTTTTTGACCGTCTTTTGGTGGGGATATCTGATATTCTTGGGGTAATCTGGCTGTTGCGCCGGGCGCCGCGCCAGGGGGATGTTGTTGAGGTTGCGACCAGCGCTGGATCGCGCGACTCAAGGGAAACAGGTTGATGAGAGTAGTGTTTGGTCAATTGGTCATGTATCTGGCCCAGCAGATTGAAGAAGGGGCGATTCTGGTGGCCATTGTTCTAACGACAATTCTGCCCTTTCTTCCAGAAAGCCTTGTCGAGCACCCCGAGCAAATCATGATCGTTGTCGGATTTGCTGGGCAGGGGCTGTTCGCCATGCGCTTCATCATCCAGTGGCTTTCGTCTGAAAAACAGGCCAAATCAGTGATCCCGATCGCCTTCTGGTACTTCTCCATCGGTGGTGGGTCGGTGCTGTTTCTTTACGCCATCTGGCGACAGGATTTGGTGTTCATGAGTGGCCAGGGGCTCGGCCTGTTTATCTACCTGCGTAACCTCTATTTTGTTCGCAAGTCACGTGCCGTCACGGCGAGTTAAGGTTATTAAAGGCTGGTTGCGCCCTTTTTGAGGATAATTTCCCACTGTGACTGCGAAACTGGCGTCACTGAGAGCCGTGCCTGTCGCACCAGTGCCATGTCCTGCAACCGCTGATCAGCTTTTATATCGGACAGAGTCACGGGCTTCGACATGCTTTTGACCGCCTTTACCGTTACCATGCCAAAGCGTCCGGTACTGTCGGTTGGGTCAGGGTGATAGAGCTCGATAATTTCGACAATGCCAACAATCTGCTTTTCTTTGACCGAGTGATAGAAAAAGGCAAGGTCACCAATTTTCATTGCTTTCATGTTATTGGAGGCCTGATGGTTGCGGACCCCGTCCCATCCTTCGCCAGCACCGCTGCGGTTCTGCTGATCCTGCCATGACCAGTTCGACGGTTCTGATTTCAACAGCCAATAAGGTATCACACCCTCCTATTTTTTGAGTGATAGTAGGTTTTTGGCTCTCTCAGCTTTCTCTGCCAGCTGGGCGGGCCAGCAGTTGCGTTACAATATCACGCAAATTATCACCGTGATTAATGACTCTGTCCACAGCATTGGTGATTGGCAGGTCCAAGCCCATGGTTGTTGCTCGCCGCGCCAATGCGGCAACGGTGTGGCGTCCCTCAGCCAGACGCGTGTCAGGTGCTAGCCCTGCACCGATTGCCATACCATAGGCCATATTACGGGAATGAGGGCCAGCACATGTTAGTGCAAGATCACCAACGCCGGAGAGGCCGTAAATGCTTTCCTGACGTCCGCCAACAGCAACAGCAAACCGCGCCATCTCGGCGATGCCCCTAGTAAGAATCGCGGCTTTTGCATTGTCACCTAATCCCAGCCCGACCGCACAACCAGCGGCAATAGCAATGACATTTTTCATGGTGCCGCCAACAGCAACGCCAATTGGATCATCATTGCCATAAAGGCGCAGATTACTGTCGGCAAAGCGCTGTTGCACCGTCTCAATGAGAGCGGGTGTTTTCGCGGCAATGGTCAGTGCGGCTGGCAGGCCGGCCAACACTTCATCGGCAAAACTTGGGCCAGATAGGATTCCAGTTTGGCGACCTGGTAGATCGGTCGTGGCAATCTCAGGCAGCAGACTGCCACAAGACGAAGCGTCTGCCACAAGGCCTTTTGCGGCGAAGACTACGCCGGCCTGTGGATTGGCCATCTCCTTGATAAGTCGGAGTATGTCGCGTGTGGCACCTGCTGGCACGACAACATATATCAACTCCGCTACTCGCAGACAGCCCGGATCAATGGTTGCGTCAAGTGCTGTAACAGCAGGCTGGTCTGGCAGCTGTCGGCATTTGCCTTCGGATAGCAACTGAACGGTTTTTGGGTTACGCACGAGCAGGCCAACATCCTGATTGGTGGCCGCCAACGCAGCGGCAATACCCATGCCCCAACTACCGCCGCCAATGACAATCTGTGAATTCATTTGTATCCTGTCCTCTTGTTCTCGGCCTGATCAGCGTCGCACACCCTGACCCGGTGGCGGCGTGGCGTCCGGGTCAAGCGGCCAACGCGGCAATGGTTCAAAATCAAGTGCGTGCGGTACCTCACGTCTCTCCAACGCGGCCCAGGCAATCATAGCGGCATTGTCAGTGCATAAATATCCCGGTGGAACAGAAAGTCTGAACCCGGCCTTCAGCGCCTCTCTTTCAAGCTGCGTAAAGATGGCCGCATTCGCTGCGACTCCACCGGCAATTACGAGCGTTGATTCGCCATAGTTGGCTGCGAATTGCTGCATTGCCTGTTTTGTGCGATCGGCAAGGCAATCGGCGATGGCTGCCTGTAGGCTAGCGGCAAGATCGGCTACGGCGTTGCTTACACCCTCCAACTGCGCATGACGCTGGGCAAAAGCAGTTTTCAAGCCGGAAAAGGAAAAATGACAATGTGCCGCGCCGCGAAGGGGGCGTGGCAGCTGGACGGCCTTTGGGTCGCCGTCTCTGGCGCATCTCTCAATCGCCGGGCCGCCCGGATAGCCAAGCCCCATGATTTTAGCACCCTTATCAAAGGCCTCTCCAGCGGCGTCATCCATGGTTGTTCCGTAGCGTTCATATTGTCCTGGGCCATGCACGGCTAATAATTGTGTATGCCCACCTGAAACTAGCAACAACAAATAAGGAAAACTGACCTCATCTGTCAGGCGTCCGCTCAGCGCGTGACCCTCAAGATGGTTGACGGCAAAATAGGGAATACACCGGGCCGCAGCAATTGCCTTAGCTGTGACAGTTCCGACCAAAACGCCACCGATTAGCCCGGGACCGCCAGTTGCGGCAACACCGTCGATCTCAGCAATGCTCAGCCCAGCATCTTCAAGCGCAACATTTATGACCTGATCAATGACATCAAGATGGGCGCGGGCCGCCACTTCTGGAACGACGCCGCCATATTCGGCATGCATGTCCATCTGCGAGGCAACATTGTTGGCAAGGATGGTCTTGTCATCACATACGATGGCCGCAGCGGTTTCGTCACAACTGCTTTCAATACCAAGCATGATGAATTTGGTTTGCATGTATCGTCCGTGACTGTCGGTGTGGATTGAAAGCATACGTCATCTAGCGCCCAATCGTAAGGATGCCAGGCGCATTTATTTTCTACACCTTTTATTTTGCAATGAGCCGTCAGGGTCTTTACATAAATGAACAATGAAAAAGAGCTTGAATATTTTTAATCACGCGCCACTTCGTCTCGCCAGCCGGGCGTCGCGACTGGCGATGTGCCAGGCGGAACTGGTCAAGAAAAGACTTTTGCCTATTGCCACCGAAATCCAGCCAATCACCACACATGGTGATCGGGTGCTTGACCGGTCACTCGCGGATGCCGGGGGTAAAGGGCTATTCATCAAGGAATTGGAAAAAGCCATTCTAGCTGGTGTGTCTGACGCAGCGATCCATTCGATGAAGGATATGGAGACCTATTTTGCGCCCGGAACTGAAATTGCCGCGGTTCTGCCACGTGAGGATCGACGTGATGCGCTTCTTGGTGGTTACGCCAGCCTTGCTGATTTGCCTAAAGGTGCCATTGTCGGCACATCGTCGGTCCGCCGCCGGGCGCTATTGCTGCATCATCGCCCGGATCTCTTGGTAAAGCTGCTTCGCGGAAATGTCATTCGACGCATAGGGTTGCTAAGGGCAGGAGACTATGACGCGATCATTCTTGCTGTTGCGGGTCTGAGACGCCTTGGCCTTGATATCCCCTATAGCCCGCTTGCCAGTGATGTAATGCCAACGGCAGCAGCACAGGGAGCGCTGGCCGTGCAGATAGCCAGCCCCCGTGATGAGCGGACCAGATCTGTCAGCGCCGTTTTGACCAGAATTAACTGTTTTCGCGCTGCCGCCGAGGTAACGGCGGAACGGGCTGTTCTGGCCTATCTTGACGGTTCCTGCCACACACCCATTGCTGCGAGTGCCATTTATGGTGATGATGGTATGTTGCGTTTAGATGCCATGATTTTGCGCCCTGATGGTGATGCTGCGCATCGCCGTCACATTGCGGGATCGGTGGATGACGCCGCCAGCCTTGGTAAAGAGCTTGGCGCGGCCCTACTCACTGATGCTGGAGGCAGGGAATTTTTGGTCTGATTGCTGGACAATTCGCGTTGGCCTCGCGGATGCTGACCAGAAATCGTAAGGGATCTGGTTTGATATGGTGGCAAAATGACACAGATGATCCTTAATATACGTCCAGCCATCGACTCGCGGCGCGATGCCGTCACCCTGTCCAGACGGGGCGTTGTATCGGCCTGCCTGCCGATGATGGAGATCGTGACACTGGCCCCGCAGCTACCAAATGCGTTGGAAATAGCGGGCCTTGTTTTCACTAGTCGCCATGCTGTTTTGGCTTTTGTTGAGGCTATGGACACCGCTGATTGGTGTAGGATTCCAGTCTTTGCTGTTGGTCAGGCGACGGCGGCCGCAGCGCGTGAGGCAGGGTTTGTCTGCATTTTCATTGGATCGGGTGGTGGGGTGGGGCTTGTGTCAGCGATTCTGCAACATCTTCCGATGCGTCAGGAGCGCATTCTCTGGCCTGCAGCTGTTGACAAGAGTTTTGATATGGCGTCAGCGCTTACTCTCTACGGATATGATGTCCAGACGCTCGACATCTATGTCGCTCAGGCACGAGTGAATTTTACCATGGATGAGATGCGCCCGCTTGGTGAAGGTGCTGTCAGCGGGGTCATCGGCATGTCGTCGCGCAGCGTTCAGCTCTTTTGCAAATTGCTCAAGGAACAGGGTCTGGACTCGCGCCAGACCCATATCACGCTGATTGTCGGCAGCCAATCAATAGCCGATGCGGCAGGCCCCGGCTGGCGGCAAATCCATGTTGCACGGAAACCGCGCCGTTCAAGGCTTTTGGCAATTGCGACTTTGTTCTATCATCGTAATCATGAAGGGCGGACTGCACGCATGGTGACAGATGATGGCTAGATCAAAGCAGGCAGAAACCGCGAAGGCGAGCCGCGGCGTTAAAGAGTCGCGACCTGATAAAATTGTCGAGGGAACCGCGGTTGAAAGGGAGCCTGTTGATCAGGCGGGTCAAACAAGTGGGCAGGACGCTCAGGCGCGGCCATCATCACTAGCTGGCTTTTCAGTCATGACACTCGTGCCGTTGGTCCTTTCGATTTTGGCCGTGGTAGGCGTGGCCCTCCTCCATTACAAAATTGACATCGATACCCAGCAGGCCGTTAGCGCGCGCGACGGGGCGCTGGTGAAACTTCATGACGTGCTTGGTGATCGCCTTGGTGACGTTGAGACACGCCTTGCCGCCCTTGAGACTACGGCTGGGAGCCTGCGAAAGGAGGCTGATCAGATTGGGGCAAAGATGCGTGAAACCGTGAATGCCAGTGCGAATGACTTGACGGCTGTCCAGTCAGCGATGACCGACCGCCTTGGTGATATTGAGGCGCAGCTTGCCGATTTGTTGGCTGCTGGATCATCGGATTTGGTTGCCGATGTTCAAGACAATGCCGCCTCCGATAATAATCTAGCAGAAAACCTCCCCAACAATCAGACGATGCCCGACCAGCTTGCTGTTCTGATTGTCATGGGGCTTTTGTCTGATGATGCCGCCGGCCGATCACTTGCCCGCTGGGCACCCGCGCTGTCCTCCTATGCTAAATCTGATGGCTTGCCAGCGCAGGTGGACATCGCGGTGAAAGCTGCGATCATCTCCATCAACGCCTCCCCACCGCCAGCTAATAGTCTGCTTGCCGAGGGTTTGGAACTGGTGGCAGCGATGGCGATTGGCGTGAATGAGGCAGGTGACAATGCATCGCTGTTTGAGCGGGTTAGGGCAAGCCTCGGCCAAATGCTGCGGCTCCGCTCGACAAGAATGACAGGAGATGATCCGCGAAGTCAGCTTGCCCGCTTCGAACTGGCCCTATCGCAACGTAATCTAGTAGCGGCGGCCGACATTGCCGGAAGGTGGAATGGGCCGGCGTTAGAGGGTCTTGCAATCTGGCACCAAAGCGCACTTTCACGCTTTGAGCTGAATAAAGCGCTGACTGATCTCACAGTAGCCATCATCGGGATGGTTGGCTGATGCTGTTTCGCCTCATCTGGCTTGTTGTTTTTTTGATTCTGGCCGCGGCAAGTGCCAACTGGCTGATGAGTAAGCCTGGCCAGATGCAGCTTGAATGGCTTGATTGGCGCATCGAAATTCGTACCAGCCTTGCTGTTTTTCTGCTGGTTATGCTATGTGTCCTGCTAGTTTTAGCTGACCGCCTATGGCGGCGCCTGGTGACCTTGCCTAGATGGCTTGGACGCAAAATGAAACAGCGCCGTGGCGCCGCCGGACACAAGGCGTTGACCCTTGGCCTGATGGCCGTCTCGGCAGGTGAGGCGGGCGAAGCCAAGCGGCATGCAACGCGGGCCCAGCGGTTGCTGGATGCCCCACAATTGACGGATCTGCTCTCAGCACAGGCAGCACATCTGGCTGGCGATCTTCGTGCCGCTGAGCGCTATTTCCGTTCGCTAACAAAGACGCAGGACACAGCCTTTCTTGGCCATATTGGCCTTGCCCGGCTCGCCCATGAGAAGAACAGTCCGGACGAGGCTCTGAGAGCTGCCCGACGCGCCCTCTCACTTAAACCAAAATCAGCAATAGCGGCTGCCCAAGTTCTTCATCTCGAGGCTGCACGTGGCAATTGGTCAGCTGCTGCACCGGCCTTGGAAGTAATGATGGCTGCCAAAGATCACACAGGCCCGAAGAATGACACGCCGCATGCCCGCCGCCGCCAGAAGGTGGCGCTCGCCTATCTTCAAGCTAAGCCATTTTTTGATGGAGATCTCGAAGAACAGTCGTTAGGCCGTATATCTGAAAAGGAAGCTGCCCGCCAGTTGCGGCTGGCGCTCGCAACCGATCCGGGCTTCTGGCCAGCGACGGTTTTACTGGCAGATTATCATTTGCAGTCAGGCCAAAGACGAAAGGCAGCAAAGGCACTTGAAACTGGATTTTGCGCTGTGCCGCATTCGCTTTTGAGTGATAGGCTGAAACAAGTCTGGAATGTCAATGAAGGGGAGTTTGTTGCAAAGTTGATTAAACTTGCGAGCAATGCCAGTCATGCCCATATCGCAGAAGCTGAAACACTGGCCGCTGATGCAGCGCTGGCGGCAGGTCTTGAAGGAGAAGCCCGCCGGCTTCTAGATGGCATTGTCGAGGAAAGGCGCGACGTCATGACCTGGCAGCTCATTGCGCGCCTCGCTGAAATTGGCGAGGACAAAAGTGCCGCAGCGACAGCTTTGCGTGCCGCTGGTGGTGCAATGCGGCCACGTGGCTGGCAATGTCAGATTTGTCACGTGATGAGCGCAGACTGGCTCAGTCACTGCCAGAGTTGTGACGGTTTTGCAACGCTGGAATGGCAGCGGCCAGACCACCTGACGCCATTGGGTCTGGTTGGTGGCAGGACAGCTGACAATTTGTCGCAACGTGCCACTACCTATGATTGAACCCTATGCTGAAAGAGGATATAAGTGGCCAAATACGATGCCCTGCCCGCTTAGTTAAATGGTATAACGGGTCATTCGTAATGATTAATTGGGGGTTCGATTCCCTCAGCGGGCACCACTTTTCTTAGATAAATGTCTATAAAACAAAGCGTTGACCTTTATCATGGTCTTCGTAACCACCTTTTTATCCACCTCACAAAGTCTATTTTTTTCTTACGCTGTCGCAGAGATAGTGGACACATGGATCATGCAAAATCACAACAAGCTCGCGAATTTCTACGCAGCTACGTCAATGGCAACCGCAAGCTCATAACTGATTGGCTGGATGGTTCCGGAAACGCAGAAGACATCGGATCTCACCTGCTCTGTATCATGCTAGAGCGCCTAGCGATCGACGAAAAGCCGGACCTTAGCGGTATCGCCGGCGGACACGTCATTAAGTTGTTCCAAACTGTGCCTGGCGGGAGTTTGGCCTTAGGGCGTCTTATGGCGCAACGTTTGGAAGTTGGATTACAAATCCCCCCTGAACTCGTGCCACTTTGTGCAAAGCTTCTCCGTCAGCAGCCAATGTCTGACGTTGCTGGAAACGTTGGCAACAAACGAGGACCGAACGCTAGAAACGGGCGCCGCGATGCGCTGATCTCTGTCCTTGCGCGCGTATTGCAGGCTTATTTTGGTGTCCATTTGGCGTCAAACGATGCGCTGGCGGAAGACCCAGATCATGCAGATTCAGCATGCGAAATCATTCTTGATGAGATGGCCGAAGTCGTTCCTGATTTTGTTGGCTTGAAAGCCAAGCATCTCGCTCTAGCAATCCGGCGTTTTGAGCAGGATCATCAGTGGTTTGCAGGCTAGCGCTTCGTGCCGCGTAATTACCCATAATTACGCGGCATGCCTGTTGTCGATCATTTTGCGACCTTCAGCGATCATTTGAAATCGCCGGAGGCAAAAATGATTTTGCGCATGAAAGACGTTTGCAGTGAGTTGGGGGTCAGTCGTGCCTCGATCTATCGACTGCTGGAATCTGGAAGCTTTCCAAAACCTTTGAAGCTCGGCAAGCGAGCCATTGGCTGGGAGCGGGATCATATCCAACAATGGGTAAGATCGCTTAGGTCTGCTCGCCAAACAGAGCAAGTTCAAGGCGCCAGCAATGAATAAGAGCCTGGATTACGGCAACGCCGCACCTAGGTTGCTAGAGAACGGATATGAAGCCATTCCGATTATTCCTGGAACAAAACGCCCAGCGATCGAAAAATGGACAGAAACTAATTTTTTGGAAACGAGCGTAGTAGGCAATTATGCATCGAAGTTTCCGAAATACGGTGTGGGAGTGAAGACAGGTGAATTGGTTGTCGTGGATCTCGACATTCCCGATTACGAGCTTGTAGATGACTTCGAAAATTTATGTCTCTCAACTCTTGGTCATGCGCCAATTCGCTTCGGCAACACACCCAAACGATCGCTGTTCTACAAACTTGAATCCGGCCAATTGGTCAAGCAGATGACCACTGCGTACAGAGATGGAGGTAAGAAGTATCAGGTCGAAATTCTTGGGGCCGGGCAACAAAGTGTTGTGTTTGGAGTTCACCCCGACACTCAAGCCCCATATTACTGGGTGGATGAGAGCCTGCTTGATGTCCCTCTAAATGAACTTGCTGTAGTAACACCTGACCAGATATCGGCTCTAAGGGATGTTTTTGAAGCTCGTCTATCCGCTAAGTTTGGCAATGGCCAGCTTCAGGTGGATCAGCTTAATCCCAAACTAGCGATGTCTATACAGGTGCCTCCAGCTAACTGCGATTGGGTCACTGACGCGCTGAACTATCTTGATCCACAGGATTATGAAACTTGGGTTGCCGTAGGCTATGCGCTTAAGTCCGCAGGCAGGGCGGACGCCTTATCGGTTTTTCAAGATTGGTCTAAAAATAGACCGGATGGCTCAATCCCAGCCAACTACGTCAGTCCTGAAGATGTTGCAGGGCAATTTGCGAAATTTAAACCAGACAGAACGAGCATAAATGCAATCTTCGTTAGAGCGTCTGACCAAGGCTGGACAGGTGCCAGCGAGTTGTTTGCTGGCGTTGTTAGCCATACTTCTGTCGCCCGGCATGTTCTCCGATTGCTATGCGTCGACAAGCCCAAGCCAATTTTTGATGAAGGGCGACTTTGGGTTTATGGAGACACGCACTGGCAACCCTTCAGTGGTGGTGAGCAACGGCGGTTAGTGCAGGATCTAGACGGCGTTCGAGTAGGTAAAAAGCGCCTTGCTGCCAACAAGTCTTTTATAGACGGTGTCCTAAACGAGCTTCATAGCATGTGTGAAAATACCGGGTTTTTTTGTACCCCGTCTAGTGGCGTTAATTTGCTTAACGGCTTTCTTAACATAAGCAATACCGGGCAAAAAAAGCTGTTAGCGCACAATCCATCTCATGCAAGGCGCCACACAATTGATGCCACATGGGATGAAAAACAGACATACGTCATAGACGGCTTGCTAAAAAAATTACTGGACGGTTGCTTTGGTACGAGCAATGAAGCGGAAAAGATAAAGTGTTTAATTTTCCAGATTATTGGTGTCGCTTGTGCATCAATGGCAACCACGATCGCAGAGCCAAAGGCTTTTGTGTTTTATGGGCCGACAGCAGCAAATGGCAAATCCCAGATTTTGGATTTAATCCGTTATCTCCTGCCAGAGGCGTCTATTTCATGCGTGCCACCCGGCGATTTTGGCAAAGAACAGTTTATTGCCAACCTAATTGGCAAGGCAGCAAACCTCTCAGACGAGTTATCTTCATCAAGAGCTATCGCTTCTGACAAAATGAAGCAGGTCGTAACGGGTGATATGCTCAATGGTAAAATAGTTTACCAGCCGCCAGTGCCGTTCCGGCCGCAAGCAATCAATATTTTTGCAACAAATAGCCTACCAAGTTTCCAAGGTGGCGTTGATTCTGGCGTTGAGAGGCGATTGTCCGTCATACCATTTGATACAACGATACCCAAAACTGAGCGGGTTGTTGGGATAGGTAGAACGGTAGCTACTCAGCAAACAAACCAAGTGATCGCTCTAGCCGTCATACAACTCTGCGAAGTCATAAAGCGTGGTTATTTCGAAATTCCAGAGACCGTCGAAGAAACTACCACACAGTGGTTCCATGATGCTGATCTTGTGCTTGGATGGTTAGAAGATGGTGGCCTCGAGCGCCATATCATCAAAGGGCCTATTCTATGTAAATTGCTGTACGTCTACTTCAAAGAAGATATTAGTGACTTGGCGGATGGCGCTTTCATGCCTGGCCATCGGCGGTTTGTGGAAACACTACGTGCCAACTTAAAGAACGATCCAGACTTTGAATTAGTCAGGCTTAGTGACGGTAACGCTGTAAGACGCCGCTCTTTGGTGTAGGAATGTAGGGGTGAGTCTCTCAACTTATAGTTAGCAGTAGGAATAACTAGTGATGAGATTTATCAAACAACTCCTACATTCCTACATCGCCCGGTGACAATACCGACGAGCAAAAGCTAACCCGTCCTCGGCCTGAAAACCGCCCCAAATTGGATGACTACGACAGGAAGCTATCCCGCCAGTGCTTGTCGAGAAGCCCGCCAGCGATCAACTCGCGCTCCATCTGGCGAAGCTCTTTACGTATCTCACGTCCCTTGGCAGCGTTATCCCGCCGCTTCTCTAGCTTGTCCTTGGTGAACATCCCGTGACGAAGGTTCGCCGCAGAGATCCGCGCTCGACCCTCTTGGGTCTTAGCACCAGTGCTGGCCCCACCATGCAGCCTGCAACGTCCATTCTTCTTATTGGCAGGGCGCTGACACGCGGTGCCGCGACGTGTTTTCGCACCACATCGCTGCCCTGGCCAGTCCGGTCCGAACCGCCACTCAATACCGATGGTCACATTGTCTTTTGTCAGCATGGATATCACCCCGCTTATGAGGTGTTATTATGCCGCAAATTGAGTGGCGCTTCGAGGTGGGTGCAACTTAGTTGCAGCAGGGAGTACCGCGGTTTACGAGGGAGCCCCTGCTAGCACGAGCTCATCCGCATTCTGTTGCAACTTCCTCAGAATGTGCTCGAACACCTGCAGTTCTTTTTCCGAGATGTCCTTCATCCACGCCCTTTAGCGGTTCTGGTTGGCACTAACGCTAACCGCAAAAGCGGGTTGCCAAGCTGGCGTCACCTTTACTGTCTTGTGGCGCAGGTCCTTTTCTTCTCAGAACGTTTGATCCAGCCATACGGCATTCGTCCATGCCGGTCTGCCCTGGGCATCGATGATGATGATGCGCAAAAAGGCCGGCAGGTCGTCACCGAGATCAAAGCTGGCGCTGGTCAGTCCGTCACCATGCACGCAGTCGCCGCGATGATTGTCGGCCGCAAGGATCACCCGCTGCACCGCGGAACAGGTAACATCAACGCTGCCATCCTGCAGTGTGACAGCGGCGAATTCAGGCCCGCAACTGGCATAGAAATCACCTGCTTTCAGGGCGGAGATAATGCTAGCAGGGGTCAGTGAAGCTGCGCGAACCATCACCCAACCACCACAACCGTCCTCAGCAATGTGATGCGAATCATCTGTTGCCAGAATGTGAACGCGATGTCCCTCATGATGCAGCATATCGATGGTGGCAGTGCCGCCGCCGCGCGCAACTGCGATCGCGGATGAGTGATTGTAAATCTCAACCCCGTGCGCCCCGGCCGCCGCAAGGCTGAGCGCTTCATCATCGCCAAGCGTGTACCATTCTGGATGCGGAATGCTGACATAGGCACCCGCGTCAACAGCGCGCCGGACCAATTGTGGGCCGGTTTCATCATCGCTTGCCATGGGAAAATCGGCAGGCAGACCATTGGCTAGAATATGCCACAGCCCGTCACGGTCATATCTCTTGCCATGGCAATGCAGTTCAGCAGAAAGGATAGTTACAAAATCATCACTGTTATGGCCCTGCATGTCGATGATGGATTGGGCGCAAAATCGCTTGCTGGACCAGTAATGTTCGGACAGGCAGGTGAAGTCATACCCGGCCTGCCGATAAAGCCGGATTACCTCTTCAGGGCTGTCGTGGCCATCTGAAAATGTAGAATGCCCGTGCAGGTTACCGCGATAGTAGTGGCCTTCGGAAAGAATTGAGATAACTCTCATGTTAATATCTCTCTCATGTTAATATCTCAGGGACAAATCTAATTGGTGCGGGCCTCGAAGTTTTTCTTGTGAATAAAGTCAAACCTAATTTAAATTTTGGTGCGTTTGAATGCGGTACGCTGCCCTGCCAGCAATCCAAGTACCCTCAATTACTGGTGCTTGACCCTTCGTCCAATCCACCAAAACTAGATCTGCCCGGCTTCCAATTGTTATACGCCCACGATCGTCAAGTCTCATTGCACGGGCTGGGCCGCTGGACAATAAGGACCAAAGGGTAGCTCTGTCAGCACGCCTTTCGCGGTCTAGCCGGTCAATCGCTGCTAACATTGATGGATAAAAATAATCCGATGCAAGCGCATCGCATAGGCCTGCTTCAACCATGTCAGCAGCACCGATCGACCCAATATGACTGCCACCTCGCGCAGCATTTGGAGCACCTAGGATGATCAAGTCCCCATTCTTTCGTGCAGCTTCCACAGCTTCCATCACCATGGGAAATTCCGCAACGGACGCACCTAGATTGCGAAAATACGCCCTTGTATCTGCCCGAGTGTCGTCGTGACTGAGCATTGGTGCTTCAACAGCGGATGCCATGCTTGCAACTTCAGAAATTTTCGCAGGCACGTCACTCCTGCGATCCCAAATCTTTCCTAACAAGGCGATGTAGTCTTCTTGGCTTAGGCCAGCACGTTGAGCTTTGGACAAGGTCCGCTGCTTCATTCGTTCGTCGTCAAGGGAAGCGATCGAAAAGTCAGGCGACAGTTCGAATACTCTTTCCTGAACAGGAACATCATAAGCGCGCATTGTCATGGATGTATGGTCGTTAAATGCAACAGAGGGTAGCAACGGTCCCTTAAGCGCCGACGCGATGACATCCAGAGCTTCAAAAGCGAAGGTTTCCCACCTTAGCTGAACTCGATTTTCCACGGTTAATCGTAGACCAAGGTCCTGTATTGACTGTATTAGTTCTCGTCCGCGCGCCACATTTCGTAACCCGGGTTCCCAGCCCAGTGTAATCGCGTGATAAGCCGTGGCGATACCGTTTGCCGCCAATTGGCGGTCAGTATCAATCAGCGCAACCTCTATTGGAAAATAGACCCCAGGGCGCGGCATAAGTTGACGTTCGAATGCATCGCCATGCACATCGATTATCGCGGGCGCGAGTATTTTCCCATGCGCGCTTATCTCCAAGCCTTGCACCGGCCCACCGATTTCAACAATTACCCCGTCGGCCACTGTGACGGTAGTGTTTGCGATTTCTCCAGGGAGATATACTTGCGCTCCGACAAAAGTCTGCGTCATGCTTGACGCTCCAAAATTAGGTGCCAATGCCAAGAACCTGGCTTTTCGTGCTCTCTATCCTCCATCCAAAGCACTTCAAAACCTTGAAATAGGCAAAGCATTTCAGTGGCTCCACAGTAATAGTGGGGATGGATTTTGTCAGACCTATTGTCATCGAAAACCCATGTGTTACGGGAGATTTCACGAGGTCCATTGAGATTCTTTCGATCGAGCCATAGTCTACGTTTGGATAACATTGTGAGCAAAAAAGTGCCGCCAGGTCTAAGCACACGGCGAACTTCGCTTATCGTATTTAAAACCACCGTCTCGTCACCGTGATAAATCACGTTCCAACTCAGCACATGGTCAAAGCAAGCAGCAGCAAACGGCAATCGATCCATGCGACCTAACTTAGTTTCAATCTTTGGGTCAGCATTATTTATTTCAGACAGGCCTCCCGGTGCTGCGTCGAGAGCCGTTACGTCAAATCCTGCCAAACTTAATGCTAAAGCATGTCGACCAACCCCGGCACCTAGATCAAGTATGGCTGATCCTGCCTTCAAACTATTAGCCCAGCGTTGAACGTCCGGTTCAGGCGTGAGCCATTTTGAACCCTCCTCAATATTGTCCCAAATTTTATTCCAATGTTGATCTGCGGTATCTGTCTTTAATTCATTATTGTTGTTCATTTTTCATCACCAGTTTTCGAAAATAGGAGCTCAATTGCTCGACCACCAGGACAAGCACAAAGATCATCCCGATGATTACCATGGCCCGGTCGTAGGCCATCCAATTCATCAGGCTTTGTAGTTCAAGACCGATTCCCCCGGCCCCGACGAGACCAAGAACTACTGAGGACCGGATCGCCTTTTCAAAGGCAAACAGCGAAGTTGTGATCAGACCCGGTGTCGCCGCCGGCACAACAGCCGCAAACACGGTGTCGAATCGGCGCGCGCCGCTTGCCGACAGCGCTTCTGCGGAACTGCGGTCGACATCTTCCATCTCTTCGGCAAAAAAGCGCCCGCAGAAGCCGATGGTATCCACCATGATGGTCAGCGTTCCCGCGAAAGCTCCAAGCCCGACGACCATCACAAAGATGATGGCCCACACCAGATCAGGAACGGTGCGAAACAGCGAAATTAGCATTTTCACTGACCATTGCAGCAAATTCGACCGGGGCGACTCGAACATCAGTCCGCGTGACGCAAACAGCGCCAGAATGAAGCCGATGACGAGGCCGAGAAGTGTTCCCGCAAAAGCCATCTGGAAGGTTTCAATCAGGGCCAGCCAGTACCGATGAAATTGCTCGAAGGTCAGACGGTGCTCATCGATCGGCGGAAACGCCTCACGCAGGAACCGCAGCAGATATTCCGATGACCCAAGAAGCTGTGCGATCGAGAAGCCAGACCCACCGAAACACCAAGCAGACACAAGGAGAAACAGGATTACCGCCAAAAATCCGGCGATCGGTCTGTTGCCAAAACGTGGAGGTACAGCGGCTCTATGCATATTCAGCTTTCAGCGCTTGCAGATCGACACTGCCGGTACGACCGTCAAGGCTGATCCTGCCGGATTTCATCGCCATCATCCGGTCTGCAAAGTCCACTGCATGCGAAATATTGTGTGTTGAAAAAATTAGGCTGACGCCGGCCTCCCGACACAATTCGGAAAACAGTCCCATGACCTCTTCCCCAGCAATCGGATCAAGACTGGCCGCAGGCTCATCGGCGATTATCAGGTCAGGGTCCTGCATCAAGGCACGGGCGATGGCCACGCGCTGTGACTGTCCACCAGACAACGAGTCTGCGCGGCGATGCGCCAGATCTGCGAGATTGACCCGGTCGAGACACTCCATGGCGCGCTCGCGGTGAACACGGCCAGCGGTGATATGCGACCAAAGGCTGATCCCGGAGATCATGCTGCCGAATGACTGGGTGTTTCGGCCAAGTGCGCCGTGAACAACGTTGGACAGCGCTGACAGGCGTGGCACCAAATTGTGCCGCTGAAAGACAACACCGACACGGCAGCGGGTCGACCGCAACTCGGATGGCTTCAGATTCTGTATTTCACGACCGAACAACGATATCCGGCCGGCTATGATCGGTTCGAGACGCAAGAGGCAGCGGATCAATGTTGACTTGCCGGCCCCGTTCGAGCCGATCAGAGACAGCGACTCCCCTGCTTCCAACTCAAAAGACACGCCTTTCAGAATAGGCGTGTTACCGTAGCTCATTGCGATGTCTTCAGCGGTGACGATGGCTGCCATCTGGGTCTCCAAATGCGCTGCAGGCACAGCAGTTGCCGTGCCCGCGCTTTGCTTGCGGAGAGGATTTACTCCTGGATGCCGAATTCAGGCAGGCCAGCGGTGATGTACATGTCGCGGACCATGTCGTAATCGGAGTCATCGACCGGAAGAAGACGGGTGCCTTCATACTTGTCGTTGGCCATTTCGCCCTTGTCGTCCAGCCCGGCCAGGATGCCAGCAACCATCATGGCCTCATTGGCAACAATAGCGTTTTTGATCTCGTCACGTTCAGCCGTGGTCAGGTGACCAGCACCCATCATCATGTCGTAGGGCAGGTCACCGGAACGGGCGAGCACCTTGTAATCGCCGTTGCCGTTGGCCTCTTTGCTACGGTCATACTTGATCCAGGATGAGACTTTCACACCAATCGCGGCTGTATCACCACGAACGAGCCCGGCATGCTGAAGATTCTTTTTTGTGTGTACAACTTTAATGTCCTTCATAGGGTCAATGCCGTGATCCATTAAGACCTGCATCGGGCAGAAGTGACCGGAGGTCGATCCCGGGTTGGCGAAGGAAACGGACTTGCCCTTGAGGTCGGATACACGGTTGATGCCGTCAGCGTTCTTCACGACGATGCCGCAATAGTAATCCGGGCGCGCAAGACCAATCATGGCTTCGGCGTCGGTCAGCTTGTTGATGGCGACATATTCAGCCGGACCAGTGATGGCGAAGTCCAGCTTCTTGGAACGAAGCGCTTCAGCGGTGGCAGTCTGACTGGTGACCGGAAAAAACTCAAAGCTGTGTCCTGTGGCCTTCTCCAGGGCTTCCTTGAATGGCCCCCACTCGGAAATCAGCGCATCCATACCCTGGATATCGGTAACGGCGATTTTGTAATCTTTTGCGACAGCGGCAACGGAGGCGCCGGCTGTGAGCGCGATGCCGAGCATTACTAATAACAATTTACGCATGATGAGTAACCCTTTCATAGACGTGCGAATCAAGCATACCCTCTGGATAAAACCCGCCTGTTACACTTTTGTGGCTGGAGTGTTAAGTCTGAGCGACAACGGTACGAAATGCCAAAAGTATGCTCGGATTCTGCGTCAACCGAATTTGGGTATTAAGCTAGAATGGAGCTCGCAATTCGAAACCAGGCTTGACGTATCGGTCGCGCGGTGGCCGGGAATGGCGGCACTTTGTGGAGAATGACCGTTTGAACTGAAGAGCAACCGTTCGAACCTCAGTATCATCAGAAATTAATGAAACTGACTATATCATTGTCAGTATTCGGTTTTCATACAGCGGTGCCAAATCGCCATTCCAAACCAATTCTAACATCGCCTTTTGCTACCATTACTATCACCCCGATGATGAGTGTTATTATACCACGAAATTTTGCGATGCCCGTGGGACAGTACGCTAAGTGTAGAGAGTTGGCTCAGCATCTTGATCTTTTGTAGAACGGGGCCAGTTGATAGCTCTATTGAGACCAAAGTCCGAAGGAAGCAAAAGTGTGGATTGATCAAAAAGAGGAAACACGTGATCTAATCGCCACTTACATGAACCTAACCAAAAAGGTGCTGCCACTATTGGCAGGAAGCGATGAACACAACTGGCCTATTCGTGAAGACCACTGTTTCCAACGCATTGTATTAGACACAATTTGTGGGGGCGTTTGGTACGATTATTTAAGCCGCCCTGCTTATAAGAACCTGACGAATGATCAAGCACAAAGGGCTGTCGACTTGTGCCAGTCTATCGTGTCAGGAAAAGTTGACCTTCATGAGCTAAACCAGCAATCGTTG
>CACJUX010000011.1 GCA_902596655.1 uncultured SAR116 cluster alpha proteobacterium | reverse complement strand
AACTAAAGGTTGTTTTTGCACCAATCTTTGTTGAGACAGAGAATAGATTCTTGGCTATAAATTCCTACTTCGTCGAGGTTGGACCGTTTAAGAGCTTTAACAATTTCATGCTGCAGCTGCCAGATGTTGTGAATGTGGATGAATTCCTGGCAGAGGTGATCTGGTGTGAGGCATTTTTTCTAATCCATTACGGCTGCTGATTTGTCATAATGGTTTCTGTGATGGACGCTTTCAATCAGAGTTTTATGAGAGGTGTTGCCGGCGATGCCAGCGGAAGAAAACCTGCTAGACCTAAAAAGTCTGGAACTGCCGGACGCAGAGACAATGCGGTTGGCTGATGTGATCAATATCTATGAGAGCCTTCGGCCGATAATGCCAACGCCACGTAGTGTAACTCCAACACATCTATCACGCCTAGTTGACGTACTTACTGAAGTTGATGCAATGATTCTTGATGGATATGGTGTGATCAATGTTGGTGACGGGCCGATTGCCGGTATTGATGAATTGTTTGATCAGGCCGCGAGACTGCATGTGCCGATTATTGTTCTGACCAACGGTGCCAGCTTTGGTGCCGAGATGGCTTGGCAGAAATACCAGAACTGGGGTTTGGCGATCGCTCGCAATCAAGTTGTCTCGAGTCGTGATGTGCTTGAGGCGGCTCTCAGGGACCGGCCTATAGGGACTGTGTATGGCTCGCTCAGTGGCACCTCAAAGCCACTTGGGTATAGGGATGAGTTGCGCTATGGCAGGGATACTGATTTTTTTGAACAGGCTGATGAGTTTGTATTTCTAGGCACGATTGACTGGAACGGCGATGATCAGGACCAATTGGAGGCTTCGATGCGTCAACGCAAACGACGGATCCATGTTGCCAATCCCGATGTGGTATCACCGCAGGCCAGTGGTTTTGCCGTCGAGTGCGGCTATTGGGCGATGCGGGCGATGAAAAACACGGGTGTTCCCGTTTCCTGGTACGGCAAGCCCCATGTAGCCTCATTTGAGACGGCATTTGCCCGGCTTGAGGCTGTCACCGGGCAGCGTTTTGAGAAGTCCCGTGTGGCAATGGTTGGTGATAGTTTGCATACTGATATTATCGGCGGCTCGGCATTCGGTCTGCGAAGCGTCCTGCTTACAGATTACGGGTTGTTCCGCGATGGCGGGGCCAGCCAGATGATCAAATCTTGTGAGATCTATCCTGACTGGATTGTCGATCGGCTGTAACGGGATCCCGATGTTAAACTCATATGCAGATGGGGTGACATGATAAACAGACGTTTTATTCTCGAGGGATTGGAGTGCATGTGTCTTATTGGCATTTACCACCATGAGCGCGCCGCACCGCAGCGTGTGCTGATTGACGCCGAGCTGCTGTTGTCACCGGTTAGTGAGCCGGTTTCTGATGATGTCAATGATTCGCTCAATTATGATGTTATTCGCGAAACCATAATGAAGATTGTTGCTTCCCGTCATTTTGACCTGCAGGAAACACTGGCGCGTGAATTGTTTAATGCCCTGCGAATGCTGGATGGGGTGATTGGACTACGCGTGCGAACTGCCAAGCCGGAAGCCTATCCTGACTGCAAGCAGATTGCCTATCAGCTGTCAGATCTTTGACGAGATAACCGGGGTGTAACTGACTGCCATGTATGACGACATATCGGAAATTAAGACTTTCTATGAGGCGCGTCAGGGACTACAGGTGGCAGCGCGGCTCCAGCCCAGGGTGACTGATTTCTGGGAGCGGTCTGAGGGATGTTGCAACATTGCCATTGGCTTTGCCACGCCATTTCTGCGTCAGGATGATGTTGATTCCTTGCTGATGCCACAGCGTCAGGGTGTCCTCGTCTGGCCGCGCAACCAGCCGGTGCGCTCGACGCTTGTCGATCCGCATGCACTTCCGATTCCCGACGTGCAAACTGACCGTCTGTTTTTGGTGCATGCACTTGAGTTTGACTCGGATCCTGGCAGAATGATGGATGAATGCTGGCGCATCCTGGATGGAGCTGGCCGATTGTTGGTGATTGTACCGCATCGACACGGGATGTGGACGCGGGCGGAATGGACGCCGTTCGGGCATGGCCGCCCCTATTCACGGCGTCAACTACGCGAATTACTGCAGCATCATGGTTTTGAGCCTCGGGTGATAACGACAATGCTGTTTATGCCACCAATGGCGACAGGCTGGACGCTGAAACTATCGCACAGCATAGAACGCGTTGGCGCACGCTGGTGGCCGGCGTTGGGTGGTGTGCTGCTTGCTGAGGCGGATAAAATGCTCTATGCACCTGCTGGAAAGACCAGTAAACTTCGCAGCCTTAGACCGCGTGCCAGACCAAGTCTTGCGCCGCAGACCAGCCGGGTCGCGCGGTGGCTTTGAGGTAAAATCTGGACACAAGTCAAACTGTATCAGTACTTGGGTATTGGCGTTGGGCATTTTCGCCTTAAACTTGCGGAGGACTATCGTTGCATTTACTTCTGGATTATTGATGACTGACAAGTTGACAGAACTTCGTACTGTGCTCGACAGCCTCGATGATGAGATCATTGCGCTTCTGGAGAAACGTTTTGAAGTTTCCAGACATGTAGCTGCTGCAAAAAATGGCAGCGCAACTTTTAGACCAGGACGAGAGGCCGCCATTATGCGCAGGCTGCAGAGCGCTGCGCCTGATCTGGACCCGGTAGTTCTAGCCGGTGTCTGGCGCCACATATTTTCTGCGAGTGTTGCCCAACAGCAAGGCAGTTTGCGCATTGCTACGCATCATGATTCGCTGGTCACAGCGCATTGGCATTTTGCCAATGGCGCGACGTTTGATGTCATCGATGATATGGACAGGCTCTTGGGTGCGGTGCCGGGACAGGCTGACTATATCGTGGTATCCTGCACTGCGACGGCCAGGATTGCACATTATCTTCTGGTCAATCAGGGTGCGATGATTGTCGCTCGCACACCGCTTGTTGGTGTCCCAGGTATTAGCCCCTGTTTTATCATCGGGTCGCATGAGGCGGATGCCTCGGGTGCCGATATCAACCTTTATGCATTGGCTGACGGTGATGCCTGTTCGATCGTCGAGGTTGCTGGCGACGCTACCCTCGAGGTAAAAGGTGACAAGTCAAAATTCATTGGTAAGGTTGCAGACTGGTTGTCGCCTCACCGGTGAAGGCATCGCGTAGACAGAAAGCGCCAAAATGGCCCCTATTTTTGAAAAAATCACCATTATTGGCATGGGACTTATCGGATCGTCGATCGCTCTGGCAACCCGCCGGGCTGCCTTGGCTGCATCTATATGCGGCTGTGACGCTGGGCCAGATATTGGCCAGCGCGTAACCAAGTTAGCTTTGGTTGACCAGTTTGAGGCTGATCCTAGCCTTGCCGTGGCGGATGCTGATCTTGTGATCATGTCGGTGCCGGTTGGTGCCATGGCCGACCTCAGCTCAAAGATCGTTCCTCACATGAAGGATGGAGCGGTTCTTACTGACACTGGGTCAACAAAACGGTCGGTTGTCCGTGACGTTGACCCGCACATCAGTGCCTCCATCCATTGGGTTCCCTCGCATCCACTTGCAGGAACGGAACATTCTGGTCCTGAGGCGGGGGTCGTGGATCTGTTTGACGGACGCTATTGGCTTGTCTTGCCACTTGACGCACCCGAGGAAGTGGTGGCGAAATTCGAGTCCTTTGTGACAGGTCTGGGGTCCGTATGCGAGCGGATGGATGCCGATTATCATGACAAAGTGACAGCGTTGACTTCCCATCTTCCGCATTTGATCGCCTACACTATTGTCAGTACCGCTGTCGATTTGGAACAGCAACTGAAGAATGATGTGATCAGATTTTCAGCATCTGGTTTTCGCGATTTCACGCGGCTGGCATCGTCTGATCCAGTGATGTGGCGTGATGTTTTCCTAAATAATGATTTGGCGGTCCTTGAAATGCTGCAGCGATTTTCAGAAGATCTGTCCTATCTTCAGAGAGCGATCCGCTGGCAGGAAGGTGATAAGCTTGAAGAGTTGTTTCACCGCACGCGTGAAATCAGGCGGTCGATTATTGATGCCGGCCAGTCCTAGCCTGTCTCAAACGCTGAAATAGACGGTCAGATATTTGGCATATTCGCGGGCTAATAGCCAAAGTGATGCCGGATCCCACCACCAATTAGCAAGATTGAGATCGTCTGGATTTACCGGCCATTGATAAAGATCAACATCTGGCAGTTCACGGCTAAAGATCAGCAGGGCGCGAGGCATGTGATAATTTGCGGTCACAAGCCGGAGTGATTGCATGCCATATTTGTGTGACCATTCGCGAGTGCTTTTGGCATTGCCAAATGTGTTTTGCGCGGCGTGATCCAGCTCCACACAGCAGAACAATGTACTGATCTGCGCTTCACTCAGGCCCAGCGCCTGCACGAGAATGGCTCGGTTGACGCCCTTTCCTACACCAGAAATTAGCATCTTATCGGCAAATCCCTCTGTCAGAAGCCTAACTCCGTTATCCAGCCGTTGCTGGCCACCTGTCATCACAACAATGCCGTCAGTAAACTGTATCTGGTCAGTTGTTGCCTTGGGGAGGGTGAGAACAAAATGCTGGAAACCGGCAATTAGTGTTGCCACACAAACGGCTAATACCACCAGTGGATATCTGCGTTGGTTTGTTTTGGTGCCTTGGTTTGGTGGCTGGACGTGTCTCTTGGGTCTACCAACAACGGGGATTTCGATCGCTTTGCCTCTGACTATTTTACGGCTTGCCGCCATGCGTTTTTGCAAGTTTGGACGCTTCGTTGATTGTCTCATAGTTGAAACCACCTGATGGGCTTCCCGCTTGCACCTAAATGTTTGTCGATTGCGAAGAAGGCCTTGATATGAAATTTTAGAATGTTTTTAGCATGACGATGGCGTAATTTCACCTGTTTGACTTTATCAATTTTCCGCTTTGCGGTATCGATTGAATAACCTCAACGTGTTTGGACTAATTCACATGCTTTTGACATGCCCCAGCTGTGAGACGATCTTTCGAGTAGCCAGCCAAGATTTGAACGTAGATGGCCAGACTGTTCGTTGCTCGGTCTGTTCGCATGTGTGGTTTGCCGTCCCGCCCAGAATTGGGAGTATCAGCCCAAAAAAATCAAAGCGTGTCACAAGTGGAGGCTTGAAAGGCCTGCGCGTGCTTTTGATGACCCTGCTGTTACTTGGCGCGCTGGCTGGTGGAGTGGTTCACCAGCGGGTGGTGGTGACCGCCTATTTGCCCGATCTTATACCGGGCTTTGATCTGCTCGGCATGACGATACGCGCAAACATTGACAAGCTGGAGGTGATTGGTCTTAAAGCCGCGCATACTGGCGATACGCTACGCTTGAGTGGTAGTTTGAGGAATAATAGCGATTTTGATGCACATGCCGCCGATCTGCTTGTCACAGTTGCTGCCACCGATGGCACGATCATAAATGAACAGATGGTCATGCCGGATGACCGAATTATCAAGGCTGGTGGATCAACACCGTTTTTCCTGCAGCTCAACGTTGAGAAAACGGATGAGGCTGCTGTTACGGTTGTGCCAATAGCCAAGCGGATTACCCGCTAGCTGGCTAATGAGCTCTGCCAAAAGATCAAAATTTGGGAATGGACTCCTCGCCCAGAAGACTTTTCACTGATCGCTGTTCCCGCAGAACATTTACCTGACCGTCAAGGACCAAGACCTCGCCTGCCGGTGGTCTTGTGTTGTAGCTGGAGGCCATCACTGCACCATAGGCACCTGCTGACATGACGGCGAGTCGATCACCTGTCTGCAGGTCTGGCATCTGTCGTTCCTTGCCAAGATAGTCACCTGTTTCACATACAGGGCCAACAATGTCGGCGAGCCCGGTTGCTGGCCCAAGGTTGCTTAGCGGCTCGATATTGTGATACGCCTCATAAAGGGTTGGGCGGAGCAGATCATTCATCGCGGCGTCAACAATGATGAATCTCTTGTTGTCCCCCTGCTTGACAAAAATCACTTCAGTCAGCAGAACGCCGTTATTGGCTACAATCGCGCGACCCGGTTCAAAACCAATATTGAACCCTGTATTTTTAAAAATGCGCTGAACAAGTGCCCCATAATCGGTGAAATCTGTGGCTGTGCCGCCATTATAATCCACACCGACTCCGCCGCCCAAATCAAGCGTTGGCACCGGCATGCCCTCCCCTCGCAGCGATTGCCCAAGATCAAGCAATGCACGGTAGGCCTTTTCAAAAGGTGCAAGACTCTGGATCTGCGAGCCGATATGAACAGCCAAACCAGCTGGTGCAATGTTTGGGTCATCATGCAGTCGGTGATAGAGGTCCGCCGTCTGGCGTTGATCGGTCGAGATGCCAAATTTGGTTGACCGCTGACCGGTTGATATCTTCGCATGCGTGTCTGGCTCGACATCGAGATTAACCCGTAGGGCGACAGGTGCAACAACATCCAACTCGATGGCAATTGACGAAATGGAATCGAGTTCAGCCGGAGATTCGGCATTGATCTGGCCAATGCCGGCCGTCAGTGCCTGCGCGATCTCAGTCCGGCTTTTACCAACACCCGAAAAGACAATATTTGCAGGTTCGATGCCTGCTGCCAGAGCCCGGTCAAGCTCTCCACCTGATACGATGTCGGCACCGGCGCCATGACGCGCCAAAAGTGCGATGACACCAAGTGCTGAATTCGCCTTTAGTGCGTAATGGACTTTGCTAGCAACTGGAGCAACGGCCGACGCAAAATTGGTGAAGGCATCACGGATGCCATTGCCTGAGTAAACATAAATTGGGGTGCCGAGATTGTCTGCGACCTCTGCCAGTGGTGTTGTATCAACCAAAAGATGGCCATTGGTATCACGATGGAAGGCACACATGGGACAGTCCTGTTAGCAGATGGAGTTGGTAACCATTGTTTATCAGCTTGCAGATGATTTCTCGGGAATCTCTGAAGGGCGATAGGGATCACCTGCCTTACCGCAGGCAGACAATCCGCCAAGTCCAGTCATGATAATCAAAAGGGTGATTGCAAATCGCCAAATCATCTTTTTACTCCTCTGCCACGCTTCAGGTTAGGTGACGCGTCATCCAATTTGAAAGCGTTTTTTTGCATCAGCAATGCGTGCGCTGACCTCAGTGGGTGCCGTGCCACCAAAGCTGCAGCGTGCCGCCACCGCATTTTCCACCTTCAAAATGCCAATTACTTCTTTGGTGATCAGTGGCTCGATTACCTGCATTTCGGCAAGCGGTATAGCATCTAGGTCTACGCCGCGTTTTGCCGCAAGTGCGACAATTCTACCGCTTGTATGATGCGCTTCACGAAACGGAATTCCAAGCTTGCGTACAAGATAATCTGCCAGATCGGTGGCTGTCGGAAAACCCTTGTTCAAGGCTTGGCGCATAGCATCCGGATTGGGTTGCATGTCAGAGACCATGCCAGCCATTGCAGCAATCGCAATGCCGAGGGCATCGGCGGCGTCGAAAACACCCTCCTTATCCTCCTGCATGTCTTTGCCATAGGCAAGTGGTAGCCCCTTAAGAACAATCAGCAGTCCGTTCAGCGCACCGATGATCCGTCCAGGCTTAGCTCTGACAAGCTCGGCGGCGTCTGGATTGCGCTTTTGCGGCATGATTGACGAACCGGTGGTGTATGCATCTGACAGCTTTATAAAGCCAAATTCGTCTGATGACCAGATGACGATTTCCTCGGCCAAACGCGATAGATGCACCGAGCAAATGGCAGCGCCAGCCAAGAAGTCGAGAGCAAAATCACGATCAGATACAGCGTCCATGGCATTTGCCGCCGGCCTGTCAAAACCAAGTATTTCGGCCGTCATGTGACGATCGATTGGAAAGGATGTACCCGCCAGTGCTGCGGCGCCAAGCGGCGATTCATTCAGTCGCCGATGGGCATCGGCAAACCGTGATCGGTCACGGCCAATCATTTCGACATAGGCCATGAGGTGGAAACCAAAGGTCACCGGCTGGGCTGTTTGCAAATGGGTATAGCCGGGCATCAATGTTTCAACATGCGCTTCTGCTTTGGCAAGAAGGACGGCCTGAAGATCGGCAAGTCCCGTATCAAGTGCCTTAAGGAGCATCCGTACCCACATCTTGAAATCAGTTGCCACCTGATCATTACGCGACCGCGCTGTATGAAGCCTTCGGGCAGGCTCTCCAACAATCTCGGCGAGCCGGGTTTCTATATTCATATGAATGTCTTCAAGCTCTTGGCTGAAAGTGAATGCACCGTCCCTGATTTCTACGCCTATTTGCTCAAGACCTTGATTGATGGCCTTCAAATCTTCAGTGGTGATTATTCCGCAATGAGCGAGCATGGCAGCATGTGCTTGTGATCCTGCGATATCCTGTTGGTAAAGGCGCTGGTCATAACAGATTGACGCGTTAATATCCTGCATCAGTTGTGATGGCCCACTTGAGAAGCGGCCACCCCAGATGCTAGACTGAGATGCAGCATCCTGTCCTGTCACAGCTGTCAGTGATTTTTGTTTTTTCGTCATTGCCTCAATCGCCCGGATTGGAAACACAATGCTTTATACTCAGCTTTTCCTAAATTTTCAGCCAAAAACGGAACTTTTTATTGATATGAAAGTAACTGTCAAATCGGCACTGTTTGCTATCTTAGGGGTTTGTGTGCTGATTGGGGGGTCTGCCGAAGCATCCGGGTTGCCGGATATCAGCCCGCGGAGCGTTCCGGATCTGAAGGTTGAGATCATGGATATGGATGGCCGATCGGTGACGCTGGCTGACTATTACGGGGCGCCCTTATTGGTGAATTTCTGGGCCACATGGTGTCCGCCTTGCGTCGCCGAACTGCCAGCTCTGGAACGCGCCGTTGCAATCCTAGAAGCACAATCCGTCACGGTGCTATTAGTTTCAGTTGATCGGGGTGGTGCCAGAAAAGCGGTTCCATTCCTGGAAAAGCATGGCGTCAGCAGTCCCGAAATGGCCTTCGATCCAAAAGGCGCTCTCTCACGCCATCTGGAGGTACAGGGCTTGCCAACAACCTTTCTGCTGTCGGCAGATCAGACAGAATTTTGGGCATTTGTTGGCCCTTTCGAGTGGGACATGCCGCAGGTGCAGCAGGACATTCAGGCACTCCTGTCACAATGATATGCTATATAGAAAAAGGGCGCTGCAAGGACCGCCTCTTATCTTTTCAATATCTGCCTAGCTGAGTTCTTTTTCAAACTCTGGAACAGCTTCAAACAGATCGGCAACCAAGCCAAAATCAGCAACCTGGAAAATTGGAGCTTCATCATCTTTATTGATGGCCACGATCACCTTACTGTCCTTCATGCCAGCAAGATGCTGGATGGCGCCGGAAATGCCAACTGCAACGTAAAGATCGGGAGCAACGACCTTGCCGGTCTGACCAACCTGATAGTCATTTGGCACAAAGCCAGCGTCGACCGCAGCACGTGATGCGCCAACGGCCGCGCCCAGCTTGTCTGCAACCTTTTCCAACATTGCAAAATTGGAGCCATCCTGCATACCACGCCCACCAGAAATCACGATTGGTGCAGAGGTCAGTTCAGGACGTTCGGAGCTGGATAGTTCAGACTTCACATAGTTTGAAAGGCCTGCATCACTTCCCACGGCTGCTTCCTCGATGCTGGCGGCGCCACCATCTTCTGCAGCCGCTTCGAATGCGGTGCTGCGAACGGTCACGATCTTTATCGCCTCATCCGATGTGACCGTGGCAAGTGCATTGCCCGCATAGATCGGACGCTGGAAGGTGTTGGCGTCGATTATCTGCACAATGTCGGAGACCTGCATCACATCAAGAAGCGCGGCAACACGCGGCATAATGTTTTTGCCGGTTGTTGTCGCTGGTGCGAGAAGATGTGAATAGTCAGACGCCATTTTCTGGATCAGTGGAGCAACATTCTCCGCAATGCCGTGGCCTAGACTGTCACCATTAGCGACCAGTACCTT
This sequence comes from uncultured SAR116 cluster alpha proteobacterium, assembly GCA_902596655.1. GTDB lineage: Bacteria > Pseudomonadota > Alphaproteobacteria > Puniceispirillales > Puniceispirillaceae > MED-G116. The sequence goes on along the minus strand of CACJUX010000011.1, from coordinate 45,299 downwards.
GGTCACGCCGAATATAGCCGCCGCCGCTTTAGCAACGTTACCGCTGGTATCGCCAGCCACCAAAACATGAATGTCGCCACCGATTTGCGATGCGGCGGTCACTGTATTCAGAGTGGCGCCGCCCAGTTGACCATTGTCATGGTCTGCAAGTACAAGAACGCTCATAACTATATCACCTTTGCTTCATTTTTCAGTTTATTAACAAGTTCGCTGACATCGGCAACCTTGATGCCGGCTGAGCGAGCTTCTGGCTCTTCGACCTTGACAACGGTCAAGCGTGGAGACACGTCAACGCCAAGTTCGTCAACGGTGATCGAATCCAGCGGCTTTTTCTTCGCTTTCATGATATTTGGCAGAGATGCGTATCGTGGTTCGTTCAGGCGCAAATCAACAGTCACCACTGCTGGCATGCTGATTTCCAAATGCTCAAGACCGCCATCGACCTCTCGGACCACGATTGCATGGTCATCGCCGACCTCGATGCCGGAAACAAAAGTTCCCTGAGCCCAGCCCAAAAGGGCAGCCAACATCTGACCTGTCTGGTTGCAATCATCATCGATCGCCTGCTTGCCAACGAAAACGAGGCCCGGATTTTCACGGGCAACGACTTCCTTCAACAGCTTTGCCACAGCCAAAGGCTCGATATCTTGCGACGCTTCGATATGGATACCGCGGTCTGCGCCCATGGCCAGCCCGGTGCGGATTGTCTCCTGATTCTGTGTCGGGCCAATCGATACGACAACAACCTCGTCTGCGCCGCCACTTTCCTTGAGGCGGAGTGCCTGCTCAACGGCAATTTCGTCAAAGGGGTTCATCGCCATCTTTACGTTGGCAAGTTCGACGCCTGAGTTGTCGGCTTTGACCCTAACCTTTACATTGTAGTCGATGACCCGCTTGATTGGTACGAGCACTTTCATGTTTGTATCCTCCAACATGATCTTCTGTGTCTGCGATTAGCTATAGTTCTGTGAACCGGAAAAACTAGTTTATTTCTGGCCTGAATTTTCTCCGGGCCGCCATAATACATCTGTTTTGCCATTTTCATTAAGGTTTCGTGCTAGCACAAACAAATGGTCGGAAAGCCGGTTTATATATTGCATTGCGGCTTCATTTACCACTTCCTCCGTCGCCAACTCGGTCATCTGTCGTTCGGCGCGACGCACTACGGTGCGTGCCAGATGGAGCCAAGCCGATACGTCTGATCCACCAGGCAGGATAAACGAGTTCAGCGGTTCTAGTCTGGCGTTCATCATGTCTATCTCTGCTTCCAACCGCGTAACTTGAACGGATGTTACCCTAAGCGCTGGTTTTTCAGTATCGGGTGTCGCCAAATCAGCGCCAAGGTCAAACAGATCATTCTGGATGCGACCTAGCATCGCATCTGCCGCTTGTCGGGCTTCGGTCTTGCAATAAAACCTGGCGAGGCCAATAACGGAATTGGCCTCGTCGACTTCGCCGAAAGCAGACGGACGCCGCGCATGTTTTGAGACTCGTGTGCCATTGACGAGGCTCGTTTCACCGCCATCACCCATTCGTGTATAGATTTTATTCAGTTTTACCATGTTAACATTAAATTTCGATTTCGTTTCTGCTTAGGCATTGCCGTCTTTGCGCAACCACATCAATACCAGAATGACGATAAGCGCCAGCGCTTGAAAGATGATCCTATAGCGCATGATCCTATTGGAGTTCTGTACATTGTAGCTGCCACCACGTGCCATTGTTAGAACGCCCCACCCTAGAATGCCCGCAACAATGACAAGGGAAGCCACCAATATGATTTGATCTATCGTCATTTTCTGGGCTCCTGCCCTAATTATCCCGCCCGCTTCCTACATAGATATCTGACTGGCAAAAAACTATATGTCACCAATCGAAACATTGAAACGGCGCGCAGCGGCAACCGCCGTGTTGCGCAGCAGACAGCCAATGGTCATTGGGCCAACACCACCGGGAACGGGAGTAATGGCCCCAGCTTTTTCTGCCGCTGACGCGTAATCGACATCGCCAGTGAGACGGAATTTTCCCTCCCCGCGTTCAGGCGCCGGCACGCGATTGATGCCAACATCAATCACCGTGGCTCCTTGCTTGACATGATCACCGGTAATCATCTCTGGCCGTCCTACGGCAGCCACAAGAATATCAGCATTGGCACAGGCAGCCGGCAGATCCTTTGTCCGCGAGTGGGCAATAGTTACGGTGCAGCTCTCACGCAGTAGCAACTGTGCCATCGGTTTGCCGACAATGTTCGAGCGCCCGACAACAACTGCATTTAATCCAGACAGGGATCCAAGCTGGTCACGCAGCAGCAGCAGACATCCGTACGGTGTGCAGGGCACGAGCGATTGCTGACCAGTTGCCAGAAGACCGGCATTGACCACATGAAACCCGTCAACGTCCTTTTCAGGTGCGATCGCGTTGATCACCGCGTCCTCATCGATCTGATCCGGTAGAGGTAACTGGACAAGAATGCCGTCAACAGCGTCATCCGCATTCATCTCGGCAATCAGGGTCAGCAGAGTTGCCTGATCGATGGTTGTGGGTAGGCGGTGTTCGATCGAACGCATGCCGGCAGCTGTCGTGCGTTCTATTTTGTTACGCACATAAACGGCGCTGGCTGGATGCTCTCCAACCAGAACGACAGCAAGTGCTGGTGCCCGCCCAATGGCAACCTCGATAGACTTTGCTTCAACAGCAACCATCTTTACCAAATTTTCTGAAAAAGCTTTGCCGTCAATTACTTCAGCTTGCGCCATCACTATCCCCTTAAACGACACATACGATTCTTATGATCAGTGTCAGCCAACTCAGGTGACACCTGTTTTACGCCCCAAATTCACCTTTACACGACATTGTTGTGGTTAACTGGTTCAATACTTATCTGTCATCAAGTCGACAAGCAAATTTCGCAAAAAGTGTATAACCAAGAAAACAACAATCGGACTGAAATCAATGCCACCAACATCAGGCATGATTTGCCGGATACGGCCTAAAATCGGTTCATGTACACGGCCAAGTATGGAAACAGCCATGCGCACTGCTGGCTGCCATGGATTGACGATACGAAAGGCGATTAGCCAACCTACTATAATGTAAGCGAGTAGGGTCCATATATAAATGTCGACGATCTGGTCAATTAGGATGATGAAAGCGTTCATTCTAGGTCCCTGGTTGAGATGACTGGTTGGTTCCGGTTCCAGAACATACACCTTTCCTATCGGCGCTTACAATCATCTCCTTAGTCTGTCTTATGCATTCCCTATCACAATGCCATATGATGTCAAAACAGCTTTTTCAGTTCTGAATTTATTTGATCATCGATACCGGCTACTGTTAAGTCTTGGCAGATGACGAAGAAGCATCAAAACAGAGATCACGTTGAGGCGCAGATGCCGCGCGACCCAAGTCACAAACATCCGCCGGTTATTCTTGCCATAATCCTGTTTTTGGCTCTTGCCATTGGTTTATTCATTATCTCCGAGAAGCAGGCCCAGAAATTAATAGTAGGGTTTCCCAACTTCGCTGACAGCCAGTTTGTCTTGACCGACCATCATGGTGATCTGCGAAGCAATGCAGATTTTCTTGGCCATCCAATTGCGCTTTTCTTTGGCTTTACTTATTGCCCTGATGTTTGCCCTACAACCCTTATGACGTTGGCTAATTCACTTGATGCGTTAAGCGATGCTGGTGTGGATGTGGATAGGCTGCAAATCATTTTTATTTCAGTAGATGCCGAGCGTGATACACCACAACAAATGCATGACTATCTGACATTATTCGAAATGAATGTAGTGGGCTTGACTGGTGACGCACAGGCGCTAGCCAATAGCAGCGCTGCATTTGGCGCATTTGCTCAGAAAATTGAGAGAGAGAAAGGTGATTTCACCTATGACCATTCGGCGGCAGTCTATCTGTATCGCTCGGATGGAGGCTTTGCCGGTACGATTGTTTTCAACGAACCCAAAGAGTTCATTCGCGAGAAACTGCAAAGCATTCTAAAATGATTGCTGGAGACGAAATTTTTACGTTCAGTTGACCTGATTGCGGCAAATGGAGAGGTAAAAAAGGGTCAAAGGATGAGTTAAATCTGCTGACAACCCTTCTGATTGGCAGAGCAATCGTTAAATTATGGGTCAGCTTAACCAGAGCTGATTTGCTACCGGTTCTGTCGATTGTCTACTAGATGAACGACCACAGCAGGATCTTGCAATGTTGAAATATCGCCCAGCTGATCATATTCATTAGCAGCGATTTTCCTTAGGATACGCCGCATTATTTTGCCTGATCTGGTTTTTGGCAATTGCGGTGCCCATTGCAGCAGATCCGGTGTAGCGATTGGCCCAATTTCTTTGCGCGTCCATTGCCTTAGTTTTGCAGCCAAATCATTGGTAGCACTAACACCTTCAACCAGAGTGACATAAGCATAGATGCCCTGACCCTTGATATCATGAGGATAGCCCACGACCGCAGCCTCGGCGACCTGTGGGTGCGCCACCAGCGCAGATTCTATCTCGGCAGTTCCCATTCGATGCCCAGAGACATTCAACACATCATCAACGCGACCGGTAATCCAGTAATAGCCATCTTCGTCACGCCGTGCCCCATCGCCAGTGAAATAGCGGCCGGGAAAACTAGTAAAATAGGTTTCGATGAATCTCTGATGGTCGCGGTAGACTGTGCGCATCTGGCCGGGCCAGGAATTTTGGAGACACAGGTTCCCATCAGTCGTCCCCGCGAGCTCGTTGTTTTCTCCATCGACCAGCAAAGGTTTGATTCCAAAAAAGGGTCGGGTCGCCGAGCCTGGTTTTGTAGCTGTTGCACCGGGTAACGGCGTGATCAGGATGCCGCCAGTCTCAGTTTGGAACCAAGTATCGACAATCGGGCAGCGACCATCGCCAACCACTTCATGATACCACATCCAAGCCTCTGGATTGATGGGCTCCCCAACAGTACCAAGCAGCCTTAGCGAAGACCTGTCGCAGGTCTTGACCGGGCCGTCTCCCTCACGCATCAGCGCGCGGATAGCGGTTGGCGCTGTGTAAAAAATATTGACTTTGTGCTTATCAACAACCTTCCAGAATCGCGAACTGTCAGGGTAGGTGGGGACCCCTTCAAACATTAAGGTAATTGCACCATTCGCTAGTGGTCCATAGACAATGTAGCTGTGGCCGGTGATCCATCCAACATCTGCCGAACACCAATAGACTTCGCCATCATGATAGTCAAAAACATACTCGTGTGTCATTGACGCGTACACCATGTACCCTCCGGTAGTGTGCAAAACTCCTTTGGGCTTTCCTGTCGATCCAGAGGTGTACAGAATAAACATTGGGTCTTCCGCATTCATTTCCTCAGCTGGGCAGTCGGCGGAGGCAACTGCCATTGCTTTATGATACCAGACATCGCGGCCCTCAACCCATTCAACAGCCCCACCTGTTCGCCTGATAATGATTGATTTTGTGCAGTCGGGGCACTTCTGCAATGCTTTGTCGGTGAACTGTTTTAGAGGAATGATCTTGCCACCGCGAATGCCTTCATCGGCTGTGATCACCATGGTTGATTCACAATCCAGAATACGTCCTGCCAGCGCGTCAGGCGAGAAGCCGCCAAATACGACTGAATGAACAGCCCCAATCCGCGCACAGGCCAGCATGGCAATTGCTGCTTCAGGAATCATCGGCATGTATATGGTTATGCGGTCACCCTTGCGGGCTCCATTGGCCTTGAGAACATTTGAAAATTTGCAAACTTCTTCATGTAGTTCCCGGTAAGTGATAGCTCGGTGGTCCTCGGGATTGTCACCTTCCCAGATGATCGCAGTCTTATCCCCACGGGTGGCAAGATGCCGGTCAAGGCAATTCGCCGCGGCATTCAATGTACCATCAGCATACCAGCGGATGTGAAGATCGGCAGCATCATAGGAGACGTCACTGATCTGGCTGTAGGGTCTCACCCAATCGATACGTTGGCCCTGTTCTGCCCAGAAGGCATCAGGATCGGCAAGTGATTTTTCGTAAAGCGCCTTGTATCCCTCATTGTCAATATGGGCACTTTTAGTCAATGCCTTGCTTGGCTCGAAAATAACGTCCTGACTCATTCCCCAATCCTCCGGTGGTGATGGCGGACGTCTGTTGCGTCCCGTCCTATTCTTTTAATTAAAGAGCGTATTTTAGACTGCCAAAGTGCCTGTCGGCAAGCTGGTCAGTGTTCGCTTATTCGTCTGGCCGTCTCGTTTGGATGGCCTTGTGTTCCAGTTCCTCAAGATCGTTGATGTCGTTGGTGTCGAGGATGGCACGGCAAACCTCTATGGAAAACCCCGCCCGCGCGAGCGATCCCATATGCCGGTGTCGCATTCTCTCGTCAGCTACTCCCCGAAAAAATGGTCCCAGCCGGCGGCGTCTGGCAAATTGGATGGCTGCCGCCAGTTCGGCATCTTGATGATCGGTGTCCGCGGTTTGGAGTGCCATTGTAATCGCAACGTCATCAAGAGCATGCTGGCGCAGTCGCTGGCGTATCGCCATGGTCGATTTTCCCTGTTGGCGCTGGCTGCGTGCCTGGCTTACAGCAAAGGCGACATCGTCGAGATAGCCGAGGCGCTGACATTTTTCGACGACGCGGGTCATCGCACTTACCACCTCTGTCGTTTCGGTGTCTACAAGTTTTCTGGTCGCAAACCGGCTCAGCACCTCCCTAAGCCGCTTCTCGGATGTGCTGTAGCGTCCGAGATAATGAACAGCTTTGTTCATCAGGCGTGCCTCGGTTTTATCAATGCTCATGGGTCCAGCCGGGTTGGTTAATCGGCAAAGATGACGGACTCCAGTATGCGGCCCGTTTACCGAAGCTGCAAGGTCGGTTGCCAACCAAGCTGCGCCCATTGCGCTTTTTGACGCTCCGACCTATTTAGACGGTGATGAATAAAAAACATCACATCACCGGACTATCCTCATCCAATAGCCCATCGGCGTCGACCCGCGGCGACCAACCGGTCGTTCGGCCAATACAGATTGATCAGATTAACTGGATCGGTCTGCAGACGCTTTATTTTCGGGAAGTGCAGCGGTTCATGAAGGTTGCCATGCAGACCCTCGCGGCACCGGTTATTACCTCGATTCTGTTCCTGATGGTCTTTTCCGTTGCTATAGGTCACCGTGCCGGCCTGTCGGGTAGGGTTGATTTCGTCACATTCTTGGTTCCAGGTCTGGTAATGATGGCGGTGCTGCAGAATGCTTTTGCCAACACTTCTTCATCAATCGTCGTGTCGAAGGTTCAGGGTAATATCGTCGATCTGTTAATGCCGCCGCTGGGACCGGGAGAGCTTCTCGCCGGTCTTGCCGCAGGTGGAATTACGCGGGGTATCATGGTCGGTATTGTCGCGGCCATTTGTCTTACCGGCTTGGGTGGTTTAGGCTTGCCGAGCCAGCCAGTTGTCGCGATGGCCTTTCTGTTCCTGGGTTCACTCCTGATGGCGCTTGCCGGAATTCTGGCAGGCATCATGGCGAATAAGTTTGATGAGATAGCGGCCATTACAAATTTTGTCATCCAGCCGCTGGCCTTCCTGTCCGGCACCTTCTACTCAGTCAACAGATTGCCAGCACCTTTTGACACCATTGCCACCCTCAATCCCGTATTTTATGTGATTGATGGGTTTCGTTATGGCATGATTGGTGTCGCCGACAGATCAATCGTAATTGGCTTGATCGGCCTCACTGTTCTAAATCTTGTTCTGGGTTATGTCTGTTACCGAGTGCTGTGCAGTGGATGGCGGCTTAAATGCTGATTTGGCAGGCCCCCAAATTATGGGGTTTTGAGTGTGAATGGGGAACAAAATGAGTGGCAATGAGCAGGCAAATGGCATTTTACCTGTCCAGCAACTCCGGCAGGCCATCGAGGCTGGCATCATCACTGCCGGAAATGACATCGAAGCAGCGCAAATTCAGCCGGCCAGTCTAGACTTGCGACTGGACAGGGATGCGTGGCGCGTGCAGGCTTCCTTTTTGCCCGGGCGAGGCATGGGTGTGACTGACAAGGTCGAGAAATTTGCCATGCACCGCATTGACCTCAGTGATGGTGCGGTGCTGGAACGCGGCTGTGTTTATATTGTCAGGCTCCAGGAATCGCTCTGCCTTCCAGCCGATCTGTCGGCAATGGCCAATCCGAAAAGCTCGACTGGCCGACTTGATATTTTCACGCGCCTGATAACCGATGGTGCGGGAGAGTTTGAGGCTGTGGAAAATGGCTATAAGGGTCCGCTCTATGCGGAGATTTCACCGCGCACCTTTTCTGTTCTGGTTCGGTTTGGTTCGCGTCTGTCGCAGCTGCGCCTTCGCCGTGGACCTGCTGTGATTTCCGACAATGCTATGCAGAAGTTGCAGGAGAGCACCGGTCTGGTGCATGGCAGTGAGACGCTGGATATCCGCGATGGAGTGGGGTTGAGTGTCAATCTGCTGCCTGATGGTAAAAGCGGAATGATCGGATGGCGCGCGCGCAAACATGCCGGTCTCATTGACATCGACGCCCCGCGTAGCTGTTCCGTCAATGCGTTTTGGGAAAAGTTGACAGAGGCTGATCTGGTCGCCGGTGGGCTGGTGCTGAATCCGGATGAATTCTACATTCTGGCAAGCCGTGAATTTGTCACTGTGCCGCAGGGATATGCCGCTGAGATGCGCGCCTATGATACGCGCGTCGGCGAATTCCGGGCGCATTATGCGGGTTTCTTTGACCCTGGTTTTGGCATGGTGGAGCTTGGCGCCGGCCAAACCCGTGCGGTGCTGGAGGTGCGCTCGCATGATGTACCTTTTCTGATTGAGCAGGGGCAAACGGTGTGTCGGTTGGTTTATGAACCAATGGCAGAATGCCCTGATGCCCTTTATGGCGATGCCAGTTCGACATCCAACTACCAGTCGCAGGGGCTGCGTCTCGCCAAACATTTCATTCAGCATTGACTCGGCCTTGTATTTGGGAACTGACCATTGATCTGTTCAACTCACCATCTTTCTTGACATTTCATGCCAGAAAGGCCAAGGATTGCGTGTAATTTCGTTCGGGTTCAGGCATAACCACCGGCGCTGTCAATTGACGGGTTGGTGGTTATGCCTTTTTGGCCCGTTATCCGTTTAAAGTCGACCGCTATAGAGCCCGCACCAAACCAAATCAGACGATGGCCACTTATTCCTCCAAACCTCAGGGAACCGCCACTGACTATGCCGCCAACAGCGCGGTAATGGAAACCTATGGTCGGGCTGAAATTGCATTTACCAGAGGTGAGGGATGCTGGCTGATCAGCGAGGTGGGCGACCGCTATTTGGACTGCGCCAGTGGGATTGCAGTGAACACGCTTGGTCATTCGCATCCGGCTCTCGTTGAGGTTTTGCGTGATCAAGCTGGCAAATTATGGCATACGTCAAACCTCTACCGTATTCCTGGTCAAGAGCGCGTTGCTAAGAAACTGGCAGCGCTCTCGGGTTTGGATCAGGTGTTTTTCTGCAATTCAGGTGTTGAGGCAACAGAAGCTGCGGTAAAGATTGCGCGACGTGCCTCGTATGAGCGGGGTGAGCCTGACAGAATGACCGTTCTTTGCGCTTCTGGTGCTTTTCATGGGCGCACTATTGGAATGCTTGCAGCTACCGACAGGCCTGCATTTCGGACTGGATTTGGGCCGATACCTGATGGGTTTGAACATGTTGCCTTTGGCAATTTGAACGCCCTGCGTGATGCGCTGGGATCACATGTCGCCGCGGTGATGATTGAGCCGGTCCAAGGCGAAGGCGGTGCCCGACATGTGCCGGAGGGCTATATCGAGGGTGTGCGTGCGGCCGCTGACGAATTTGGTGCCTTGGTGATTGCCGATGAAGTTCAGGCAGGCATTGGCCGGACGGGCACCCTGTTTTCGTTTGAGCCCTATGGTGTCAGGCCGGATATAATTGCGCTTGCCAAGGGTCTTGGCGGTGGCTTTCCGGTTGGTGCCGTGATTGCTAGCAAGATGGTGGGTGACGCTATGACACCAGGCACGCATGGTTCCACCTTTGGTGGCAATCCGCTGGCCATGGCAGCATCAGAGGTGATTCTTGAGACGCTATCTTTACCCGGCTTTATGGAAGATGTTCGCCGGCGGGCAGACCGCTTCGAAGAGGGGTTGATAGCTATGGCCGGGCAACATCCAGACAAGATTGCCGAAGTAAGGGGCCGTGGATTTCTGCGAGGGTTGCGCCTTCACCAGACCTGCGAAGTTGGCATGCTCGTCGCCGCGCTTCGTGAGCGTAGGATGTTAACCGTTCCTGCGGCAGAAAACACTCTTAGATTGTTGCCACCATTGGTGATTAGCGATGAGGAAATTGCCATTGCCCTCGATCTTATGGCACTGGCGCTGGCGGAGTTGGCTTAAGGGCTAAATTAAGACAACAAGCAGAAAGACGGAAAACTCAGATGCGACATTTTCTCGATATCAAGGATTTTGATGTCAAAACATTGCAGGCCATACTTGATGATGCGCGAGACCTGAAAATAGCGCTGCGGTCGGGCAGAACACACCCGCAGCCCCTTGCTGGAAGATTTGTCGCCATGATCTTTGAAAAGCCATCGACGCGGACCCGCGTTTCCTTTGAGGTTGGCATTTCTCAGCTTGGTGGCTCACCCATAATTCTGTCAGCCGCTGACATGCAATTTGGGCGTGGTGAGACAATAGAGGATACGGCGCGGGTGCTGTCGCGCTATGTTGATGCGATCATGATCCGCTGTTTCAGTCATCAGCAGCTGCTGGATTTGGCATCGCATGCCACTGTTCCTGTGATCAACGGTCTGACGGAGCGGTCTCATCCCTGTCAGATAATGGCCGATTTACAGACCATGATTGACTGCCATGGTCCGTTGGAGGGGCAGAGTGTCACCTGGCTTGGTGATGGCAACAATGTTCTTGTGAGTTGGATTGAAGCAGCTGTGCTGTTTAGATTTGAACTGAGAATTGCTTGTGCTGATGGCTATTCACCACCGGCTGACGTGCTTGCATGGGCTATGGCGCAGGGTGGTGACATCACCTTGCATGATAACCCGATTGAGGCAGCGCGAAACAGCCAGACATTGGTTACGGATGTGTGGATTTCGATGGGTGATGACGAAGGTACACGGATGCAGGATTTCACGCCCTATCAGGTTAATGCTGATCTGATGAAAGTGGCTGCGGGCGACGCGGTCTTCATGCATTGTCTTCCCGCCATTCGTGGTCAGGAGGTTGCAGCAGAGGTCATTGATGGGCCGCAGTCAGTAGTCTTTGACGAAGCTGAAAATAGATTGCACGCACAAAAGGCAGTGTTGGCATGGTGTTTTGCTGGCAATTGATGGTTGTGCCGCGCGCATTCCCAGAGCTATGCAGAAAATTCCAGATAACCGGAAAAGCTCAAGGATAGTTTGCATGACTGTAACGCCGTTGTCAGATGCGCAGATCACTCCCTTTTACCTGACCAGCGGCGCGGAAAATGTTGCGCTGATCAGGGGACGAATTGCCTCGGTTGGCCAGCCAGCCACGACAATTCTGCAGCGCAATGCCTATCCGCCTGCCATCGCTAAGATGCTGGCCGAGGCATTAGCTTTGACCGCATGTCTGGCGAGTACGCTGAAATATGACGGGATCTTCACGCTGCAGGCAAAGGGTGATGCGCTGGTTAGAACCCTGTTTGCCGATATGACCTCGGACGGTGATTTGCGTGGTTATGCAGCCTTTGATGCGGATGCACAAAACTCTGATGACGCTGTTGCAAGTGTGCCGTCAAATGTGCCGCAATTGATGGGGTCTGGCCATATCGCCTTTACCGTTGATGAGGGTGCAACTGGCGGACGATATCAGGGAATCGTCGATCTCAAGGGTGCGACACTCAGTGATGCCGCGACCGCATGGTTTGCCAACTCTGAGCAGCTTGACACATTGGTTTTGGCAGCCTCGCACCAGCAGGGTCAGCAATGGCAGGCAACCGCCATTATGCTGCAACGGATTGCGGCTGAGGGCGGCGAGAATAGCTCAGCTGCTAACGTGGAGCTTAGCGACGACGCCTGGCATACGGCCAAGACTCTCATGGAGTCCACGCGGTTTGATGAATTGGTGGATCCACATCTAAGCCCGGAGAGGCTCATATTCAGGCTGTTCAATTCCATGGAACCTCATGTGGCTCCAGCCCGCGAGGTGCGGGACAAATGCCGCTGCAGTCCGCAACGGGTCGAAAACATGCTGGGACAGCTTGATCCAGCAGATGTGCAGGATCTGGCGAATGCAGCCGGCTACGTTGAAATCATCTGCGAATTCTGTAAGACAGAACGACAGTTTCACATTGATAAGATCGAAACGGCGCCAGCGCCGCGGTGATGGGTTCGCGATTTTGTGTTGTCTGCGTAAATTCCGCTGTGGATTTATTTTCTTGTATGCCGCATTCTTAAAATGACATAGTGGAAAGGGTTAAAATGCGGCTCAATTATCTAATCATGTTGGTTGCGATAGGGCTGGTGACAGCATGTGGAACCTCAACCAACGGTACAAAAGCCCCGCCGAAATTTGACAGTGGTGACTATGCCGCGATTGCCATGAATGCCCGCCGCCTAGAGATTGTCGAAAACTGGCAAATGCCGATGGAAGCACCCTATATCGGTCATTTCCAGACACCTTATCCGAGCAATATTGTCGCTGAATGGGCGGCAAGCGTGTTGCAACCGTCAGGCGGTAGTGGCGAGCTGATTCTCGACATATCCAAAGCATCTGTGACAAAGGAAAAGCTGCCTCGCGAGACTAACCTGCAGGGTATACTCTCGGATCAGCAGGATACCAAAATTAGGGTTGAACTAGTGGCACGTCTGATGTGGCTGCAACCTATTGGGGGAGCCAAAGCGATGGTGAACCTCTCGGCCAGTCAATCAAAGACTATACCAGAATCTTCAACGCCAAATGAGTTTGACAGGGCAGTAAAGGAAACCTTGCTGCTAGCCCTAGCGGCGCTTGACAGGCAGGCGCGCGAGGAGCTAGAGAAAATTGATAATATTGTTTTGCGTTAACGGCTCCAGAACGCGGGTGTCAACATCACCAAAACGGTGAATAGTTCTAGGCGTCCAAGCAACATTCCGAAGGCCATTACCCATTTTGCCGCATCAGGTACGTTCGCGAAATTGCCGTTGGCGCCGATCAGATTGCCAAGCCCTGGTCCTACGTTGCTGATCGACGTCGCTGCACCAGAAAGGGCGGTGACGAAATCAAGCCCCATCATTCCCAGTAGGATGGCTAGAAGAACGAAGCAAAGAATATAGAGATAGAAGAAGCCCATGACCGAATCCATGACCTCTGGTGCGACCGGACGTTTGTTGTAATATGCGAGAACCACGGCATGCGGGCGAAGCAGGCGGCTGATTTGCACTCTTGCTGTCGTCGCTAATACCTGTAGCCGGAACACTTTAATGCCGCATGTTGTTGACCCACCACAGCCGCCAATGAACATGGCGATCAGAAGCAGCGTGGAGGCAAACCCACCCCATGCAGAAAAATTGGCACTGGCATATCCTGTGCCAGATATGATCGAAACGGCGTTGAAACTTGATTGCCTGATAGCTGTTCCAAGCGCCATGCCGGATGTGTTCAAGTGCCAGCAAAGAAGGCCGACAACCGCAAGCAGAAGTGCTAGAAACCAACGGACCTGAGGGTCTTGCAGAAGTGATTGCCAGCCACCGCGAACCATCGCCAAATAGTGGGCAAATGGCAGGCTGCCCACAATCATTCCAGCGATGACAATCCATTCGATTGCGACCGAGTCAAACGCGCCGATGGAGGCTGTTCTCGTGGAATATCCCCCTGTGGCGATGGTTGTCATGGCGTGCGCCACAGCGTCAAAAACCCCCATGCCTGCAAAGGATAGCATGGTTGCCCAGGCGGCCGTCAAAAACGCATAAACAAGTCCGATACCACCTGCAAGCTGGGCGGCCCGAGGCACGACTTTTTCTGCCCTGTCGTATGACTCAGTGCGGAACAGCTGCATTCCACCAACTGATAGCATCGGCAAAACAGCCATCGCCATCACCACAATGCCAATACCGCCTAGCCATTGAAGCAAGGCCCGCCAGATCAGAATGCCGTGTGACGCCGCCTCGATGTTTCCCAGTACAGTTGATCCGGTTGTGGTGATGCCCGACACCGACTCAAAAATTGCGTCAGTCGGGCTGAGTGCCAACTCACAAAACATGAAGGGAAAGGAACCGAAAACACCGATAAGAAGCCAGGACCCGTTCGTTAGCAGAAATGCCTGTTTGAGGTCCAAATCAAAAGGTTCGCGCTGTGATGTACTTAACCATACAGCAACGCCGACAAAGGCAGTCAAAAGGGCAGAAACGGCAAATACCTGCCAGTCATCTGACCCAACATAAAGATCTATAGCCATTGGGATCAGCATGGCCGCCGCCAGCATAGTAGTCAGCAGACCAAGGATATTTAACACAGGTGCTAGTCGCATTTTTTAACCGCCAACGGGCATGGACATGGCCGGATCGTAACACTGATCAAGTCAAAGATGCAAAACACCTGTATGGACTTAGTTGTGAGCACCACCAACACGCATTTGATACGAGATGTGATCAGCCCAGCTTTGTCTGTTCAAAAAACCGTCTGCGTAGGTCACTATCCAACTGAAACACACCGGTAAAACGTGTGGTTACCATTGAGACATCTGGTTTTCTGACACCGCGGGTCGTCATGCATTGGTGCTGCGCATCAATTAGCATAGCCACACCATGTGGTCGTAGTTCGGACTGGATACATTCTGCAACCTGCGCTGTCAGCGTTTCTTGCGTTTGCAGCCGGCGGGCAAAACTATCCAGAACTCGGGCAAGTTTCGAGATGCCAACTACGCGGCGGTCAGGCATATAGGCAATATGGGCAACCCCAAGAATTGGGACCATATGATGCTCGCAATGGCTTTCCAGCCGGATGTTGCGCAACATCACCATGTCGTCATAGCCCTCTACTTCTTCAAAGGTGCTGCTCAGTAGAGAAGCTGGATCTTCGGTGTAGCCTACACAGAATTCCTTCCAAGCGCGTGCGACGCGTCCAGGTGTCCCGATTAATCCTTCACGGCTAGGGTCGTCACCGGCCCATCGCAATAGCACTTTAACTGCAGCCTCGGCCTCGGACTGAGTGGGTCCTGCGTCGCCATGCGCCTGGCCCGGCATTTTGGCCTTCAGGGCTTTCGTGTTGCTGTCATCGTAGGGAGTCATTACTACACACCTGTCGGCTAATCGTTTGCCAAAATCGGAACCCACGTTTGTATATGGCTAAATTACCAGGCAAAAGCAACTCAATATGACGTAAAAACGAAGTGTGTTTACGGGCACCAACCCTCTGAAAGGCTGTATAAACAAGAATTCCTTTTCGATGCAGATCTCTGACTGGCGGCGATGCGGTTAAAAAAAATTGGATGTGCAATGCGATCGACAAACTACAGATATCGGGGTTGAACATTTCAGCTTGACGCGTTATACCCGCGCACCGATGTAAATAAATGTTCCCGCGCCATGTCCACTGCCTTGCAGGCGGTGATTATTGGGGCGCCGGTATGGATATTCGCGCAGCAGTCACAAACACGAAAAAAGGAATTTACCTATGCGAATGGCAAATTTTGCTGGCAAAACAGTTGGCCTTATGGTGGCCAGTGGCTTTGACGAGGCCAATTTTATCGCAATCCAAAAGGCGATGCTGTCGGCAAATGCAAAATTGAAGATCATTTCAAGAGACGCTGGTCTTACCAATGCTTGGAGTGGCACCGGCTGGGGTATGCCCTACCCGGTGGATTCAACGCTCTCAACTACACTTGCCGTTGATTATGACGCCTTGATCATTCCACAGGGCTATCGACATATCGAAAAACTCTCGTCAGAGGTTCACGCGAAGCGGATCCTGAAGGCGTTTCTTCGCGAAAACATGCCCGTGCTCATCATTGCCGATGCAATCAAGATCCTCGACATTGTCGATATGAGCTATCCTGAATTTGTCGATGGCGCAAACGTTGCCCGGGCTAAAAATCTGGCTGTCACCAATACGGATGACATTGTCGCTGGTCTCGATGTGTTAAATGAGATTATGCTCGACGATCAGGACGAAAGCCGCGCTGCCTGATAAGGGGGTGCAGGCACGCTTTCGCGAGGTAGATTGCGTTATGGATGACAGTCAGACTCAGGCGAAGCTGGTGTCTCCCTGCATCTCGGTCTGCCAGATGGATGCGGAAAAAGGGCTGTGCCTAGGCTGTTATCGGACTCGCAGGGAGATCGCCGCCTGGCCGGGTATGTCAGCAGATGAACAAAGTGTTCTACTGAATGAATTGCGGGCAAGGCGCGTCGCTGCGACTGGTGTGCGGCGGCGGGCAACGCGTCGAACAATACAGACAGGTTAAAAAGGACTGGCATTGAAACATTCGGCACTTGATGGAAATCTTGCTTAAAAGAATTTCTTTTGGCTGACTGAGCTTCTGGTATCAACCTGTTTATGCATGGTCTGGAAACCAGCTACCCGCCTGAGCTGTGAAATGTCGAAAGACGGGACGATATCATCGGTCTTCACACTTTGTTTTTTGGAGCGCTGATCGTGTGCTGACTAATTCATTCGGCGGTGAAGTGTTGCGTCTGAAGCTGCAAGAGGCGCAGGACCGTATCGTCTAGCTCAACGCTGCTGCTGACTGTCTCGCTCGCACGTCAGCTGATGCTGCTGAAGACAGGCAGGAGCACCGCCTGATTGTTGCTGGTTTGATGAGTCCAACTGTTGAGTTTGTTGAGCCGATGGGTGCGTTGACCCATGAAACAACGCGAGATGTTTTGCCTCACAGGCGAACGCTTTTGCAGATGGTTGCGTGGACATGCTGTGGATTGATAGCGTGTCCAGCACTAAGAAAATCACCGTTGCGCTTGAGGCGGCAAAAGCAACCGGTTTGCCTGTTGCGATAACCATGGCCCTAAATACGCTGGCGAGGTCCATGATAGGAGACTTGCCGCAGGATTTTCGGTTTTTGGCAATGCCAAAAAGGTTGATTTCCATTGCGCGAAATGTGGCATTGGCCCTGCAGAATTGTTGCACTGGAATGCCAGTATGGGGCAGATACATATTGACACTAGGCTTATCGCCAATGGCAATTGCGGCATTCCCTCCTGTGAAGGGGGCGCAATTCACTATCATGTTATGCCGACATTGATGGCCGACTATACGCTGTTTGCCCTTGACATGGGCGTAAGTATCATCAGCGGATGCTGTAGAACAGAAACTGACCATGTCGCGACGATGGTACAGGCACTTGTGAAGAAATCCGGATGGCCATTTGACTCGGTGGTGATGCAACAGGCACTGGGCCAGCCTTGGCCTGACATTCCTGAAAATCTTGGTGATGCTGATCGTCACAAATCTTGCCGGAGCCGTCGGAAATATCTCTGCAACACAAGTTATGACGCCACTTGAGCCCTAGTGAAATGCCGGTTGCAGTCTCGGTTTATAATTTGCATACTGCGGCCGTTTTTACTCCCCTTCTGGGGCTTTTCTGGAGCCATGACCATGCATGCTTACCGTTCCCACACTTGTGTTGAATTATCCGAGGCCAATGTTGGTGAAGAAGTCCGGCTGTCGGGCTGGATCAATCGCAAGCGTGATCATGGTCAACTGGTTTTTGTCGATTTGCGTGATCATTATGGCCTGACGCAATGTGTAATTGACTCCTCGGACGCGTGCTTTGAAATGGTTGAGTCAGCGCGCCTTGAGTCAGTCGTGACGGTAACGGGTGAAGTGTTGAAACGCAGTGATGAGACCATCAATACCAGCTTGCCGACCGGCCATATTGAAGTGCGGATCGAGAAATTTTCGGTGCAGTCGGCAGCAGATACCTTGCCGTTGCAGGTCAATTCTGATGAGAATTCAGGTGAGGAAACGAGATTGCGGTATCGTTTTCTTGACCTGCGCCGAACGCGCCCACACGACAATATTATGCTGCGCGCCCAGATTATCCAGTCAATTCGGGGCCGCATGGTCGCCCTTGGCTTCACTGAATTCCAGACTCCCATTCTAACAGCCTCCTCTCCCGAAGGGGCGCGTGATTTTCTTGTGCCAGCAAGGCTGCATCCAGGAAAATTTTACGCGCTGCCGCAGGCACCCCAGCAGTTCAAACAGTTGATCATGGTGTCCGGCTTTGACCGCTATTTCCAGATCGCCCCCTGTTTTCGTGATGAGGATAGCCGTGCGGATCGCAGTCCGGGCGAATTCTACCAGCTTGACCTTGAGATGAGCTTCGTCGAACAGCAGGATGTTTTTGATGCTGTTGAACCGGTTATCAGGGGGGTGTTTGAAGAATTTTCTGATAAGTCCATCGACAGTGAGTTTGTACACATTCCCTATGCGGAGTCGATGCTCAAATATGGCAATGACAAGCCGGACTTGCGAGTACCTTTCGAAATCACCGATGTCACCGAGATTTTCCGTGATTCGGGATTTTCAATTTTTGCCAAGAATGTGGAAAAGGGCGCCGTTGTGCGTGCCGTACCCGGCCCAAAATGTGGCAGTCGGGCTATCGCTGACAGGATGAATAGCTGGGCACAGTCCGAAGGCGCCCCGGGCATGGGCTATATCATTTATGGCGATGGAGAGGCTAGGGGTCCGGTCGCAAAGGCGGTTGGTGCAGAGAAGGCAGAAGAGATTCGCGTGGCCGCTGGTGTTGGTGACGGTGATGCTGTGTTTTTTGCCTGCGCTCCGGCCAATGAGGCGGCAAGTCTGGCTGGACGTGCCCGAGTAAAGATTGGTGAGGATCAGGGCCTGATCGATCAAGACAGTTTCAAATTTGCGTGGGTTGTCGATTTTCCAATGTTCGAATTGGATGAAGTAACAGGCAAGATTGATTTCTCGCACAATCCTTTTTCCATGCCGCAAGGAGGCATGGAGGCGCTAGAAAACATGGATCCACTCGAGATCAAGGCGTGGCAATATGACCTTGTCTGCAATGGCATCGAACTGTCCTCTGGGGCAATCCGGAATCATCTACCTGAAGTCATGTACAAGGCTTTTGAGATTGCCGGCTATGAAAACAGTGTTGTTGATGAGAAATTTCCGGCAATGATTAACGCTTTCCGCTTTGGCGCACCGCCGCACGGTGGCATTGCCCCTGGCATCGACCGAATTGTCATGCTAATTGCGAATGAGCCTAATATTCGTGAGGTTATCCTGTTTCCGATGAATGGCAAGGCCGAGGATCTAATGATGGCTGCGCCGTCAGCAGTGGATGATGTCGCGCTTGCTGACTTGTATATTCGACGTGTGCCGGTTATCAAGTCGAAGAGCGACTAGCACCACGCTGTCACCGGTGACAAAGCCGCTGCGTCAGCGAGTGCGTGAAAGCCCATGCGAGAGCCATATCACACTGCCAAGCAAAATCACAGCACCAGCCTGATGCAGGCCACCGAGAGCCACTGGTACGCCATGGAGCAAAGTGGTGATCCCTAGCAGGAACTGCACTGCTACTGCCACCATCGCAAAATAGGCCGGTCCGCTGCTAAGGTTGGTCTTCTTTGCAATGAACGTTAGGCCAAGAACGGCTATGACAGCTAAAACTGCAATCCATCTGTGATGGAATTGCGCCGATGCTGGGTTTTCAAATGGGTCAAAAAGTCCCTGTTCGCCATATTCGATCGGAATGAGTTTTGGCCCCATAAGCGGATACTCATTATAGAGAAGGCCGGCATCCATGCCGGCGACCAGAGCTCCCGCTAGAATTGTGAGGCCAACAGTGCCGATGGTCGCCGCAGTGTAACCGCGGGGCAAAGGCGATCTGCCATCGCGAATATCCAATGCAGTCCAGATAAGCAGGCTGAAAATTAAAAGTGCCATGACAAGATGTGTTGCGAGGCGATATTGCGACACTCTGGCTTCCTCGCTGAGACCGGATTTTACCATCCACCACCCAATGACGCCTTGGAAACTGCCGAGAACCAAGATCACAAGAAAACGGCTGCCAAAACCGTAGGGTATCCGCCCCATCATCCAGAAGCTGAGCAGGGGCAGGGCGAAGGCGACGCCAAGCAACCGCCCCCAGAGTCTGTGAAAATATTCCCAGAAGAAAATCGTCTTGAAGCCAGCGAGGTCCATGCCAAAATTGACCGCATTATATTCAGGTGACGCCTTGTATAACGCAAAGACCCGATCCCATTCGGCTGCGCTCATCGGGGGCAATGTTCCCATGAGCGGTCGCCATTCCATCATTGACAATCCACTGCCGGTGAGACGGGTAATGCCGCCAATGACCACCATAACGGCGACGAGCAGTGCCATGATCAAAAGCCAGACCACGATTGGACCGCTATCATTTACTGAAAAAGTCTTTTGGATAGGGGAAGCGAGCATGGATAGACCTCAATCGATGGATTCACAATTAATGCACTTTGTGAATAGCAATAAGATCCACTGTCTGCAAATCGACGCTTTGCCGCAGGCTTTCTGCCCAGAGCTGTGGGTTTTTAGATTTGCTACAAATGCGGATCAAAAGCATTTTTTGAAAACTATTGAAAGAATTAAATCTCGGTTCCATACGACAACTGAATCCATTACAGACTTATGAGAACGTATTTTTCTGGCTGCAAGGATGCCGATACGCAAGTTGTGAGCAAAATCTTCGCCACAGCAGGCAGATTGTCCGATCGCAACTGTCGCGATCTGGAAGCGCTTGCGGCTAACGGCTCATGAAGGTGCTGCGGGATTGTGATTTGGCGACAAAGGCTGAATTCGGCAGTGCCTGCGCTTAAGGAACTTGTGATTTAAACATTTAGCATGAAGGGCAGACGGCGTTGGGCGCGATCAATGATGATGAGCTGTTGTGTCTTGAAGAGTTGTTTGACGTCGACAACTGCTAACGCCTATCTTGCCAAAACCTGCATGGCCCGCCGACAGATGGGCTTATCATCAGCCTGTGGCCGATCCTACGCAGCATAGCTTGGTACTGAGTGAGGCTGTGTCTGACACGGAGGGAGCATTGGTGGATTTACCGCCGTCTCCGCCTGCAGCTGGAGCCCAGTGAGGATATGCCTGTCACCGATATCCAGCAGAACTTGTCGGCAGAGGATGTAGTTGCGGTGTGTATTTTATTTATTTATCGATGTACGCTGGTTTTCTAGGGCGACGCCTGAGAAGCTGCCGTTCCTCTAATCCCCCGGTTGTGGCGAGCGGGCATATTATCCCGAGCTAGGCCAATAATCCGCACCTGGTCGCCCAGGTGAGGTTGGACAGAGGTAGGGCAGGTGTAGACCTGGCAAAATTCCGATATGACCTTGCGTTTAGGTAGCGTAAGGGCTATGTCCGTCCAACAATAAATAAAAGTAGAAAGATTTTTTATGGCTGGCACACATGAAACCGACATCATTATTATAGGCGCAGGTCCGGTGGGGCTGTTCGCCGTTTTTGAGCTGGGTTTGCTTGATTTGCGTTGTCATCTTGTCGATATCCTCGATAAACCAGGCGGGCAATGCGCTGAGCTTTATCCTGAAAAGCCAATTTATGACATACCCGCGCTTCCAGTCTGCACGGGTCAGGAACTCACCGACCGGCTGATGGACCAGATCGCCCCCTTTAATCCAGTGTTTCATTATGGACAGATGGCGCAGGCGCTGTCGCGCCTGCCTGATGGCAATTGGCAGCTAACAACTAGCGACGGGGTAACCATCTGCGCGCCTGTTGTGGTGATCGCAGCGGGTGGTGGGTCTTTCGTTCCTAAACGACCACCGCTGGATAATCTTGATGTTTTTGAGGCGACCGGCGGTGTTCAATATGCTGTGCGCCAGCGAGACGCGCTTGCCGGCAAGCATCTAGTGATTGCTGGAGGTGGAGATTCAGCGCTTGATTGGACGGTGAATTTGGTAGATCTGGCGGCGTCGGTAACTCTTGTTCACCGCCGCGATGATTTTCGGGGCGCGCCGGACACGGTGGCAAAAATGCGGGCACTAGTTGATGAAGGTAAGGTTGTTCTGACGATTGCCCAGCTCAAGGGACTGGACGGTGATACGGATGGATATCTCCGCCATGTTCTTGTTCAGTCATCTGGTGCCGATGCACCAACAGCAATTCCAGCGGATGTGCTCCTGCCCTTTTATGGCCTGACCATGAAGCTGGGACCAATTGCCGATTTTGGCCTTAATCTTGAAGAAAATCTTATCCCAGTGGACACCGAACGCTTTGAGACCTCCACCCCATCCATTTTCGCCATCGGTGACATCAACCACTATCCGGGCAAGCTGAAACTTATTCTTTCTGGGTTTCATGAGGCTGCACTAATGGCGCATGCTGCACATGGGATTGTGCATCCGGAAAAGCGAATCCGGTTTCAATATACGACGTCCTCGTCTGCATTGCAGCGGAAACTCGGAGTCGCTTAAAAATAATAAGCATATCACTTGACAAATTCGTTCTCATCGCTCACATAGGCAGCCGGGACGTAGCACTCTACGTTACTGAGTGCTAAATCTACTTTCTAACAACCCCTTTGGAGGAGAAACAGGCATGAAGTTTAGGCCCCTTCACGACCGAGTCGTCGTTCAACGGATGGAATCCGAAGAAAAGACTGCAGGTGGAATTATTATCCCAGACACCGCAAAAGAGAAGCCAATGGAAGGCAAGATCATTGCTGTTGGCGCAGGCGCCAGAGATGAAACAGGTAAAATACAGCCTTTGGATGTAAAATCTGGCGATAGCGTTTTATTCGGCAAATGGTCGGGTACCGAAGTTAAGATTGATGGTGAAGATTACCTCATTATGAAGGAATCTGATATCATGGGCATCATTGAATAGTTCGTCATCATCAAGGTTTTGACACAAAGACACGAAAGAAGGAATAAAGAAAATGGCTGCTAAAGAAGTCAAATTCGGCTCAGACGCAAGGACAAAGATGCTTGAGGGTGTCGACACTCTTGCCAATGCCGTAAAGGTCACACTCGGTCCCAAGGGTCGGAATGTAGTTTTAGAAAAATCCTTTGGTGCTCCTCGTATTACCAAAGACGGAGTGACTGTTGCAAAAGACATTGAACTCAAGGACAAGTTTCAAAACATGGGTGCACAGATGGTTCGGGAAGTGGCATCCAAAGCAAATGATGTTGCCGGTGATGGAACGACAACGGCTACCGTCTTGGCGCAGTGCATCGCTCAAGAGGGAGCAAAAGCTGTGGCCGCTGGCATGAACCCAATGGATCTAAAACGTGGTGTGGATATGGCTGTTGACGCTGTTGTCGACACGATAGTCAAGCGTTCTAATAAAATTTCAACCTCAGACGAAGTTGCTCAAGTTGGTACAATTTCAGCCAATGGCGAGGAAGAAATCGGCAAGATGATTGCCGAAGCAATGGAGCGTGTTGGTAATGAGGGCGTGATAACCGTAGAGGAAGCCAAAAGTTTAGACACGGAATTAGATGTTGTGGAAGGTATGCAATTTGACCGTGGTTACCTATCACCATATTTTGTGACGGACGCGGAAAAGATGCGGGCTGTTCTTGAAGAGCCATATATACTGCTTCATGAGAAGAAACTTTCCAACCTTCAGGACATGCTTCCGATTCTTGAAAAGGTCGTCCAGTCTGGTCGTCCGTTGCTTATTATTGCTGAGGATATCGAAGGTGAGGCTTTGGCCACTCTTGTTGTGAATCGTCTACGTGGTGGTCTGAAAGTGGCAGCTGTTAAGGCACCTGGTTTTGGTGACCGCCGCAAGGCCATGCTTGAGGATATCGCCATTCTTACAAACGGCACTGTAGTGTCAGAGGAAGTTGGAATCTCACTTGATGGCCTGACGCTTGACATGCTGGGTTCGGCCAAGCGTGTTGAAATCACCAAAGACGAGACAACAATTGTGGACGGTGTTGGTGCAAAGACTGAGATTGAAGCTCGTTGCACCCAGATCCGTTCGCAGGCTGAGGAAAGTACATCCGATTACGACCGTGAAAAGCTGCAGGAACGTCTGGCTAAACTGGCCGGAGGTGTTGCTGTGATCAAAGTCGGTGGTTCAACCGAAGTTGAGGTTAAAGAGCGCAAGGACCGTGTTGATGACGCAATGCACGCAACCCGTGCGGCAGTGGAAGAGGGCATAGTTCCTGGCGGGGGTGTTGCACTCGTGCGGGCGACAGCGTCTCTAGAGTCCTTAAAACCTGCAAATCGTGACCAAGAGGTGGGTATCGAGATAGTCCGCCGTGCGATTCAAGCGCCGGCAAGGCACATCGCTGAAAACGCTGGCGAAGAAGGCTCAGTCATTGTCGGTAAGCTCTTGGAAGGCAAAGACGACAACGTCGGCTTTGACGCCAAAACCGGTGAGTTTAGTGATATGATCAAGGCCGGTGTTATCGATCCAACAAAGGTTGTGCGCGCTGCGTTGCAGAATGCAGCGTCTGTCGCGGGCTTGCTTGTAACTACCGAAGCCATGGTAGCAGAAAAGCCTGAGCCAAAAGAGCCAATGCCAGCAGCGCCTGACATGGGCGGCATGGGCGGCATGGGTGGTATGGGCTTCTAAGTCTAATTCCATCATTAAAGTGATAAAAAGCCGGGGTGTCCCCCGGCTTTTTTGTTCTGAGATTATTCGCTGAGAAAGCTGCCCGTAATGCCTATAGCTTCAGCAAGGCCGATGCGCTCAACTTCGACATCAAGTGGAAAAGCGGAGGTCAGCCGAGTTGGTAACCGGCTGTCGAGCATGACAAAAACCCCCCGGTCATTGGCATTGCGGATCAAACGCCCAAAAGCCTGTCGTAATTTTAGTCGGGCGATCCGTTCAGTCCAAGCGTCTCGCCCCTGCCATTTGGCGCGTGCCTGAAACAGAACATCGCTGCGCGGCCAGGGCATCCGATCAAAGATTATCAGCCGCAGGGCTGAACCGGGAACGTCGATACCGTCGCGCACCGCGTCCGTTCCCAACAGACAGGACTCGGGTTCCTCGCGGAACATCGCTAGCAAAGTTTGGAGATTCATCCGGTCGATATGCTGTGCATAGAGAGGCAGGTCAGCTTCCTCCAGCAGCGCAAGCAGTGCCGGATAGACAGCTTTCAGTCGCCGGATGGCGGTGAACAACCCAAGGCCACCCCCGCCCGCCGTTTTCATAAGGCCAGCCATTGCGGCGGCGGTGGCTTCCGGCCTATCGCGTTCCAGATCATTTACGACGAGTATCTTTGTCTGGCGCGCATAGTCAAAGGGTGAGGCAAAAGACGCCCTTAGGCTTTGATGGTTGAGATGGATGGCCCCGGTTAGTGCCAATGCCGACTGCCAACCATCATGTGGTGGTACGCCTGCTGATGACACGGGGTCGTCATGGTTGCGCCGTGGAGCCTGGTCTTGCAACGTTGCTGAGGTAACGGTGACACCATGGGCACGTTCAAGAACGGCGGTGGCGAAGGGGATGGTTGGATCAAGCCAATGCCGTGCCACACCAATGTCGCGATCCTGCCCATCTATCCGGTCAATCTGCATCCAGTCAACAAAACCGTCGCGTGGTCCGCTGGCAATGTCGGCAAGCATCAATTGCCAGGCGGCAACCGGTCCCGAAGCGCGCTGCTCAAGACCACGAATAGCACCCTCAATGCGCGCTCTCTGCGATGTTTCCAGCTCCTCGGCCTTGTCATTCAGAGTCGTCTTCAGCCGTTTGACGAGGCTGTGCAGGGGCGCGCCCAATTGAATGAGAATATCTTTAAAGGCAAAAGCAGCCACAGTGATGTCATCACCAGCTGGATGCAATTGTGCCTGGATATCATAAGGACTCTGGGTATCGGCAACACGACCATAAATAGCGTTGCGCAGATGCATGAAAAAGGTTTCAGCTGGCCCTGTTGGCTGAAAATTTGACAGCCGTTTTGACCAACCCTGTCCGGGTAGCTGCCGCGCCGCTTCTAACGCCGCATCGAGATCAACAAGCCCAGCCTCGTCATCGGCAAGCAATTCCCCAAGCCGTTTTTTCAGACCTCGGGCTCGTCCCCTTCGGCCGTCTTCAGCACCGCGCACCCAATGCCGCAATTCGGCTGTTTCCTGGACGCTTAAATAGGCGGCAAAGGCGTTGTCCGCGGCGTCAAAAACATGATGCCCCTCATCGAAGACATAGCGTGTTGGCTGGTGTTTATCATCATGTCCTGCATAGGCGGCATTTATCATCACAAGTGCATGATTGGCGACAACAATATCGGCCCGTTTGGCCCGCCGCATGGATTTTTCAACAAAGCATTTGTTGTAATGCTGGCACGCGGCATGGATACATTCGCCGCGCCGGTCGGCAAGGCCCGCGGTCTGTGGTCGCCCGAGAAGATCCGTCAGCCAGGCTGGAAAGCTGGCCCCAGTCAGATCACCATCATCACTGGCGCCGGCCCAACGAGCCATTAGCCCAAGTGCGATTGCGCGCCGCGGCTGGCCAGGCATCTGGATCAATGCTTCCTCAAGATTAAGCAGACAAAGATAATTTTCGCGGCCCTTGCGCAGAACAACCTTTTTGGAGCGCTCGGTTGCATCTGGATAAAGGCGGGACAATTCACTGGCAATCTGGTGTTGAAGTGTACGGGTATAGGTTGAAATCCAGACTGCGGCACCATTACGTTCCGCCCACAAGGTTGCAGGTGCGAGATATCCGAGTGTTTTGCCTGTTCCTGTTCCGGCCTCTGCAAGGACAAGCGCTGGACTGGGCCCAGCATCGGGTCGGTCAAAACTTGCCGTTACAGCTGCCGCGAAATCCGCTTGGCTTTCGCGCGTTTCGGAAACGCCCGCCAACATGTGTCCAAGCCGCGCACGCGCTGCGTCGGGAAGGATTGGGTCACTTCCGGGTTGGGTTGTCGGTGCGTAATCGGTGAATTCGGGAAGCCGGCGCCATATTGCAGCGTGCATGCCGTCAGGCGGCGCTGGCCGCGCCGCTTTCAGCCCCATATGTGTCTGAATCAATTGCCCCCACATCCAGCCACCAGCCCCCATCATCCCGGCAATACCAGCAGCCTCTTCATGGGCGTGGCCCTCAAGTAGAGCTAGTTCATCCAAGAGCATAAAGGCTGCCGTAGGCAGCATCGCCGCCATGTCCTCAGCAGAATGCGGGCGTGGCAATGACAGCTGGGCAGCAAGCCCGGCCGGCGTTGGCAAACAGAATCGGGCTGGCCGGGCAAAAGCAAATAATTCCATCAGATCAAGACAGCTGGTGATCTCAACCCCGCTTCGCGCTTCGCTCCAGCGGCGATGGCAAACTAGCGGTGGGCCAAGCGCCAATTCCGCAACGACAGCCTGCCTGTCACGCACCGTGATCTCACCATCTTGTGTGATCCAGATGATACGTGTGCCATGCGGATAAAGAACAGGCACGCTATGCAGCTGGGGAACCTTGATTGTGGTCCCGTCTGGGGAAGATGAAGAGGCCCTTAATGAGAGGCTGTTGGTGTTGTTCTCCATTTGCCAGATATAGTGCTAAATTGGGCTGGCTACCAGTACGGCTTGCCTGTATCCACAATTTGCGGCATATGGTAGCCGACCTTTGTGGCCAGTTTAATCTGGATACGGATTTTGGACGGTAAAACTCAGATAAAAGAACTTGGAAAACCGGATATGAAAGAAGCTGTTTCTACCCTGAGGGAGATCGCCAGTGATGCGAGGGCCTGGCCTTTCGCCGAAGCCCGCAATTTGCTCCAGAGGCTTGAGAAAATAGGTGGCAAGGATGAGGTGGTTTTTGAAACTGGATATGGTCCATCTGGGCTGCCGCACATCGGTACCTTTGGCGAGGTTGTGCGCACGACAATGGTGCGCCATGCCTTTGAAACAATGACAGGTGCAAGAACAAGATTGATTTGTTTTTCCGATGATATGGATGGGTTTCGCAAGATCCCTACGAATTTGCCAGACCCAGATCAATTGATTCCCTATTTGGACATGCCTCTGACCGCAGTGAAAGACCCCTTTGGTACGGCGCCATCGTTTGGTGATCACAACAATTCGAGATTGCAGGCGTTTTTGGACTCCTTCGGGTTTGATTATGAATTTGTCAGTTCGACACGATGTTATAAGGCAGGTGATTTTGACGATGCCCTGCGCACCGTTCTTGATCGCTATGACGCAATCATGAAAATTATGTTGCCGACGCTTGGTGCTGAGCGACGCGCCACCTACAGTCCGTTTTTTCCGATCTGCCCTGATAGTGGCAAGGTGCTGCAGTCCAAAGTTATTGCCTGCGATGTTGCCCATGACAGCATCACCTATGTTCATCCCGACAACGGTTCCGAGATTGAGACAAAGGTGATCGGCGGTGCCTGCAAGCTCCAATGGAAGGCTGATTGGGCAATGCGCTGGTTTGCTCTTGGCGTTGATTATGAGATGAGTGGCAAGGATCTTATTGACTCAGTTGCCCAATCATCAAAAATCATGCGGGCACTTGGTGGCACGCCGCCAGTTGGCATTTCATACGAGTTGTTTCTTGATGCGAATGGTGAAAAGATTTCTAAATCCAAGGGCAATGGCCTTACAATAGACGAATGGCTCCGCTATGGCAGCCCGGAGTCGCTTTCGCTGTTCATGTATAACCAGCCAAAGCGTGCCAAGCGGCTGCATTTCGACGTCATTCCAAAGACAGTGGATGAATATTACCAGCATCGCACAAAGATTACTGACCAGGACAGGCCGGCCCAGATGGAGAATCCAGTATGGCACATCCATAGCGGTGTTCCTGAAGAAACGGCGCTGCCTGTCACCTTCACCCTGCTGCTCAATTTGGCGGCGGTTTGTCTGGCGGATGAACCGTCTGTTGTCTGGGGATATGTCAGTGAATACGCCCCGGGTGTTACTGCCGAGATACATCCTGAGTTGGATCGTTTAATCGGTTATGCTGTAAATTACTATCAGGACCTGGTTCGTCCGACTAAGACCTACCGTCTGCCGACTAAAACCGAAGGCGCGCATATTGCGGCCCTGCTTGCTGCGTTGGATGCGCTTGCAGATAATGCTCCGGCTGAGGACATCCAGTCTGCTGTTTACGCCACCGGCAAGGCAGCTGGCTATGAGAATCTGCGCGAGTGGTTTCAATGCCTCTATCAGGTGCTGCTTGGACAGCCTGAAGGGCCGCGCATGGGATCATTTTTTGCTCTCTATGGACGTGAGAAAACCCGCCTGTTGTTGACAGATGCGCTCGACGGCAAACTTGCCGACAAAGCAGGGGCTGAAGAATGATGTGGCGCGCGTTCGCGCCACTGGCGCGTCTCTTGCCGGCGGAAGCGGCACATTGGGCGGCGGTGCAGACATTGCGATTAAATATTGGCCCAAAGCCAGATGTGCCTTCAATGCCACTAACGGTTGCTGGCATCCGCTTTGACAATCCGCTGGGGTTAGCGGCAGGTTTTGACAAGAATGCCGAATGTTTTTCTGGGGCCACACGCCTTGGGTTTGGCCATGTTGAAATCGGCACTGTCACGCCTTTGCCGCAACCGGGCAACCCGCGGCCGCGGGTGTTTCGCCTGCCCGTGGATCAGGGTGTGATCAACCGCTACGGTTTCAATGGAAATGGCATGGAACATGCCGCCCGGAATTTGGCTGCGGTCAATCAACGCCCCGCTGTTCTGGGAGTCAATGTAGGTGCCAATAAAACCAGTGCAGACCCGATTGAGGATTATCATGTTGCTGTAGCACGTCTTGCCACATTTGCTGACTATGTAACGCTTAATATTTCCTCACCAAACACTCCGGGACTTCGCGACCTTCAAGCGGATCAGCTGTTGCAGCATGTACTTTTAGCTGGCAGATCGGGCCTTGCTGACTCGGGAAAGAAAATTCCGTTGTTTCTCAAAATGGCGCCTGATCTCCAGACCACGGAAATCAGAAAGATTATTGCGTGCTGCGTTGATCATAATGTGGACGGCATTATTGCGACAAATACGACGGTGGCCCGCCCAGAGGAGCTATCATCCCCAGATGCAGACGAGCGGGGCGGACTGTCGGGCGCGCCATTGTTTGCGATGTCAACGGCGATTCTCGCTGAGGTGGCGGCCCTTGCCAAAGGACAATTGGCGGTGATCGGCGTTGGTGGTGTTGCCAGCGGCTGGCAGGCTTATGCAAAGCTGCTTGTCGGTGCTGATCTCGTTCAGCTCTACACGGGTCTTGCGTTTAATGGCCTGGACCTACCCGCATCCATCCTTTCTGAAATGAAACTATTTATGGAATTTGATGGCTATGGAGATGTGGCATCGGCATCAGGACAAATCCCTGACGCCAGAGAGGCCATCAGTCATGCGTTTCATCTGGCGCAAAGCGCCGGATTGCAGGTGGCAGATCCAAAACTTTATTGGTGATAGAATATGGCCCCTAAATTATGGCCCCTAAATACTGTTTGATGCGCTATGGTTAAAACGTGCGAAGGGCGGATTGTCCAACTCGTCGAAAATGCGGAAATAGGCCGGAGCCGTAATACGCGCTGCTAAGGCCAGGCTGGAATGCAGCCTGAAGGCATTTACCGCCTCGCAGAATTCATCCAGATTGATCGCTTCCTGCTGAAAAAGTGCATCATTACTATCCTAAATATATAACTGCGAGAGCAGTCGTTGTGCTTTTGCTATCAAAACGGACATTTGGATCCAAATGTGTTGGCCGCCTTGAGTATGGTAATTCTTCCGTAAACCCGCAATTGACAGACGACTAACGATTTCTGTGTTGACCTTCGGCCATGGCTGGCCTATACCCACGCTTCATATTTTAAGGGATGTAAAGCCCACGGTTTTAGGGATTCAATGTCATGACCAAACGCTGTCAAATCACTGGTAAGACCGTCATGTCGGGTAACAATGTTAGCCATGCGAACAATCGTACACGGCGTCGGTTTCTTCCCAACCTGCAGCATGCCAGCATCCAAAGCGATATTCTGGGGAGAAAAGTCAGCTTACGGCTGTCAACAAGCGCAATGCGGACTATCGAAAAGCACGGTGGGCTAGACGCCTTTTTGATGCAGGCGCGAAATGCTGAACTTGCCGATGAGGCAAAAGCGTTGAAGCGAGAAATTTTGGTGGCCAGGAAGGCCCAATAGGCCAGTCCCATACGCTGTAAAATAATCCCAATTTTCTTTGGGGTTGCCAACGACTATTATGAAGCGGGAATCAAGCGACCCGCCTACCGCGTTGCGTTACGTCCTCGTCAAACAGATCTATCAATTGACCAACAACGGCTCCGCCCAGCTGGTCGACGTCGGTGATTGTTACTGCGCGCCGGTAATAGCGCGTAACGTCATGACCGATGCCAATAGCCAGCAATTCCACAGGCGATTTTGATTCGATATAGCTGATGACATCACGAAGATGTTTTTCGAGGTAGCTTCCACTATTGACCGACAAGGTTGAATCATCAACGGGTGCACCATCGGAGATGACCATCATGATCCTTCGTTCCTCAGTGCGTGCCAGCAGACGCTCATGAGCCCACAACAGCGCTTCACCGTCAATGTTTTCTTTTAGAATGCCCTCACGAAGCATCAGCCCCAGTGACTTTTTTACGCGACGCCAGGGAGCATCGGCAGATTTGTAAATGATGTGCCGCAAATCATTGAGTCTGCCGGGGGCAGGTGGTTTACCAGCCTGCTGCCAAAGCTCGCGTGACTGACCTCCCTTCCAGGCTCTGGTAGTGAAACCAAGAACCTCGACTTTCACGCCGCAGCGTTCCAGAGTGCGGGCAAGAATATCTGCAGTAACGGCTGCAATAGTGATTGGTCTGCCGCGCATCGAGCCTGAATTGTCAAGCAGCAGGGTAACAACGGTGTCGCGGAATTTCGTGTCCTGTTCCTGTTTGTATGACAGCGGGCTGAGTGGCTGGGTGACGACGCGATGAAGTTTGGCGGCATCAAGGATGCCTTCTTCGAGGTCAAAATCCCATGACCGGTTCTGATGCGCCATCAGCTTGCGCTGCAGACGGTTAGCCAACTTGCCCACAACGCTGGTGACATTTTCCATATGCCGGTCAAGCATTTGCCTCAGCCGGACGAGTTCCTCCTCATCACAAAGATCAGATGCGTCGACGACCTCATCGAAGCGCGTATCAAATACCTTGTATGCATCTTTGGAGATGCCTCGATCATGATTATGGCCCTGCATGTTGGAGTTTGGCGTCTCTCCATCGGACATGCCGTCCTCTGCGCCATCCGTCTCAGCCATCTCGCCATCTTCTGCAGAACCTGCGTCACCTGAGTCATCTATGGTCTGGCTTTGTTCACCGTCGCTTTGATCATCACCAACGGCTTCCTGCTCTCCGTCTTGATCGCCCTCGCCGTCACTGTCGTCAACCTGTTTGTCATCGCTGTCCGATACATTATCCTGGTCGGAGCTAGAGTCGCCTAGATCACTTTCAAGCGCGCCAATCAGTTGACGCGACAATTGTGCAAATTTTTCTTGATCCTCTATATTGGCGGCGAGTTTCTGCATCAAATCGTCAGCCCGGCTCGAAACCCATGGACGCCATAAATCAAGGACCATGGATAGATTCTGTGGTGGCGCTGCGCCAGTCAAATTTTCACGCAAGAGAAGGCGAACCACCTCGGCAATACCCGCCTCGTCGGCGCTGCCGGGAGCTTCGATTTGTCGGCCTTCATAGCGCTGGTTGAGAGCAGCCTCGAGATTGGCGCTGACGCCAACCAATTGCCGTGCGCCAATGGCTTCTACTCTGGCTCGCTCTGCAGACTCGAAAATCGCCCGGGCACCATCGAGTGTGGGGCATAATTTCCTGTGGGTTCCGGGACTATGGTGAGCAAGCCAAAGAGCAGCCCCATCTGCGGCACCCCGCATGCTTGCCCGTTGCGCCGGTGTAGCTGTAGGCGAAAATGTTGGCAAACGCACATCATTTTCGCCAATATGCGTGTCAGTTCCGGCATAGGTCACCTGATGCTGGCAGCCACCTGCTAGCGCCCGCATTGCGGCGGCGGTGGATTTCAAAAATTGCTGATCTGGGTCATCGGTGGCCATGATCGCTCTGTTCTAGCTTGCGTTGGCCTGACGAACAGGAGCCTCGGGTAAATCAATGCCGAAGCAGCGCTGGTAATATTCGGCAACGGTCGGCCGCTCGATTTCATCGCATTTATTTAGGAAGCTAAATCTGAAGGCAACCGTCGTATCACCGAGAATCGTGGCGTTTTCCGCCCAGGTAATAACTGTGCGCGGTGACATCACTGTGGACAGGTCTCCCGCCATGAAGCCCTTGCGCGTCATGTCAGCCATTCGCACCATGGCATCAATAGTCTCACCGCCCTCTGTGGTTGAATATTCGGGCAGTTTAGCGCGTACAATACCCACCTCGTCATCATGCTTGAGATAGTTCAGCGTCGCAACGATTGACCACCTGTCCATCTGGCCCTGATTGATCTGCTGAGTGCCATGATATAGGCCCGTTGTGTCGCCTAGACCAACGGTGTTGGCAGTAGCAAACAATCGGAAGAAGGGATTTGGATGGATCACCTTGTTGCTGTCGAGCAGGGTGAGCTTGCCATCAACCTCGAGAACGCGCTGGATCACAAACATCACATCCGCTCGCCCGGCATCATATTCGTCAAAGACCAGCGCCACAGAATTCTGCAGAGCCCATGGTAGAATGCCCTCACGGAATTCTGTCACTTGCTTGCCATCACGCAGCACGATCGCATCCTTGCCAATTAGATCGATACGGCTAATATGGCTGTCGAGGTTAACCCGGATACAGGGCCAGTTTAACCTTGCGGCAACCTGTTCGATATGTGTTGATTTGCCGGTGCCGTGATATCCTTGGATCATAACGCGGCGGTTGAAGCCAAAGCCTGCAAGGATAGCCAGCGTCGTATCATGGTCGAATTGGTAGGAGCTGTCGACTGATGGAACATAATCCGAGGCTTCTGAAAAAGCGGTAATTTCCATATCAATGTTCAGCCCAAACACATCGCGGGCATTTACACTTATATCCGGGGCACCCAATGGATGGGCAACGGATTGTGGGGTTTTATTTGCGCTGGACATGATGGGACCTACTCTTAACTGAGCTTTGGTGGATAGATTTGTCTAAGGGGTGGCGTTGCTACTTTTTGAATTCAATGATTTACGGATCAGGTCATAGGCTAAGTTAATCTCTTTTAAACGTTCTTCTGCCTTTTCGTCACCCCCATTTCTGTCGGGGTGATTTTCCTTCGCGAGCTGCTTGTACTGTTTTTTCAGCCGTTCCAGATCCGCTACAGGCTTCATCCGCATGATCTGCCAGGCACGTTTTTCCTCTGGAGTTAGCTTTCGTCGCTGTCGGTCATCTTCGCGGTTTCCAAATTCAAACAGACTGAAGGCGTCATCAAATATTTCATCGCCAGATTTGCCAGTGGCAAATTTCCAACTCGGACGTTCCCAAGTAGTTGCACGACGGATTTCAGCCTCGAGCGCAGCCCCTTGTAACCCCTCGTAATAGTTCCATGACTTATTGTAAGCGCGAACATGGTCCAGACAGAACCATAAGTAATTGCGCAGCTCATGACGTGACTTCGGCGCCGGATAGATACCCTCGGCAATGCAGCCGTCTGCGGCACAGCGTTTTGCACCGCTTTTGGTGTCATCGCTATCCAGCGGAATTTCTGGCATTTTCGGGCGCCTCATATTAGACTCCATCTTAGCTTACTGCACAGAGCAGACAATCAACTCACCTCCCTACTCGGAGATAGCATATGCCATTGGCGGATACCATAGCGGCAAAGTTAAAATCTGGCCTCAATCCCAGTTTTATTGAGGTTAAAGATGTCAGTCACCATCATGCCGGTCATGTAGGATGGCGCGAGGGCGGTGAGACACATTTTCATGTCACCCTGACAGCCGACGCATTTAAGGGTAGAACACGTTTGCAACGACACCGAATGGTGAATGATTTGCTGGCAGAAGAATTGGCAAGCAGCATTCACGCGCTTGAACTGCACCTCTCGCCCTGACCATGAATTGTTTTTAGATGGTTTGTTTTCGTTAGTTGCCTTCGACGGCATAAGCAACACAGCTGTTGGCTAGCGCAATGGAACGCTTGTTACGCGAATTCGTATCCTTTGTTTTGTCATTTCCAGACCGGCGTGCTTTGCGCGACTCCTCACCATACAGGGTCTGGTATGCGATGGTTGCGACCGGTCCCATCAACTCCGTGATATGGGTGCAGCCATGCCTACCACCAATCGCTGCGCTGACCTTTCGTCGCCAGCCGGGGCCAATCTGAATTCCGACCAGATTGGCAAAGACATCGTTGGCTATGGGGCAAACGGCATATGGGCCGGCAATGGTAACGGCCTCAGCTGCCGTTATCACCAAGTCACAAGTGATGGTAAGGCGCACTTTCATATGGTGAAACGGCATATTGGGCATGACCTCGCCACGGAAATCGGAAGGAAAACTATATGTCTTGTGATCGGTGAGCTCTGCCTCAATGTCAAACAGCCCATCGCAGCGGACAAACCCATTGCAATAGATACGCCTGTTATGAACCTCCTCGCGCTCCGCAGGCTGGCTCAGGTCAGTTGGATGGTTGCTTCCATAGAGAGGGTCCATTTTATTGTTCCTTCGTCGCCCAAAGGCGCAGGCTGGTCAGCCTATTACCGCTGCGTTTGAGAATGCGGAACCGGATGTCATGAAAACGAAATTCCTGACCTGGCCGTGGGATTGTTCTGCTTTCAAACAGAACCAGTCCACCTATTGTGGAGGCATCCTCGTCTGGCAGCTGCCAGACGAGTGTGCGGTTCAAATCACGAATTGTGACGCCACCATCAACAATCCAAGAGCCGTCAGCCTGTGGCGTAAGGCCGGCAAGCTCCACATCATGCTCATCATCAATGTCGCCGACGATTTCCTCAAGAATGTCCTCAAGTGTGACGATGCCCTGCAAATCTCCATATTCATCGACAACCACTGCAAAATGCTCACGTCGGGCGCGAAACGCTTGCAGTTGATCAAACAGCAAGGTTGTCTCGGGAATGAAATAGGGCTCTGCAGCAATGTTCTGCACTGTTAGGCTAGGATCGATGCTGTCATTATCTGATTTTGCATTATCACCAATGGCCCGCAGCAGATCCTTGACATGCAGAACGCCGATTATGTTGTCAGGGCTACCGGAAAAAACGGGATGGCGTGTATGTGGAGAGGCAAGCACCTGCCGCAGGATTTTGTCAAGATTATCATCAGAATTGATCATATTGACCTCGGCCCGATGGGTCATGATTTCGTCAACACTGATCTCATTAAGATCGAGAACTGAAGAGAGCATCGCTTGCGTTTCCCGGTTGTCGGCATCACCCTCAGCGCCGTGTAATTCAATAAGGCCACGCAGCTCTTCCTCGCGGTTGGCCTGCTGTTCAGCATTTTCTCGAATCAACTGGCTCGCAAGAAAGCGTAGACCAACAGCAAGCGGATTAAGGACAAACACGACCACTTGGATGGCCGGGGCAATGGCAAGCGCATATTTGTCCGAATAGGTGAACGCATAGGTCTTCGGCATGACCTCTGCAAAAATCACCAGAACGACTGTCATCGTCAGTGTCGCCCACAGCAGTCCAGCATCCTGAAAAAGTGAAATGGCAACAGAGGTGGCGAGAGCGGAAGCGATAACATTGACGGCATTGTTGCCGATAAGGATTGTTCCAATAAGACCCTCGCGGTCGGCGCGCAGCTTTTCAACGAGAACCGCCCGCCGGTTGCCCTTGCTGGCAAGCTGGCGCATCCGCGCATCCGAGGCTGCTGTCAATGCAGTTTCGGCACTCGAGAAAAAAGCTGATGCCACAATCAAGAGAATGACGACGGCAAGCAGCCACCATATCTCAACATTCATCAGTCCAAACCCTCCAACGTTTCGTGGACAAACTCAAGTGGCACATCAGATGCAACGAACGCCTCACCAATGCCCTTGACTAGAATGAAACGCATTTTCCCATCGAGCACTTTCTTGTCATTCTGCATGTGCGCTATCAATCTTTCCGCAGCCGCATTACCAGCTATCAGCTCTCTGTTGTCACCCGGCAATTTTTGTCCTTTAAGATGCGCCTTTACTCGGTCCAAATCACCTTGTTTGCAAAGTCCCATTCGCACTGATAGCGCGAAGGCAACACCGATTCCCGCGGCCACAGCCTCGCCGTGTAGCAAGCGGCCATCATAGTTGGCCTCTACCTCAAAGGCATGGGCAAATGTATGGCCAAGATTGAGCAGCGCTCTCTGTTTAGCCTCGCGCTCATCCGCCTCGACGATCCGT
This sequence comes from uncultured SAR116 cluster alpha proteobacterium, assembly GCA_902596655.1. Taxonomy (GTDB): domain Bacteria; phylum Pseudomonadota; class Alphaproteobacteria; order Puniceispirillales; family Puniceispirillaceae; genus MED-G116. Next base: position 8,113 of record CACJUX010000011.1, on the reverse strand, counting down.
GCCTTGGCAGCGCAGGAGGTCATTATGGCATGGTTTAGGGCTTGCGGCTCAAGATCCAGCACAGCCTTGCCATTGTCTTCCAGCCAAGCGAAAAAGCTAGAATCGCCAAGCAACCCATATTTAGCCACTTCCGCATAGCCGGCGCGTAGTTCACGAGGCGGTAGCGTTGCCAGCGTAGCGGTATCGGCGAGAACCGCTCGCGGTTGATAGAAGGCGCCGATCAAATTCTTGCCACGTGGCGCATTGACCCCAGTCTTGCCACCTACCGAGCTGTCGACCTGGGCAAGTAACGATGTCGGGATTTGAACAAAATCAACGCCGCGCATTAGACTCGCCGCGGCAAAGCCTACAAGATCACCGATAACCCCGCCACCCAGAGCAACTATTACAAGACCGCGATCCACACCAAAATCGAGGATATCGTTCAGCAGATCTGCGAGTACTTTCATATTCTTGCTTGTCTCGCCGGCCGGCACAATAATTCTGTCGCAGCGCCGGGTAACCCTTGCAAGACTGCTCGCAAGCGCGTCAAGGTAAAGGGATGCCACATTGCTGTCGCAGACGATGACTGCCTGTCGTCCTGCAATGATATCGCCTAGCAAGTCGCCCGCGTTGGCGATCAGGTTATTCCCGATTTTGATATCATAGGACCGCGCGTCAAGGCCAACTTGAAGAGATATAATGTCATCCATGATGCTTATGGCCTATTTGACTGGCAGAAAGCTGTCAAGAGCCTCGATCAAAGTCACCAGTGCTTTGTCACCACTCAATCCATCCGTATTCAGATAAATATGGGCTTTTTCATAGTGCTTCTGGCGATCAAGCCTCAATCGGTGGAGCTTTTCAAGGGGATCACCCCCGGCCAGCAGCGGCCGTGTTGCCGTTGTTCCAATCCGTGCCATGAGGGTCTCGGGTGCTGCCTGCAGCCAGACGACCACAGATTTTTTCAGCAGCAGTTCAGCGGTTTTGGCACTGCAAATGGCGCCGCCGCCAGTAGCCAGGATAAGCGGCCCCGTTGCAACAAGCTCGGCGATGATGCGTTCTTCCATCTCCCGGAATTTTGCATCGCCTGCAATATCAAAAATGTCGCTGATGGTTAGACCGGCGGCTTCTTCAATCGCTTTGTCACTATCGGCAAAAGGCATTTCAAGCTGTTTCGCAAGACGCTTGCCAAGCATTGATTTGCCACTTCCCATCAGACCCACGAGAGTTATCGGTTTGACAATGCGAGATTTAATGTCTTTATGTTTGGTATGCATACGCAACCTTATGCCGGTTCTAGCTTATTTATGGAATATGTTTCCTTGGCCCCAAGTCGGGAACAGATGATCTGCGGGCAGCGGTCTGATGAGGTAATTTTCTCAGTATTGTAATGGGGCTGTTATCTTTGCCCAATTGCAGACATATTTGTGCCATACAAAATATGCCATAACAACAAACAACTTTAAATATGCTCTTGTGGTGTTTTAATGGTTGTAGGCCGGTTTGCTGAACCTAAGGTCAGGTGGAGAGAACATGAGTCGGGTTGGAATTTTTGTGATTGTGATTGTCGGTCTTTTTGCCGCCAGTCTTTTTGCGTTGTCGAGCTGGAATATTCCAGCGCCGACCATAGCTATTAACAAGGTGGTTTCCGATGAAAACCTGCCAAAATAGATTGCGCCGCCTTGCCGTTTTTGTAGTTATGGTGGCGGTCCTTGCTGGTTCCAGCCTAACCTCTACTTTGGCGCAGAACACGGCCATCATTAGTAATAATGGGCCGGTTAATCTTCTCGGTCTCTCAACATCTGAAAACACAAGCAAAGGAAATACCCAAGGCAAATCAGAGCCGACCATTGAAGACTCATTCAACGTCGTGACCGATAATGGGGCAACAGGCTCCACCATCGACCAAATTACACAGCAGGCGGTGTCATCAGCGACGGCGCCTGTTCAAAATGTGCAAGAAAAGGCCGCAGGAACGTTAACAGAGGACGCCACAGCGGGTAAGGCAGAAAAGAGCGCGGTGATTAGAGAGCCTACAGTCACCATTGGATTACGAGAGGTTGAGGATGTTGGGCTTGCCGCCATTGGCATACGGCAACAAGTAGATGGCAACGAAAATCTAAACGAATTGATCTGGCGCGGGACAGATGCGTCACGCGCGACATTCCTTTATGAAAATGGTAGCCGAGCACCACAGTCACGGGCGATTTCCTCGCTCGCCCTCGAAGTTGTTGCCCGGGAAGCGGTCCCACCGGCTGGCGCAGAAACGATGGCGCGTGCGCTTGTGCGGGCGAGGCTTGACTGGCTGTCGGCAGCTGGCCGGTCCGATGACCTTGCCGTTATGGTGGAGCGTCTGCCTAATGATGAAGACTGGCTTGACTGGAAAAAATGGCTTGTTGAATACCAGTTGATGCAGCGTCTTGATAGGGATGCTTGCACGGTCGTTGAGAGCTATATCACAACTACACTTGATCCCTATTGGCATAAATTGAAGGTGATTTGCAGTTCCGTGCAGGATAATGCTAGCAGCGCCAGATTCGCTGCTGACATTCTGGCGGCAAGTGGAGTCGAAGATCCGGTGTTCTTTGCGCTTGTCGATAAAATGCTTAGCGGTACTGAGGCGCAGGCCTTCGATCCGGCGCTCGTCGAGGCGCTGCATGTCGTGCTTATGGATGTGGCCCATCATGAAATCAGCCTCGATAGTCTTGACGTGCTGCCACCGCAGATGGCGCAGGGAACAGTAGCTCTGCGCTATCTGGGAACGGATGCGCGGCTAGTTTCGACATTTAATGGGTTGAACAAAGGTCTGATCACCCCAGTTGAAGCCGGCAATCTATGGCGCAATGCGTCAACCGTGCCAGAGCTTGCTCAAAGTGCGCTTGCCCGTCATCACAGCGCTTCGTCCCCTTTGACAACAGCAATGACCTGGCGTGCCATAGCCGATGACGCCAGCGCTTCGAGAGTGCTGCTGATTGCACAGGCCATGAAAACCGATATTGTGGCCGGCAATGGGCAAATAATGCTGCCTCTTTATGCAGAGCTGGCGAGTGAAGCGCTGACTTTTTCCGGTCTGGATGCGGCGATCAGCGCCAATGGTGTCCAATCAGTTGCTGCTGTTGCGATGCTTATTGCAATGCAGCAGCCCGAGAGTGCCATTCTTGCCAACAGTGGTTTTTCAACTCCTGAGGCGACCGCTACGCGGACCCTGATGCAGATGCTTGCCAGTGGTGAATGGAACCATCGCGCCCTGGCAGATCTGGATCTCTGGACCCTGCTGCCGGTGATTGAGGCGCTTGGCATTGCACCAGGCGAACAGGAATGGCTTGATTTGCTTGATTTACCGGACAATCAGAGTGCGCACTATCAACCACTTTCACCGCTGCTGTTGCGGGCGTTGAATTCCGCCGCTGAAAAACGCCGTGTTGCTGAGACCGTGTTGCTTGCAAGCTGGGCGCTTGCTGATATCCCGCTGCAGGACATCAACCCACAGGATGTCGCTGTGATAATTAATGCGATGAATGAGATAGGACAAACCAGAGCCGGCATTATGTTTGCCACCGAAGTCGTCAAGACACACTTGCTATCGCGCTTTTCTAAGATGATTCCCCCAATGTCGGAGTTCTCGTCGCCTATTCTGCAGGACCAGACAGTGGCAGTCGTGGATGAAACCATGCAGGCACGGGACGGTTCAATTGAGGTGACGAGGTCCACTGAGAAAAATTCGGTTGTCGGAGACGCCATTGATAATACAAACTAATAGGAATGACTGCACTGCTGGAAAAAGCTTCTAACAGACATATCGCTATCGTCGACACCTTTCTGGACGCAATGTCAGCTGACCGTGCGCTTGCCCCAAACAGCATCGCCGCCTACCGTCGCGATCTAGAGGCGGCAGGCCGTGCCTTGTTTGCTCGGGGCACCTCCTTTACCGCCTGTAATGTAGATCATCTTCGCGCGGTGATTGCCGAATGGCACGCTGATGGCCTGTCCGCTCGTTCGGTAGCGCGTCGATTGAGTGCGGTGCGGCAGATAATGTTCTGGCTTGTTGAGGAACGGGTCCGCAGCGACAATGCTTGCCGCTGGATCGAAAATCCAAAACTGCCGACTACCCTTCCCAAAAGCCTGTCCGAGCAGGAGGTTGTGGCTCTCATCGCGGCAGCTGGAAAACTGCAACCCTTCTGGCAAGCGCAACGGGCGGTTGCGCTATTGGAAATCCTCTATGCGACAGGTCTACGTGTTTCCGAACTTGTGGCGCTGACGGTCGATCAGTTTCGCCGGGGTCAGGAGAGCCTTGTGATAATGGGCAAGGGTGGCAAGGAGCGGATGGTGCCATTGGGGGCCTCGGCGAGGCAGGCAGCCGTCAACTGGCTTGAGGCACGCGATAGCCGCGCGGAATATGTACAGTCCATTTATATGTTTCCTCATGCGTTGACCGTCTTTAAAAGCAAAGACCGACCCTCCGGTGGCAAGCCTAGGGCAAAAGCAGAAGATACATCGATGTCGCGTCACCAGTTTGCGGCTATATTAAAAAATCTTGCGGTCGCGGCGCGGCTTGATCCTATGCGGGTCAGTCCGCATGTTCTGCGGCATTCCTTTGCAACGCACATGCTGAATCGTGGCGCTGACCTTCGCAGCTTGCAGACGCTGCTTGGCCATGCTGATATTTCAACGACCCAGATATATACCTCAACCCGTCCCGAACGGCTTGCCGGTCTAGTGGCAACAGCCCACCCGCTTGCCAGTATGGGTCAGGATGAGTAAACTGCGGATCGATCGGAATGCCATCAGAAAAATACAGGATAACTCACTGAAATGAGACACTTTCTTGATTTTGAGAGGCCAATTGCCAATCTGGAGGGCAAGATAGAGGAACTTCGCCATATGAGTTCGGATGGCAGTATCAACATTGCCGATGAGATTGGAAAGCTGCAGACACGCATCGAGCGTGAGTTGAAGCAGACCTATGAAAAGCTCGGCCCATGGGAAAAAGTACAGGTCGCCCGCCATCCTGAAAGGCCGCGGGTCAGCGCGATAATCAGTCAACTTTTCGACGATTTTACGCCACTTGCTGGCGACCGGAACTATGCTGAGGATTACGCGGTGATTGGTGGTATGGCCCGCTTCCGTGGCCAAGGTGTGATGGTGATTGGAACGGAAAAGGGTAGCACCACCGATGAGCGTATCAAACGGAATTTTGGAATGGCGCGCCCTGAGGGATATCGCAAGGCGACCCGCCTGATGGAACTGGCTGGACGCTTTGGCCTGCCGGTTCTGAGCTTTGTTGACACAGCCGGTGCTTATCCTGGTCGTGGTGCCGAGGAGCGGGGCCAGGCTGAAGCAATCGCGACTTCTATTCGCGCCTGCCTGCGTTTGCGAACGCCCATGGTGTCGGCCATTATTGGTGAAGGCGGTTCCGGTGGTGCCATAGCCCTTGCTGCTGGCAATCGCGTCGTGATGTATGAGCATGCCATCTATTCGGTGATTTCGCCTGAGGGATGCGCGTCGATCCTGTGGCGCAGTGGTGAACATGCGCGTGAAGCTGCCGAGGCGTTGCGCATTACATCGGATCATATGAAGGCGCTTGGCGTGATTGATGCGATTGTTCCCGAGCCGCTCGGCGGTGCACATCGTGATCAAACAGCCGCTATTTCCAGTCTTGGAACAGTCTGCTTTGAACAGCTGCAATCCATGCAGTCACTAAACGCTGCCGCGCTGATTGCCGACAGGGCAGACAAATATCTTGCTATGGGAGACAAGGCACTCGCCTGATCAACCCGTGTAGGGTGTAGCGTTGCTGAGCGAGGGTATGGCGCTGCGCGCCTGCTGCACGTCATCAAGATCAATGTCGGCGAAAATTACATCATCATTCGCTCCCGGATCAGCGACATCATCATTGGTTTCTGCTTCGACCATGATTTCGCCCCACGGGTTGATGATCAGCGCATGCCCAAAGGTGCGCCGACCATCAGCATGCGTTCCACATTGTGCCGGAGCGATCACAAAACATCCGTTCTCAATAGCGCGGGCGCGCAACAATACATGCCAATGCGCCTGTCCACTGTTATAGGTAAAAGCAGACGGGATCGACAGGATAGCCGCGCCGGCGCGCGCCATATCACGGTAGAGCCCTGGAAAACGCACATCATAACAAATGCTGAGGCCAATCAATGCCGCGCCGCAATCGGCAACAACCATTTTTCCACCAGCCAGAAAATTCTTTGACTCTGCATATTGTCTGCCATCGCCGACATTGGCATCAAACATGTGGATCTTGTCATAATGAGAGCCAATCATGCCGTCGGGTGTCACAAGATAGCTGCGGTTGACGAGCTTTTCATCCTCGGACCGGCGGATCAATAAAGATCCGATCAGCAGCCATATTCCCCTTTGGCGGGCCATCTGGCTGAAATGGTAAAGGCTTGGACTGTCTGACTCATTTTCGGCGAGGTCAGCAAGACGTTTTTGGCTGGGAGCCAGAAAACTGGCTGCCTCGGGAAGTGCAACAAGATAGGCTCCCGCCTCGGCAGCGCGGACGATCATTGGCTCGATCTGGGTAAGGGTGGCGCTGGCATCTGCGCCGGCACAATATTGCAGTGCGGCAATGCGTAGCAATTTGCTCATGACACTCTCAAAAGCCTGTCGAGATGCCCGGCATTTTCCAACGCGAACAATTCCTCGCAGTCACCAATATGCTCATTGTCGATGAAAACCTGTGGCACGGTATGGCGCCCACCCGAACGGCTCCGCATATCAGCTCGAAGAACTGAATTCGTTGAAATATCGATTCGTTCATACGCAACGTTTTTCGAGTCGAGCAGATGTAACGCTCGCATGCAATAGCCGCAAGCCGCTCCGGTATAGATTTCAACTTTTGGAGCATCACCCATTCTTTGTCATTTAGGTGAGACCGCGCCAAGTGGCAAGACCTCATTGGCAAGTTGATGATTTGATCCGACACTTATCTGAACTTACAGATCACAAAGGCGCTAACGGGTTTTCATCGCGCTCTGGTAAGAGTTTGTGCCGGCTTCATTGAACTTCAGGCTAGGTGTTAGCATATCATCGATCAACAGACTATGATGGTCTCTGATAGCTGCAATTTAGTTCTCATTTAATTGGCATGCACGGTCCAGATTATGTTTGTGCTGAACATTGTTGTGGCAAAACTGACTGTTTTTTGACTTACTGCGCTGCAGGAGGTTTGGGGGAATAAACCTTTATAATGCGTCTATGTTAGACGGCGTGCCAACTCCGCCGATTGGTCATAGCGTCGTTAAAGATATCGTTACTGATGTATGGGACCAGCCACTACCAGACGGTTGGAAGCTTAGAGTTCGTCATAAAACCTATCAAGCATCTCTGCAAGGACGGGTGTCAACGCCAAACCTTTTTTATGCTTGAATTTCAGAATGATTGTTGGTGAATCGTTATTATATAAGCACCAGGTACGCGACATTTAAATGACAGGTAGCAGCAACCGGTATTAGCCACATTTTCCCTGTGGTAGATAATTTTGTAAGGGTTTGCCGCATTGCACGTATTTTTAAACTGATGTTGGTTTAAGCCCTGAGCAGCAGCTCGCGCACAGTCTTTTTTAATCCGCAAAAGCACGGCCAAGCATGCGTTGGTACGTTATAATGAGCGTATTGAGATGATTGAACAAGTGCAGCATTCTCTTAGCCTACTACAATCAGGCAAAGATTTTGCTAAGGCAAAACCTTTAGGTTTTCACTTGCATTTTCCAGTCAGTTGGTGATTGTGCGAACAATGGTAAAGAGAGGCATGCCAGCTATGAATCCGGAAATTCCACGTTTATTTGATTATGCTCAGCATCGCAGAAATCGCGCGCGTGCAGCGGCTTCATTCACTAAATTTGATTTTCTGAAATCAGAGGGCGCGCTGCGGCTGGCAGACAGGCTTGAACTTGTGCGCCGGGATTTTCCCCTCTGTCTGGATTTTGGCTGTCATGACGGAGTGCTGACACGCCACCTCAAACAGACAGGCAAGGTGGGCACGGTAATCCAAGCCGATCCCGCTTTTGAATTTGCTAGATCTGCTGGAGAGAGTGGCCCAGCAATTGTTAGCGAGGCAGAGCAACTGCCTTTCGCCCCGGCAATGTTTGATGCTGTAT
>CACJUX010000010.1 GCA_902596655.1 uncultured SAR116 cluster alpha proteobacterium | reverse complement strand
TGCCACCAGCCATGTTGGGTGGGGACTCAATCCTGTTGCCCGCTATGAGGCACTGTGCATGTACGACAGGGATGATATCAACGGTACGGAACTGCGCGCGCTGGCTGGCAATTTTCTATATTCTACAGGGGCCAACGAATTCGCTGGTCGTTTTACTGAGGGACATTTCGACCTGCCGATGATGGATTGCACAATTAGATTAGATGGTGCTTTGGCTGTTGATGATGGGCGACCTGTCTGATGGCACCCCCGGCAGTGGCAACCGACACCGACACCATGAGGGTGGCTGGCCTCAACATCTGGCAATCTGGTGCTGACATGGTCGGGCTTCCGGTGCTTTGCCTGCATGGGATTGGCGGTGATCGCACCAGCTTTGCCGACCAGTTGGACCAGCTTGGCGGACGCCGCGTCATTGCCTGGAACATGCCTGGCTATGGCGGCTCGGATCCTCTGATGCAGATGGATTTTGCAGCGCTTTCCGGGGCTGTTGTCGCGCTTTTGGATGCGCTTGGAATTGCAACTGTGCATCTTGTTGGGCAATCCATCGGTGGGATGATCGCACAGGAGGTCGCAATCCGCTCGTCGGATCGCGTTGCCAGCCTTGGGCTGATTGCAACAACCCCCGCCTTTGGTGGTCGTGATGACAGCTTCAGGCAGGCATTTGTCGCCGCCCGACTTGGCCCGCTGGATGCGGGGGCTGATATGGCAACGCTGGCACAGCAGGCGATCCCAGCAATCATCGGCCCAGCGGCGTCAGCCGAGATGCGGCAACTGGCCATTGCCGCTATGGGACGTATTGATGAGACAGCCTTTCGACAGGTTGTTTCCTGTCTGGTTACTTTCAACCGGCGCGCCGATCAACATCGCATCAGCCAGCCCTGCTGTCTTATTGCCGGATCGCACGACACCAACAGCCCGGCACGTGTCATGGCGAAGATGGCAGATGGTCTTGCCAACGCGACATTTCACATCGTTGATCAGGCCGGCCATTTAGTGAATAGTGAATGTCCGGCAACGGTCAATGAAATTTTGACAGCCTTTTTTAACAGGGTTGAGAACAAACAAGATGGATGATCTCAGACAGAATGATGGTGTTGTCGCCAATGTCCTTGATGGGGATAGCCCGATCTTTGATCCTGTTGACTGGCGGTTGAGTAATTTTGAGGCGGCGCTGTGTGCTGAGACGCGGTCCCTGGCTGCGGGTCGTTTCGCGGCCCGCGCCCCCGGAATTGACCGCGCGGCCAGATTTCCAACCGAAAATTATGCTGATCTGCATGCAAATGATCTGATGGGGATATGCATTCCCAAGCACTTTGGCGGGCGCGGTGCTGACCTGCGCGCCTACATGCTTGCTGCTGCAGAAATTGGCCGCTATTGCGGTGCTACGGCGCTAACTTTCAACATGCATGTCTCTTCCTGCCTGTGGACGGGATTTCTGGCAGACAATCTGCCGATGTCGGCGGATCAACGCACCAGCCACGACGCCATGCGCCACCGTCACTATCACCGTATCCTAAAAGAGGGGGCAATATACGCTCAACCATTTTCCGAGGGTGGTGACGCCGCTGCCGGAAAAACAGCCTTTGAGACCACAGCACTGATTGTCGATGGTGGCTGGATTATCAACGGCCGGAAAATCTTTGCCTCGCTATCCGGCCATGCTGATTACTATGGTGTGCTTTGCACCGAACTGGCGGCAGCAGATGCTACCCCATCTCGGGCAAACACCATGTATATCGCCATTGATAGTCGCGCTGCAGGGGTTTCGGTTGAGGGTGAGTGGGATCCGCTTGGTATGCGGGGAACCGTCTCTCGCACTCTGGTTTTCAAAGATGTCTTTGTTCCCTTTGAAGAACAATTGATGCCGCGTGGCGTTTACTTCAACGCCGCCCGGCAATGGCCGCATATGTTCATGACGCTGACCCCAAGCTATATGGGCATCGCACAGGCAGCCTATGATTTCACCATCCGGTATCTACGGGGTGAACAGCCGGGAACTCCCCCTGTCAAACGGCGCATGTATGCTACCAAACAGCTGGCTGTGGCACAGATGAAAATTATGTTGGAACAGACGAAATCTCTTTGGTTTCAGGCGATCACAGAGGCCCGTCCGAATCCCAGTAAGGACGCCTTGATGCGTGCCTGGGCGGCGCAGTACAGCGTGATGGAGAATGCCAATGAACTCGCCCAGCTTGCTGTGCGCACCTGTGGAGGGCAGGCTATGCTGCGCTCGCTGCCGCTCGAGCGTCTCTATCGTGACAGCCGTTGTGGCGCCCTGATGCTGCCCTGGACCGCGGAATTATGTACCAAAATGCTTGGCGAGAGTCTGCTCTATGAGACTGGAGAGAGTGACGAGGGCTGATGATGCGGGAAGTGACTGACTCAGGGCTGGATTCTGTGGCCTGGCGGTTGGATCATGCCGTCCTCCGCAACGCGCATTTGACGCCCGACAAGCCGGCGCTGATCTTTGATGGTGACAGCCTGAGCTATGCGGCACTTGCCAGGTTGGTTGATATGACGGCGCGTTGGATGGCTGTCCATCTTGCAAAGGGTGATCGCTTTGCCTGTTACAGCATGAACCATCCTGAGTATTTTGTATTGTTGCTGGCAGCGGCGCGTGTTGGTGTTATCATGGTGCCGTTGAATTGGCGATTGTCGGCTAGCGAGCTTGCCTATCAGATTCGTGACTGTGCGCCAAAAATGCTTGTCTATGGGGCTGAATTCGCTGCTGGCATCGACGCGCTGACCGGGCCGGACACGGCGATGATCAGACAGCCAATCGACGGTCTTGACAGCGCCCGTAAAGACGATGGCATCGTATCCATGATGGCCGATAACACAACGGATACATCCGAGGCACCGCTGTTGATCGTTTACACCTCTGGCACAACCGGAAGACCAAAGGGGGCGGTGTTGCCGCAGCGTGCGATGCGCAGCAATGCCATAATGAGCCAACATGCATACAGTCTGCAATCTTCGGATGTTGTGCTGAATGTGCTACCCCTATTTCATGTTGGTGGTTTGAACATCCACCCGGTCCCGGCCTTGATCTTTGGTGCAACGATTATCCTGCATCGTAGTTTTGATCCGACCGCCGCCCTTAATGCGATTGGACATGCGGGTGTCACGCTGATGAATTCAGTGCCCACAATTCTAGGTGCTTTGGTTACGCATGAAAATTGGGCCAAAACCGATCTCTCCAGCATGCGGCTGTTTTCCATTGGCTCGACCGACGTACCTGTGGCGCTGATCAGCGCGGTGCATGATCGGCAGATTCCGGTGGTGCAGATCTATGGCGCGACTGAAACCGCGCCATCCGCCATTTACCAAACAGCTGACATTGCCTTTAAAACCATTGGTTCCATTGGCCGGGCGGGGTGTGACAATGCTATCCGGCTTATCGGTTCGGATGGATGTGATGTTGCTGATGGGATGGTTGGTGAAATCTGGGTGAGGGGCGACAATGTCTTGACCGGATATTGGCAGGATGAGGTGGCGACACGGGCGAACCTCACTAATGGCTGGTTCCACACAGGCGACATGGCGCGGCGCGATGCCGCTGGTCTATACTGGTTTGCTGGCCGGCTGAAAAATGTGATCATATCCGGTGGAGAGAATATCTATCCGACGGAGTTGGAGCGCCTGCTGACCGGCCATGCGGGGCTTGTCGAATTCTGTGTTGTTGGGCGCGATGATGAGCTTTGGGGCCAAGTGCCGGTTGTTGTCGCGGTGCGTCGTGCGGCTAATGTGACTGAGAGCGATATCTTGCGTGTCTTTGAGGGAGTGGTTGCTCGGTTTAAAGAGCCAAAGGCGGTGGTCTTTGTCGAAAAGTTGCCGCGCAACGCGCTTGGCAAGATACTGGCCCAAGAAGTGGCGCGCCTGATAGCTTGAGTGCCTACATCATTAATGGCAGGAACAGCGCAATCGACGGCACCATCGCCAACAGCGTCAGCCGGAAGATATCGGCCACCCAGAAAGGGGTTACGCCTTTAAAGATCGTCTTTACCGAGACATCCTTCAAAACGCCTTTCAGCACAAATACATTTAGTCCGATGGGCGGGGTAATCAGGCTTATTTCGGTGACAACCACAACCAGAATACCAAACCAGATCAGATCAAAGCCGAGCCCCTCCACCAGCGGCGCGAAAATTGGTACGGTCAGCAGGATCATCGACATTGACTCAAAAACACAGCCAAGCAGCACATAGATCAGCAGGATGATAAAAATCACTCCGATCGGTGATAGATCAAAGGCGGTGACAATGTCGATCAGCGCTGCCGGAAGGCCGGCACGGTTGACAAAATTTGAAAAGATCAGCGCACCAAATAGCAGCACAAAAAGCTTCGCCGAGGTCACTGCCGTTTCACGCAGTACCTCCATCGCCGATGCAACGCTCAGCGCGCCGCGCCGCCAAGCAATCAGCATGGCGCCGGCGGCGCCCATACCCGCTGCTTCTGTCGGTGTAAATGCACCTAGATAGATGCCGCCAATGACAAAGATGAACAATCCCAGCGTGGTCCAGACATCGCGTAGTGCTAGGAGGCGTTCACTCCAGCTGCTACGCTCACCAGCCGGGCCTGCCAAGGGATTGCGGCTGACAACAACAACCACGGCCAACAGATAGAACAATACGCCTACCAGACCAGGCAGGATGCCGGCAACGAAAAGCTTGCCGACTGAAGTTTCGGTCATTAGGCCATAAATCACTAGAATTACGCTTGGTGGGATCAGAATGCCAAGCGTTCCGCCAGCTGCGATTGAAGCGGTGGCCAGCGAGTCATTGTATTTGTAACGTCGCATTTCCGGCATTGAGACTTTGGACATAGTGGCCGCTGTTGCCAGAGATGAGCCGCAGATCGCTGAGAACATGCCGCAGGCGACAATCGTCGACATCGCAAGTCCGCCCCTGCGATGTCCCAAGAAGACATAGGCAGCGCGATACAGCTCCTTTGCCATCCCGCCACGTTCAACCATCAGTCCCATTAGGATAAACAGCGGTACAACCGACAGGCCGTAGGATTGACCTGAGTCAATGACCAGGCGTGCTGCGCTGGAAATAGCAGCCCGGTAATTTGACAATTCACCAAAACCGATCACGCCAACAAGGCCCAGCGCAATGCCGAGAGGCATCCGCATAAAGGCAAGAATAAGGACGGCACCGAAACCCAATAATGCAACGCTCATTCAGTTGTCCCGCCCGTGACCCGGTTTGCCTTTTCAGGATTACGTATGATGATTACCAGGCGGATAAAGCCCATAGCTGCTGCCGCGTAAAGAGAAAGGGTGATAAAAGACACAGTGATTACTCGGGGAATGCCAAGATATTCGGTTTTGTCACCATCTTCATGCGCCCGCACCGCATAATCAAAAACTCGGTCGCCCACGCGCCAAGCCACATAGATTGAGACAATCAGCATTACTACGCTAATGATCCAGCCAATCCGGCCACGCATCAACATGGTAATTAGATCAACGCAGACATGGTCATTGCGGAAAAACATTGCAGGCAGTGAAAAGAAAATAATGCCAGCCATGCAGATCCTGACGAGTTCAACAGCCCCAACAACGGGCATTGAAAAAAAATACCTTCCGATCACATCGACGCAGGTTAGCACAACCAGAGTAAATAGAATAATGGCTGCAAGGCCTGAGAGGAGCCGGCTGGCAGATTCTGCCAACCGTTCCATTATTTTTGTTGCCCCACCCATCAGGGATTCATCCCAAATGGCTAGAGCTGTGATTTGAAGAAGGCAAGGGCCGCTTTACCATCAACGCCGCGCTTGTTAATTTCGGCAAGAACATCGGCCTCGATGCTTGCAGTAAGCTCTTTGAAGTAAGCTTTGTCTGCATCATTTGCATCTGTAATCACGAGACCAGCTTCTAAGCCTTTCTCCATTCCCAAATCATCCGCAGCGTCCCAGTAGGCTCCAACTTTAGCAGCCATTTTTACGCCCCGCATATTCTCGACACATTTTTGATGAGCGCCTGAGAGGCTCTGAAATGTGTCGGAGTTGAGGATAATAGCAAAGGAGGTGGTGTAAATACCGTCAGTGTTGCGGTATGTATGTTTTGTTAATTCCGCAACTTTGAATGCATACATTGTTTCCATCGGGAAAAACACCCCATCGGCAACTCCCGAAGAAATGGTCTCATAAACCTTTGGTGCTGGTACGTTAACGCCCGCCACACCTAGTGCTCGGCCAATAGCATTGGCAACACCACCGCCAACGCGCAGCTTCATACCATTCAAATCCTTGAAGCCTGATATTGGCTTAACGGTATGGATCATGCCTGGACCGTGAACAAAATTCGTGAGTATCTCCACACCTTTTGCTTCATTTGCAGCTGAAAGGTGTTTCTCCCAAGTGGCTTGGAAAGCTGCTGATACGTTCTCTGACTTACCATATAACCCCGGTAGTTCGGCAATTTTTGTTGTTTCAAATTTGCCTGGTGTATAGCCGTGAACCATCCATGTGATGTCTGCAACACCATCACGAACGGTATCATATTGTGCTGGCGGTGGAGCTAATCCATACTCCACTTTCAAGCTCAAACTTCCGCCTGAGCATGATTTGAGCTCTTCATTCATCCATGGAAAAACGTTAGCGTTCATTGTGTGTTTGGGGCTGGCCCATGATGACACGGTCAGCACCGTATCAGCTGTGGCTGCTGATACAGCCGCGCCAATAGACATGGCCATCGCACCAGTTCCCACCACCAAAGTCTTGATGAATGCAGATTTTTGCATTGTTTCCTCCCTACAGTATGGACAGTGTGTTCTGTCCTTTTGGTAATAATGATACCCTACACCGGGCAATCCTGCTGACAACAGTAAATGTAAAGTGTTTTTGCGTTGATTTGGATCTTTAAACCCCTTTTTACTTTGAAAATCAAAGCCAAATTCCATTGAAATTTTTCAGCGCGGCAATAGCCTTAGCGTTTTGTGCTTACGCTTAAAATTATCAAAACCCAAAAAAACTGGCGCGCGAATTTATAACCGCATACTTATTTATAATTGCATACTTATTGAACAATTGTATTTCACAAAGATTCGTTAGCTTGTCGACAAGCATATGGCAGCAATTAATAATCGTGTGAATTACGTGTAAAGCCTGGCACTTGATGGCTTATGGCAGTGTCCCCATCATATTAGAGCCAAGCTCGGGATGTTGTCTAAGAAAGCGGCATATTTAATGCTAGTTGTGATAGTTGAAAACTAATAAAAGCTGGGTTTTTTGCCATCTTGTTTGGTTTTAAAACGTTTGCTTTTAAACAAGGAACAAATATCCACCATCTATTGGCCGCTTAATCAGAAGTAATTCAGGCGTCTAGCCGGGCAATTGGCTGCGTGGCAATCATCCCTATTTCCAGCATCGCCAAGTAGGATGCTGATACCGGAACGTTATTATCACCTGCCCTATCGGTAAAAAGATTGTGCGCCGGTGATAGCCCCCTTAGTAATTCTTGAATAGCTGTTATTTGGCGTTTATTTGATGGTGCGGGCGGGGGGACTTGAACCCCCACGGCCTAAGGCCCACGGATTTTAAGTCCGTTATGTCTACCATTCCATCACGCCCGCGGCGGATGTGACTTGGATGGTGCATATCACAGCGTTGGCTGGATGCATACCATGATTCGCCACAAATCAGCGTTGGACAGGAACTTTGCAACAAACTATTACGCCTTTTTGCTCAAGCTCATCTAAATTTTCTCGCGACATTGAAATTGATATGTAAAGATAAACCAGTTAGACAAGGTTCTACTCTTTGCTCAGGACCAGTCTGATGACAAATGTGCTTTATGATGGTGTGTTCGCGCCCTTTTCGAGCAGTGAAAAGCCTTTTTTATTAACCCCCAGTGGGCATGTCAGCTACACAGCTTTTACTCAGTTGACTAATCAATTTGCGAACTGCCTTGTCAAAAACGGTTTGCATCCTGATGACAGAGTGGCAGTGCAGGTGGATAAATCAGTTATGCAACTCGCACTTTACGCCGCCGTGATCAAGGCTGGGGGAGTCTATCTGCCACTCAACACTGAATACACACCACATGAGCTGGATTATTTTATAAGCGATGCAAAACCTGCTGTTGTTGTTGTTGCGAACAGAGTTAGCGAAGCAGTTACCCCATTGGCATCAGGTATTGGAGCCAATTTGCAGACACTTAATGCCGATGAGACCGGTAGCCTTGTAAGACAGCTCGATCTTGAGTCAACTGACTTTACTGCTGTTCCGCGCAGCGACGAGGATTTAGCCGCTATTCTCTATACTTCGGGAACAACAGGGCGCTCTAAGGGAGCCAAGCTATGCCATCGCAATTTGTTGTCAAACGCCAAAGTCCTTGCAAAAAGCTGGCATTTCACGAGCTACGATGTGTTGCTGCACATGTTGCCGGTATATCACACACATGGGCTGTTTGTTGCCACCAATCTCCTCTGCATGGTAGGTGGGAGTATAATTTTTCTTCCAAAATTTTCCATTGCTGATGCGCTGGCCTGGATGCCTAAAGCCACAAGTATGATGGGCGTTCCAACCTTCTACACTCGGCTAATTGATAGTTCGGAATTTACCCGCGAGGTGGCGAGTCACATGCGGCTTTTCATCTCTGGTTCTGCACCCCTTTTAGCCGAGACCCATGTAAAGTTTGAGCGCCGGACAGGTAAGATGATCCTCGAACGCTATGGCATGACCGAAACCAATATGAGCATTTCTAATCCATACGAAGGGATGCGCATCGCCGGAACTGTCGGCAAACCCTTGCCAGGGGTTGAAATTCGCATCGTAGATACCAAAACTGGTGTGCCGGTACCAGAGGGTGAAATTGGGATTATCGAACAGCGAGGCGACAATGTTTTTTTAGGCTATTGGGAAATGCCTGAAAAGACAGCTGAGTCTTTTCGTGCTGACGGATTCTTTATTACCGGTGACATGGCAAAACAAGACAAAAACGGCTATATCACGATCGTTGGAAGGGATAAAGATTTGATAATTTCCGGCGGGCTAAACGTTTACCCAAAGGAAGTCGAAGTTATGATTGATGATATTGACGGCGTCCTTGAGTCAGCCGTGATTGGCGTTCCGCATCGAGATTTTGGCGAAGCCGTGGTTGCAGTTGTCGTGCCGTCAGATAAAAATCTTGATACTGCGCTAATTAGTAGATCACTCACTGGGCGCATTGCTAAATTTAAACAGCCAAAAGCCATTGTTCTGGCTGATGCCCTGCCGCGGAACACTATGGGCAAAGTTCAAAAGGCTGAGTTGCGCAGGAGTCACGCTGATCTTTTCGTTTAGAGAACTACGCTGCATTTTGCCGTTCTCTCTCGCGCCTAAGGATGAAAATTGAGGACAGCACGATTAACGCGCTACCAAGGACTATTTCGATTGTTAGGCTCTCAGCGTAAATCATTACTCCGGCGGCAATACCGAATGGTACTGAGAGATATCGAAGCGGGGCTAGCAGTGTTGCCGGCGCGAGTTGGTGGCTGAAGGCGATTGAAAATTGCTGAAAGCTAGCTAGCAATCCGATTGCACCAAGGATAATTAGGTTGGTGTGCTCCTCCGGTAGCATATCACCCCGCCACATGAAAAGGAGCGTGAAAAGCGTTGCTCCCGCGCCATTGTACCATATAGCGGTACTAGCTGGGTTATCACTCCGTCCAAGTTTACGCAACATAACTAACATCAGCGCACCAAAAAAAGGTGCCGCTAATCCTAGCGTTATACCCGCTGGAGACCAACCTTTTCCACCTGGGCTTATTACCAACATCGCGCCGCCAAAACCAATGATCACCGCCGTCCAGCGGCGCCAGCCAACACGTTCACCAAGCAGAATTGGGGCGAGGAGTGTTATAAATAACGTTAATGTCTGAAAAAGCGTTGTGACCTTGGCAAGTGACATCAGATCAAGAGCAGCGTAAAAACAAGTCAAGCTAGTCAAACCGGTCACGGTCCGTGCCGCCAAAATGCTATATCGCGAGATGGTGAATGCAGTGCGGCCATGCTGAAATATTGCGAAGAGAATAAGTAACGGTAGGCATAGCGCGTATCGGAACATCAAAATAGTGATAATGGAAAGGTCCTGAGAAATGGATTTTACCAAAACCGAAATGCCAACAGTGAGCAATATTTCAGCAATCCCAATGGAAATACCAAATGGAATATTCAGATTGCGATCTAATTTTTCTTCAGCGCGCGTCATTAAAAAAGGTGGAGTACATGACTGTAAGACAAGACAGATCTCGAGTAAAAGTCCAATAGAAAATTGATTTTAAATGTTAATGTCAAAGTAACGAAGCTTTTTCAAACGTTGTCATTATCTATCAACTTTGTTGTGTTCTCGCTGTTTGGCACAGGCGTTTGCTGTCGCAGCGACGCCATCATGTAGAAATCTTTGTATTGATGTTTTCCACCTCACAGGAAAAAAATTTGATCAGGCATTGGTTTTCAAACTTGCGGTTTCAGACAGAAAATTCATGGCAGTTGCGCAACCGCCAGGTTGATGAGGGATGCCGGCAAGACTCAGGCCCATTTCGACACCACTCAACGTTCCCATAAGCATCAGATCATTGAAATCGCCGAGATGCCCAATGCGGAAAACCTTGCCGGCAAGGCGTGACAGACCATTGCCAAGCGACATGTCAAAATGCTGCAATATGGTAGTCCGGAGGACGTCGGCATCATATCCATTAGGTAGCAACACCGCAGTAAGCGAACTCGAGTAATCCTTAGGCTCCTGACACAGAACTTCCAGACCCCAAGCTTGCACAGCGCGGCGCGTTGCCTCGGCGTGCCGGTCATGGCGGGCAAAGACATTGTCCAATCCTTCCTCGTGCAGCATGTCGATCGCCTCAGCAAGACCATAGAGCAGATTTGTCGCGGGCGTGAAGGGAAAGGCACCGGATGCGTTGGCAGCAATTTGGTCTTGCCAATCCCAATAGGAGCGTTTTATGCCGCCGGTCTTGGACTCGGTTACGGCACGCTCTGAAAGAGCATTGAAAGACAGACCTGGAGGCAGCATGAGCCCTTTCTGCGAGCCGGAGATTGTTACATCGACGCCCCATGCATCATGCTGATAATCGATTGATGCAAGGGAAGAAATAGTGTCAACCATCAAAAGAGCTGCATGATCGGCGGCATCCATAGCCTTGCGAACGTTGCCAATGCGCGAACGCGACCCGGTAGAGGTTTCATTATGAACCACGCAGACGGCACGTATGGTGCCAGTTTTGTCCTCGCGAAGTCTATCCTCAACGGCTTGCGGGTCAACGCCACGCCGCCAATCAGTCTTCAGAAACTCTGTTTTAATCCCTAGTTTTGTTGCCATTTTTTGCCATAATGATGCAAAGTGGCCAGTTTCAACCATCAGGACCGTATCACCTTCGCTAAGCAAATTGACCAGTGCTGCTTCCCAAGCACCTGTTCCCGACGCCGGATAAATTATCACATGCGTGTTTGTTTTAAAGATAGTTTTCATGCCATCGAGACACCGCTTGCCCAATTCGGCGAAGGCGGGGCCGCGATGATCAATCGTGGGGTGATCCATGGCCCGCAAAACGCGATCAGGAACATTTGTTGGCCCGGGAATTTGAAGAAAATGGTGTCCAGAACTGTAATCTCTGCTCGACATAATTTGTCCTCACGTGTTTGCCGTGTGATGATGAATGGAAATCTTTGACCTTAAATTTTGATACCAAACTCTTTGTGCGATCTTAGTGACTGTTAATTTGGACATGTCGTGCCTGTTTAACATAAGGATATTAAGTCCAACAAACTTTGAGTCTAAGTAAGAATTGACATATTTCTGATAAAAGCTAGTGAAATTATTGTTGTTCATACGTTTGCTAAAATTAAGGGACTTTCAGTTTTATTCATTAGTAAAGTATTTCCTTCACGATTATCTTAATTCTCGATATTGATTTATCTAGGAGTGTCCCCATGAATGACTTAGTCATTAGTGCTGTTGAGGCAATACCTCTAAAAATTTATGGCGATACCCATTTTGCAATTTCTGAAGGTCGCGCAAACGCGCATTTTGCGGTTCTTCTCATTTTAAAAACAGATGATGAGAATATTTATGGATTTTCAGAAGTTGCCTGCGCACCACCTGGAAAACCTGAGGAAATTCCTGGCGAGATAATCAGTGCTGTTGAGAATTTCATCGGGCCTGCTTTGCTTGGAACAAAGACAACTCATCTCAATCAAGCAATGCAATTAGTTCAAAAATCAATAAAGGGAAAAAATTGGACAAAAGCCGCTACAAATGTTGCCCTGCACGACTTGTGGGCTAAATCACAAAACCAATCATTACTAACGATGCTCGGAGGAGAGGTGAAATCCCGCATACCGGTTATAGGAGATGTAATTGGCATAATGTCACCTGATGCAATGGCAGAGATCGCAGCTCACCAGGTTGCAATGGGAATTACGACCCTGAAGATTAAGGTTGGCGAAACAATTGCTGCTGATTTTGATCGGGTTAACGCGGTGCGACAGGCTGTCGGGGATCATGTCTCCATCCGAGTTGACGCTAATGATCATTATGTAGTCGCTGAAGCGGTCACGCTAATTAATAAAATCGAGGATTGTATGATTGAGCATGTAGAGCAGCCCATTGGCCGTTTTGACCTGCTTGGAATGAGAAATCTTAAGAAAAAAGTTTGTATTCCGATTGCCACCGATGACATGGTTGCTTCAGTGGAGGATGCGATGAATGTAATTCGTCTGGATGCCACAGATAGAATTAAAATAAAGGTCACGAAACATGGGCTCACGAATGCTCGAGCAATCGCAAAAATGGCAAGAGCTGCAGGTCTTGAAGTGATTCTTGGTCACGTTTTTCAGACGGGTTTGGGAGCGGTAGCGGAGGCTAATTTAGCGGCTAGCTGCGGTGAGATAAGATGTGTCAATGAAATTGGATCTCTTGGCCCAATTGGGGTAAAGGATGATCTCATTTCTGAAAGTTTGAGGGATGAAGCCGGCTATATGAAAATCCCAACAGGACCTGGCCTCGGCGTGACCTTAGATTGGTCGACGGTTGATAAATATAGATATGACATAAATGGGAAATTTTAACATGCACTTAACTCAGCGCGTAGATTGTCGAATTGACTCAAACGCGCATTACGGTTCAACATAAAGCTGCAAAATAAGAATGGAGGAAATTATGCGTAAATCAATAATTAGGTTTGGTGCATCAACTCTCGCTACTGTTTGTATATTTGTGGCTGGAATAGCTGTCGCTGATCCTTTGAAACTTAGGTTATCTGTTGAAAGCACGCCCGGTGCATCTACACAGCACATGCTTGCCTCTTTTCGCGATGCTTTGAAGGAGGAAATGGGTAATGATGTGAATATCGAATATTTCGATAGTGGCACTTTGGGTGACGAAATTGTTCATATGCAGCAGGTTAGAACAGGTCAACTTGATGTGATCCCAATCGGCTCAGATGCTGTGCAGCTCGACTCCAAATTCGCAGTATTCGACATTCCCTTTTTGTTTTCTTCGCGCGAGCAGGTCTCAGCATTATTGGATGGGCCAATCGGTGACGAGTTGGACAAGTCTTTCCAGAAAAACGCCGGACTAAAAGTTTTAGGCTTTGGGGAAATTGGTTTCCGGCAGATTACTAACAATGTTCGGCCTGTCGTTACACCAGCGGATTTGAAGGGCCTAAAGTTGAGAACACCGGGAAGCAAGACGCGGATTTTGTCTTTCAAAATGCTAGGGGCCTCGCCAATTAAGATGAACATGGGTGAAATATATTTGGCACTTCAGCAAGGCGTTATTGATGGACAGGAAAATCCATACGGAAACATTGTCAAAAAATCATGGTATGAGGTCCAGAAATACATTTCGGTGTCCCGTCACGTTTATACACCTATAACCTTTGTGATGAACCTCAAACGGTATAATGGGCTATCTGATGCACAGAAAAAACAGGTGCATAGTGCTGCTCGCAAAGCCGTCGAAATGAGCCGCAAATATGGTGCGGATAATGATGCAAACCTTGAAGCTGAGATCCGGAAGAAAGCGCCTGACGTTCAGTTTAATGACATCGATTCAGCATCATTTAAGGCAGCTGCTGGGCCTATTGCAGATAAAATTGCAGAAATCGCGGGTAAGGATTTCACGGCGAAATTTGTTGCTGCGGCGCAAGGTGGCTAAATTTCCAAGGAAGGCGGAGATTTCCGCCTTCCTTTTTTAATTGAAAGAAATTTTTTGTCAGTTTTAAGCTTGTTCCGAAGAAACGAGATGTTTTTGGGACCAAGTAAAATTCGGGTGTGAAGGACATTGGACGAGCTAGCAAAAAAAATTACTGAGGCTTCCAAAAGTATGGAGCTTGCAAATCCAGACGTGGATTTGTCCCTAATCAATAGGGGTTTGAATTTCATAGTGGAAATAGTTGGGGTCACCGTTTTGTCCTCAATTGTAGTGGTTGTTTTTGTGAATGCGTTTGCCCGTTATGCACTAAATTTTAGTTTTCCATGGGCCGAGGAATTTGTGCAGATGTCAATGCCTTGGCTCGCTATGACAGGAGTCTTTCTGTCTGTTCGTCGGGGTGCTATGATCAGAATAGATTACTTTTTTGAAAAACTTCCTAGGAAGTTTCAAGCTGCTGTAGCCATTTTCGGTTACATGACAAACATCCTCATTCTTCTCGGTTTAGCATACGTGTCGCTCGATTTTGTGATGCTATTTGGTGGTGATGTAGCACTGTATGTTGAGGTGCCTACTGGATGGTCTACCTCTGCTCTTGTTTGTGGTGCAGCGGGTGCGGCAATGGCCTATTTTGCGGAATTCTTCAAATTGTGGCGCAACAAACAGCTTAGTCTCAAAAAGGGGGATGCAGAAATATGACACCACTTGTGGGAGCGGGCGCCGCCATTTTTTTGCTGTGTTTTTTGCTCATCCTGAGAATACCAATGCTTATTTCAGTAACTGCAGCTGTCTTTTTGAACATCTTTTTCTCTGGAGCATGGGCTTTAAGTTTGCCTCAAACGATGATGTCAGGGCTGGGCAGATTTGTATTGATAGCATTGCCATTGTTTGTCCTGGCAGGAGGTTTGATGAATTCTGGTGGCATCTCAGGGCGCCTGTTTGATTTTGCCCGAGCAATTGTTGGCTCCCTCCGAGGTGGATTAGCGCACGTAAATGTTGTGACTAGCATGTTTTTTGGTGGCATGATCGGCTCATCTACAGCGGATTTGGCAGGCACAGGTTCCATTGTCATTCCGGCAATGAAAGATGCTAAATATCCAGCAGATTTTTCAGCGGCATTGACAGCATCATCTGCTGGCATTGGACCAATGATACCCCCAAGTTCACCAATGATTCTTTACTCCGCCGTGACAGGAGTCTCTCTGGGGGCTTTGTTCCTTGCTGGTTTGATACCCGGGTTGTTGCTTGGTTTATTGCAGATGCTGATTGTTGCGTATCTCGCGAGGAAAAAGGGATGGCTACCCTATTCCGTGTTTGATTTGCCAGAGGTTTTTCGGACAGGGAAACGCGCTATATTGTCATTTGGCTTACCATTGATCATTGTCGGCGGAATGGTCCTTGGTGTGTTTACGCCCTCAGAGGCAGGTGCATTCGCCGTTGTTTATGCGCTTGTTCTCGCCATGTTCGTTCATAGAACCTTGGACCTTAAAGGCTTGTACAGAGTACTGGTCAATGCCGTTCAATTATCAGGCGAGTTACTGATAATTGTAGGTCTCTCTTTCGCTTTGGGAGCAGGGCTGACAAACGCACATGTCCCGGAATTTCTAGTGGGCATGATTGATGGTCTGGTGACTATTGATAGCGAATATTTTAGGATCCTCGTCTTGGTTGGACTGGCCATATTGGCTGGCATGATTCTGGACCCACTAATTCCTGTTTTGCTGCCAATAATTTTGCCTACATTGTTGGCATTTGATATTGATTTGATTCATTTTGGTGTGTTGATGGTGATTGCGGTCGTTGTTGGACAAGTCACTCCACCGATGGCGATCGCTTTAATTATTGCAGGGCGAATAGCAAAGGTGGACCAAATAAAGGTGCTGTCGGCCAATTTACCATTTCTCCTCGGTATTCTGGGTTTTTTGTTAATCATTATAGGCGTTCCGAGTCTGGCCACATGGCTGCCTAGCGTTGCACGATGAATTAGAGAGGCGTGACATGAAAGAGCGTATTGGTGTAGATATCGGTCGTAAACTGTCAGTTGAGAATGCGGTGGAATGGGCCATATCCCACGGCATTAAATATATAGACTGTCAGATTGATGTTGCTCCCAATGAACTTAAATCATTCGACGATAGGAGATGCACTCCAATTAGGGAACATTGCAGCAAAAATAATATAAAACTCGGCCTGCACACACTGTCGTCGGTAAATATTGCTGAGTTTTCACCTTTTGTTGATGTAGCAGTTGATGATTATTTGAAGGCATATATTGACGCTTTTGTGAGGCTGGACGCAAAATGGATAGTTGTTCACGCTGGTTATCACTTCACCGATGATTTTGAGAAGCGCCGGGCAACTGGCCTTGAGAGATTAAAGCGCATTGTTGATTATGCAGAACAAAAAGGGGCTCATTTGCTTCTTGAAAATACAAACTGGGAACCAGATAGAGCAGAAGTGCATTATCTTGCTCACAACCTCGAAGAAGTGAACTACTTTTTTGATCGAATAGACTCCCCCAACCTGGGTTGGTCGTTCACCATTAATCACGCTACTTTGGTGCCAGAAGGTATTAAGGGTTTTGTCCGCGGCGGGCCAATTAAAAGATTGGGCGAGGTTCGAATGGCAGACAGTAACGGGGAATACGAGCTGCATATGCAACCTGGAACGGGCATGATTGACTGGAAAGAGATGTTTGAATCGATCGAAAACACTGGGTACGAAGGGCATTACATGAACGCGTTTGGATCGCTTGACGATATGCTGGCCGGGATCAAATTTCAGGAAAAATTCCTGCCGAAATAAGTGTTCGCATAAAAGAATCTTCAGTCCATGGGCCCTCCTATTGGCTATAGGCGAATCTTTCCTCCAAGCTTGGCTGGCCTGCGGCTTAGATTTTGTTTGGTTTCTGATTAAACGCACGCTTAGTCGGCTTCAAACCACAGCTGTAGGGATCAACGAATCATGGTGTTGTCCCGGGGTGCAAATTAGTGGTGGTGACCATGGACCACTACTCGGATTAGGCAAGCATTGCAAAATGTGCGTCAATTTAGCGGGTGAAGATGGCATGCAATTTCTGTAAATAATTATGTATATTGGAAGAAATCTTCACTTCGTGCGATTGGCAGCATTAGACTTTGGCCGTCCTCGCTTTTTACCTTTCTGAGGCTTTTCGGCGAAATTATGAACAACGTTATTAAACCCCAACAACTCTCCTCATTAAAGGCGGGACTGAGCGGGGCACTTTTGGATGATGCGATGTCTCGGGGCCGCTATGCTACCGATGCGTCGATCTATCAGATGATGCCGCATGCTGTAGTTATTCCAGAAACGCTGGATGATGTCCGCCGAACTCTTTCATTTGCGCGGCGCGAGGGGATTGCGATTTTGCCGCGTGGGGGTGGAACATCACAATGCGGCCAGACAGTTAACCATGCAATAGTCATTGACAACAGCAAGCATTTGAATCGGATCGTTGATCTTGATGTTGAAAACCGGGTCTGTGTTGTCGAGCCGGGTATTGTGCTGGACGATCTGAACCGTCAGTTGAAAGCCTATGGATTATGGTTTCCAGTCGATGTTTCGACCTCTAGCCGAGCGACGATTGGCGGTATGGCTGGCAATAACAGCTGCGGTGGCAGGTCAATTCGCTATGGGATGATGCGAGACAACGTGCTTGGCATTGACGCTATAATGGCGGATGGCAGCGAGGCCCATTTTGGTCCTTTGTCTGTGAATACCAGACCGGACGGCTTACTTGGCCGGTTATTGCCAGATCTTCTGGCGATGGGCGCTGAGTATGAGACTGATATTATGGCTGGCTTTCCTAAGGTGCTTCGGCGTGTTGGAGGCTACAACGTTGATGCACTCTTGCCTGATGCGATGGCGCTGCGCCCTGGCGGTTTGGCAGGCGATGGGATTAATCTAGCGCATTTGCTTGTCGGGTCTGAGGGAACGCTAGCCTATTCGACAGCTATCACACTGAAATTATGGCCGCTGCCAGCGAAGAAGCTGATGGGCATCTGCCATTTTCCAAGTTTTTACACAGCGATGGATGCGGCCCAGCATCTTGTCAAGCTTGACCCCGTGGCTGTCGAACTGATCGACAATACGATGATTGAGCTGGCGCGCTCTATTGCAATTTTCCAGCCTATTGTCGAAGAAGCGGTTAAAGGACACCCTGCTGCGCTTCTGGTTGTTGAATTTGCTGAAGATGATATGGATGAAAATCATCGTCGTTTGGCAAGGCTGCATGACATGATGGCAGGCCTTGGATTTGGCTGGGATAAGGTGGATGAATGGTGCGGTGGTGTGGTTGACGCCATCGACCCGGCGATGCAAGGGCGCATTGCAGAAATGCGTAAATCTGGTCTGAACATTATGATGAGCATGAAGGATTCGGCGAAGCCTGTATCCTTTCTTGAGGATTGCGCCGTCGAGCTGCCCGATCTGGCAGAATATACGCATCAGTTAACCCGCATTTTTGATAAGTATGGTGCTAAAGGAACGTGGTACGCGCATGCGTCGGTTGGCTGCCTGCATGTCCGGCCTGTTTTGGATATGAAAAAACAGGGTGACGTCGCTACCATGCGGGCAATTGCTGAGGAGGCATTTGCGTTGGTACGATATTTTGGTGGCTCTCACTCGGGCGAACATGGTGATGGCATCGTGCGCTCGGAATTTAATGACATTATGTTCGGGCCAGTGCTACCTCGCCTGTTCCGGCAGATAAAGTCGATGTTTGATCCGGACAATCTGTTCAACCCAGGGAAAATTATCGATGCGCCTAAAATGGATGACCGCGAGCTATTTCGCTTTGCGCCGTCCTATCATGTTGATGATTTTCCCACGCAGCTTAGCTGGCGAGCATTTCCGGGAAAGGCGGGCGGCCTTCAAGGTGCCGTTGAGATGTGCAACAACAACGGTGCCTGCCGCAAGCTAGAGGGGGGTGTGATGTGTCCGTCCTTTAGAGCCACCCGTGACGAGCAGGATGTAACGCGCGGCCGGGCGAACAGCTTGCGTCTGGCATTGTCCGGTCAAATGGGACCGGATGCCCTAATTGGTGACGAGATGGCACAGACTATGAAATTGTGCGTGTCCTGTAAGGCCTGCAGGCGCGAATGTCCCGTTGGTGTTGATATGGCGCGCATGAAAATTGAAGTAACGGCCCTGCGCACTGAGGCCGAGGGCCTGTCGCTACATGACAGGCTGATTGCTTTTCTGCCGGACTATGCTCCTTATGCGACGCGCATTGCACCAATTGCTAACTTGCTTCAATCAGTTTGGCGACATGTGCCGCTCGTCGCTCCCCTGGTGACGCGGGTCACCGGTTTTACAGCCCGTCGCGCATTGCCGAAATGGCACGCTCAGCCCTTCGGTGTAGGCGATATCGCTGACGCGCCGACTGGCAGTGGGCGGCCAATTATCCTGTTTGCTGACACATTCAATCGTTACTTTGAGCCTGAAAATTTGCGCGCTGCCTGCCGTGTTCTGACGGCAGCTGGCTATGATGTGTTTGCGCCTGTCCCGCAGAACCAGCAGCAACTCTGCTGTGGACGGACTTATCTGTCGGTTGGATTGATCGATCGTGCGCGCACTGAGGCGCAGCGTCTAGTAGCCTCGTTGCACCCTTTTGTTGCTGCTGGCATTCCCATTGTCGGGCTGGAGCCCTCGTGTACGATGGCTTTACGTGATGAAGTGTCTGCGCTGCTAGACAGCCCCGAAGCGGATGCTGTTGCTGCCGCGGTCCGCACTTTTGAGGAATTGCTGGCTGACGACCGACCGGATCTGCAGATTGCTAGGTCTGGACAAACGGTTATGCTGCATGGGCATTGCCACCAAAAGGCCTTTGATGTGGTTAGGCCGGTGCAAGAGGTGCTCGGCGACCTTGCCGGACTGGAGGTTGAGCTGATTGAGACCTCGTGCTGTGGGATGGCCGGCGCCTTTGGTTATGGTGCCGATACCTATGATGTGTCGATGAAAATGGCCAATGCCAACCTCTTGCCCGCCATTCGTAAGGCTCCACCAGAGACGCTTATTGCCGCTGACGGTACGTCCTGCAGGTGTCAGATCAAAGATGGCACAGGTCGAGAGGCGGTTCATGCTGCGTTGCTGATAGACAAGTTGATGCGCCAGCAGCTGTGACGATACATTTTGATATTGCCGAAATTCATGAACTGGGACAGGCTTAAGCCATCTTATGGAATGGAGGACCTCATGGAAAAACTGACCTGTGAGGAATGCGGAACTAATTTCAATTGCGGCGCAGCACCCGGTAAGGATCATTGCTGGTGCATGGAGCTGCCCAATCTGAGGCAGAATTTTGACCTTGCCGGTAAATGTGTTTGTCCTAATTGCATGACCCTTGGCATCGCAAAGCAGATGATAAGAGCGCGAAAGGTCAGGCGCAGACTACGACAGAATTCGGCGGTTCGTTCCACGCGTTAGCCACGCAATGGTGGGCTAGAGGGTGATTTTCCTGTTGCCACCAAGAATGGCGAAGCGGTGTAGGAACTTAGTCGCAGCGTCGGCTGGGGCGCGGGCGCGGAGCCGCATGGTTGCTGGCGTTCCACGCGGTTTTGGGAAGATTTTGTTGGCATCCTGTTCGGTGAAACCAGCCAATTGTGTTGCCTCAAGCCAGGCGGCCATGCGGTCTGCCCGCTTGATCGTCTTTCTCACGTAATCGGGCAGCACCGCTGGAAGACCAAAACGAAGATGAATCGCAGTGTCAAGCTGTGATTCAATGTCCTTATAGCGATCACCGAGCACCCCCTTGAGAGGAGTGATCATATCGCCAATCACATATTCGGGCGCATCATGCAGTAGCGAGGCAAGCTGCCATTTTTGATCAAGGTTTGGCGAGATCGACTGCACCAGCTTTTCAACAAGTAGCGAATGCTGGGCAACAGAGAAGGGATATTTACCCTTCGTCTGGCCGTTCCACCGGCTGACTCGAGCCAGACCATGGGCAATGTCAACTATTTCGATATCCATTGGCGAGGGATTGATAATGTCCAGCCGTCGCCCGCTCAGCATCCGTTGCCAGGCGCGGTCTGGGCCACCGGTTCCTGATGATTTTGATGAGGATGGTTTTTCATTGGAAGCCATAGACTCAATGTGCCTCAAGCGTTGCTATCGTTTCAAGTCCTGGACCGCATGTTGGCTTGCCTTTTCATGGGTTTTCTGTATCACCTAATGAGTGAATCAAATGCCATAAACAGACACTTCTCATATCGCCCAAAGCAGACGCAAATGGATTTTTTTGAAACACAGGAACGATACCGCAAACGCGAAATGCGGGGCTGGTTGCTTTTGCTGTTTCGCACCAGCGTTGTTGCCGGTGTCCTATGGCTTGGCTGGTTGTGGGGGCATGCGGAACAGACAAGTTTGCAGGCTGAGGCCGATCTTGTGATCTATGAGAACAATCTAAGAATCACCGCGTTGAGTGCCGAGGTGCAGTCATTGCAACGTCTGCTGGCTGAGGCTGAGGCTCACCGCAAAACAGTTGAGCTTACCGAGGGCAACAAGGCAGAATTGCAGCGCATCGTCACCAAGCAGATTGCCCGCGGGGTGGAGCCGGAGCAAATCCTGCAATCAGTTCGTAGACTTGGCAAACCGTCCAACTGCCGAGAGGTCGACCGCCAGAACATCGCCGTGGCGACCCCACTCTATGCCGGACCAGAGTCAAAACTCTCGCTGTTCGAGGGAGGGCTCAACCTGCACATTGAGGGTGAGACTGGCAAGAAAGCAGCCCGGGAGTCACCTTGGTTCGATCCATCACTACCTATAAAGGTGCGGCAGGTTTTCTTAAATGGCCAGAAGATTTCCAGCGGAATGCTGCCGCTCCAGGCAGTCATACCTGCTGAAAAATGGCTGCTTAAATTACGCTTCGAGAAATCTGATTTACGTGGCTATGTCCGAGTGATCGTTTCCAGCTGCACGCTGCGCTAGGGGTCCTCAAACTTGATGATGGGCCGGCCAAGTTCGAAGAAATCATTGATGTTGGCATAGTCGCGGTATCCCATGCGTGCAACCGGCGCGAGCAGCGCATAGCTTATTTTGCCATCAACGACAACAGAGTCATCAACGAAAATGCCGGTGACGGTTCCCAGAACCGCCGTGTAATTTTCCCCGCGGTCGTTAGCGGGAAGGGCGATGGTCTGCAAAAGCATACATTCGAGAGCGGCCGGCACATTGCCAACATGCGGCACATTCACTGTGGTCCCCGGGATCATAGAAAGCTTGGCAGCGTTGAATTCATTTTCGCCATAGGGATAATCACCCGAGCTGATATTCATCGCCTGCACCTGACTGGCACCAACGATGTTCACCGTAAAGACGCCTGTTTCGGTGACATTGCGCAGTGTATCCTTTTGATGCTCCGGGCCGAATGCCTGTGCTGAAAACATGACTATGGCCGGATCTTCAGACACAGCATTGAAAAAGCTGTATGGTGCCAGATTGATACTGCCATCAACGCCGCATGAGGAAATCCAGCCGATAGGACGAGGCGCGACAATGGCCTTGAGCGGATTATGCTCCAAACCAGCATTACCGTAATTCATTGGTTCAAAAAACATGCACTGACTCCGCTTTCTTTTTCGTTTGCTGCTTACCAGTATAGACATTGTGGTGCAAACATCAGATGATAATTAATATTGAAATTACCCGTCAGTCTTTTCAGTTTTTCTAACCGCCACAATCAATAAAATGGCAGGTAAGTACAAACTTGAACACAAAGGCCAGATTCATGATTGACCTTTATTACGCTCCAACACCGAATGGGCATAAAATTGCTATCGCTCTTGAGGAGCTGGGTTTGCCCTATACGTTGCACCGCATCAATCTTGGAAAAGGGGATCAGTTTGCGCCAGACTTTCTGGCTATTAGTCCGAACAACAAGATCCCGGCAATTGTTGATCATAATGGGTTTAATGGACAGACAGTTAGTATCTTTGAAACCGGTGCCATTCTGCTTTACCTTGCTGAGAAAACAAGCAAATTGATGCCTGTTGAGGCGGGGCTGGAACGCAAGACTGTTCTAGAGTGGTTGATGTGGCAGATGGGCGGCTTTGGCCCGATGCTAGGCCAGGCGCATCATTTCAATTTCTATGCGGCTGACCGCATTCATTATGCGATGGAGCGCTACAGCAAAGAGGCAAACCGGCTTTATGGCGTTCTGGACCGACAGCTTGCCGGCAAGTCCTACGTTGCAGGTGCCTACTCAATTGCCGATATTGCAATTTTCCCGTGGACGCGGAGCCTTGACCGCCAGGATGTTAATATTGAAAACTATGCTAATGTGAAAAGCTGGCGTAGTCGCATGTTTGACCGTCCCGCCGTGATCGCCGGAATGAAGGTTGGCGCTGAATTTCGTGAGGAATTGAAGGATCTGAGCGAGGTGGAATGGAAAAGGCTGTTTGGCATGAACTAGGCCACGCTGCCCAAGTCGCCTATAAGAGCACCTGTTCTCCCATGAGGCGCATAACGCCTTAATCCGTGAAAATCTGTGTGACAAATGATTCCGTGGAAAGTGACTATTTTGGCTCTGGAATAACGCTTTCATAGTGATAGATCATCACCAGCGAGAAAAGCGCCAGTGGGGCCGCGAATATCCAAATATTTCGGCCCATTGCATCACCCTCTACGATCTACCATTCTCGAATGTGATCGGGAATATCAGCTTCTGAAACACTCGCTTCCGTGACAACCTGACCGGCAACCGAATTGCCCGATAAATGTGTGCTATTGGCAATGCCCGTTAACAGCGGATGCCAGGGCGGCAGGTCTTTGCCTTCATTGACGAGCCGGTAGGCGCAGCTCTTTGGCATCCAATGCAAAGCATCAAGAGCATCTGGTGTCAGCACGACACAATCGGGCACTAGTTTTTTCCTGTCAGCATAATTAAGACAACGGCAACTCTCACAATCCAGCAGCTTGCAACCCACGTCGGTGTAGTAGATCTCGGCGGTGTCGATATCCTCAAGCTTTAACACGCAACATTTGCCACAGCCATCACATAGAGATTCCCATTCGCTGTTGCTCATGTCCTTTAGTTGCTTTGCTTTCCAAAAGGGCTGTGCTTGCATAATTTATCCCTGAATTTATCCTGAAGATCACAACTATATCGGCTGTTGGCCGGCGCGGCCGGTCGATTATGCGCTATTTAGGTTTCAAACACTACACCATGCTGAAGTCGGAAAAAATATTCGCTGCCGCACAGAAAAAGTTCCGCCTGCGGATGAAGGTTTCATTGTCATATTTACGGACATCCTCGATACTGGCGTGTACACCCCCTCCGCCAATTTTTGAGTGTTTCCGCGTTATTTCCTTACATGTTCTCTAGATCGCGTATTCCTAGCCGTTTTACTTCGGTTGCCGCAACCTTCCGGTCGAGTAATGGCGGAAGGCTGCCTGGGAAAATATATTGTTGCAGTTAGCGATTTACTGGCCTCGGTCTGCCACGCACGGCGATGTTGTGGATGACGGCAATACCGTCGGCATTGAGCAACCCTCTGATCTTCCTGAAATAGTTTCCAGAATTACCTGGTCCCTCATGTTCAAGCATACCAACTCATACGACGTTGTTGAAATGACTGGTCTGGCGACAGCATTCTCGCTGGGCAAGGATTAAGGGTAACTGGCTGTCAATTTGACAAGATGCTTTCTGACATAGAACAATATACTTCCTAACAGGTGCTTCCAGCTACATGCACATCAGGTTGGCACTGCATTATTGCCGCACCTAAGCCGCGCCAACCACACCCGACGTTCAACACCTTGCTGCTTGGTTGCAGGTTCTGCCTTGCGGCAAGCCGTGTCATCTTGATGACTCGTGTCTCTTCAAGAGAGGTGTCGGCCGTCGAAAATAACTGCAGGAATATTGCCGCCTTGGGTTGAAAAACTCGCAAACAGCGCGCCCTTCAGAACATAATGATGCATGAGTTTGTTTTTCGATGCGGAATGTAGATTGAGATGAAATAAAGGGTCAAACCTGTCACTTATAAAAAGGCTCAACCAGAAAGCACAATGGTCTTACCAATTTTTAGGATTGGCAAATCGCAAATGCGTGGACGCCTCTAAATCATCGTTGTGAATTTGCAGCCTGTCCTGCATATAGGCCTCACCAATAGTCACATCTCGTTTGATCGCGATACGTCATAGAGTGCAGTTGTCAGGACATTGGATAGAGGTGTCGGTCTGTTTGCTACGGAGGGAAGGGAAACATCGTCTCCGTCGCCAACATGCAATGTTTATTTACTTTAAAAAATGAACTAGGAGAAAACGTTTAATATCACTTGGTCAACTATTGGGTATCAGTCTCAGTGAGTTCATGATTTCTAACAATACTACCGTGAAAAAAATAGCAAACTGTTAATTGGAATATGTCAAAATTCGTCTTTCTGGTAAATGTTGTTTGAAATCGTCCCGTTGCTTCCTGACTGCCGGATAGAGCTGCCACCATGCCTAAAAAGCCATACATGCACGATGGTTCGGATTATTGTTTGGTTTCCCCCGCCATATCTGTGCGAGAAGGAGTGATGCGGGCTGACCGCTATAATGATGTGTATTTTTCCCACGAGGATGGGTTGGCTGAAACACGGCATGTGTTTTTTTCGGGAAATAATTTGTATGCTCGCATGGCACAGACTAGCTATCTGTGTATCGCCGAGACCGGATTTGGCTCTGGTCTTAATCTATTGGCACTGATGGCGGAGATGACCCAATTCCCGGATTTGCAAATCGATTTTCTTTCGGTTGAGGCGCATCCGCTGGAAGAAGCTGAGATGTTATTTGTTCATGAACAATTTCCCGAATTGGCGCTTCATGCCGCGGCGCTGAGGGCAACGTTACCACCGCGATGGCCAGGCCAGCACGTTGTCACACTGCTTAACGGGCGTTTGAGCCTGCATCTTCTCTATGGGACTGCAGACACGATTCTGCCGAGATGCGACTTCAAGGCTGATTGCTGGTTTCTTGATGGGTTCTCGCCAGCCAAAAACCCAGACCTTTGGTCGCCGGCGATTTTACGGGAGATTGGCAGGTTAACAAGAGGTAATGGTACTCTTAGCAGCTTTACAGCTGCCGCTGCGGTACGTGATGGCCTCAGTAAGGCTGGTTTTACCATCGAAAAGCGACGCGGCTTTGGACGCAAAAGGGATATGATCGTCGGCCGCAAGAATTCGCATTCTAACGGCGAAAATGCCACCTGGCCTCCATTGGTACGCGTTGGCGTCATAGGTGGTGGCATTGCCGGTGCATCTGTGGCGGCAGGGCTCGTTCGCCGCGGTACGGAAGTGATAATTTTGGAGGCTGGACAAGGCCTGGCGAATGCGGCTTCGGGCAATCGACTTGCGTTGCAAAGTCCTAGACTGTCTGTTGATCACAATACAGCTAGTCGGCTTTCGGCAACCTGTCTGGCATTTGCCGCCAACTTGTCAGACCGAGCAGGCGCAAGCATTGCGGCACCGGTGCTGGCCCTTGACTGGCCCACACGTGAGGAGGAGCGCCACGCCAAATTCCGGCGCCAGTCATGGCCAAACTCGCTAGCTGTCGATGTTTCGATGGAAGTTGCATCAGTGCAGAGTGGCATCAATATAAATTTGCCGGCAATGCGCCATGATTACGGGCGTGTCATCAAACCGGCAAAGCTGATCGCTTGGCTGTCTGAGGGCTGTTCCGTTATAACAGATTTTGTCGTTTCGTCCCGTGTTCAGGACGATCATGGGGTCACTGTTATTGCGGATGATGGAAGACAGGAAAATTTTGATGCCATCGTTCTCGCCAATGGTGCAGAATTGCAGAAATTGCTCGGTGATTGCGGCTGCCGGGGTGTCACGCTTGACATTAACGCGGGACAGGTTAGCCATCTTCCGGTAACCGCTAATTCAGCGCAGATTTGCACAGGTCTCAGCTATGGCGGCTATCTGACCCCTGCTGTCGACGGCCTACACGATCTTGGGGCGACCTTTGACCGGGATGCGGCCTTGGAGGTTACAACTGCCGGACACAGCCATAATTTTGATCTGTTGCCATCCAAACTGCGCACCCTTTTTGCCGGGATTGAAACAAACGGCCTAACTGGGCGAACCAGTCGCCGTGTTAGCACACCGGACCGAAACCCGATATCCGGCAGACTGGCAGAGCGTGTGTTTGTGCTTGGTGCGCTAGGCGCTCGCGGTTTTACTTTTGCGCCGCTTCTAGGTGACCAATTGGCGGCATTGATGCTCGGGCGAGCAATTTCATTCGATCTACCAACAAGGCAACTGCTTGACCCTTATCGCTTTCGTGATCGCGCAAGTCAGCTCTAGACTGTTAAGTCAAGCATCTCACGCGCACTGAGCAGGGCGCCATGATGCACGCAATAGGGGCTTAGCAATTGAAGAAAAGCTGGGGCGATATCTTTTGGCTTGGGTAGAGCGGCTTGATCCTCGCCTGGGTAGGCGGATGCCCGCATCGTAGTTGCGGTGGCACCCGGATTGAGAATGTTGATCCGCAGATTGGTTTGTTCGCTCTCACCTGCCCACGATCTGGCAAGCGCCTCCAACCCTGCTTTTGCTGCGGCGTAGGGTCCCCAGAAGGGCCTGCTTCCAGCCGCCGCGCCAGATGATACCAGAATTGCTCGCCCAGCAGGGGCAGTCCGTAGCAGAGGGTCCATCGCTCTGATCAGATGCCATGGTCCACTCAGATTTACGGCAAGGCATTCATCCCATACTTCAGGTTGCAGATGGGTGACCGGCGTCAACGCGGGCAGCATTCCAGCATTGACAACAAGGCCGTCCAATCGTCCCCAGCGTTCCAAAATTGCAGCGGCTAGACGCGGGATCGCGGTCGTGTCCTTAATGTCCATTTCGACAATTGTCGCTCTCCCATCGGCAGCTTTGATCTTGTCATCAACCTCCTCGAGCGCGCCGATTGTTCTTCCGGTTATCAATATTTCCGCGCCGGCGGCGGCGGCGGCAATGGCAACAGCCCGGCCAATGCC
The DNA here is from genome assembly GCA_902596655.1 of uncultured SAR116 cluster alpha proteobacterium. GTDB lineage: Bacteria > Pseudomonadota > Alphaproteobacteria > Puniceispirillales > Puniceispirillaceae > MED-G116. Next base: position 35,624 of record CACJUX010000010.1, on the reverse strand, counting down.
GCGACTTGCTCCGGTAACCAAAACCAGCTTGCCAGCCAGACCCTGCGATTCATCTGTCACCTGATTTCCTCCTAGACGCTGCTACCATGCGAAACGCGCTTGTCGCTCAGTCCAGTTGTCAGAGCGATTGGGTAATCACCGGTAAAACAGGCATCACAGAATTGTGGTGATGCTGTCTCTCGTCTAACCTCACCAAGCGCCCGATACAATCCATCAATGCTGATGAAGGCAAGGCTGTCGGCATCAATATCGTTGGCGACCTGGTTAATTGTCATCTTCGCCGCGATCAATTGATCCTGATCTGGAGTATCAACACCATAGAAACAGGGACTTTTTGTCGGTGGGCTGGCAATGCGCATATGCACTTCGGCAGCGCCTGCAGCCCGCATCATATTGACAATCTTGCGAGATGTCGTGCCGCGGACGATCGAGTCGTCCACTAGAACGACTCGCTTACCGTGAACAGCCTCGGGATTTGCATTATGTTTGAGCTTAACGGAGTCGGTGCGGCCTTCTTGTGTCGGCTGGATAAAGGTCCGGCCGATATAATGATTGCGGATGATGCCAAGCTCAAACTGTACGCCTGACGCCTCTGCAAATCCTAGTGCAGCTGGAACGCCAGAATCAGGAACAGGAATGACGATATCCGCCTCGACACTGGACTCTCTGGCCAGTTCGGCGCCGATCGCCTTGCGGGCATGATAGACGCCGCGGCCTTCCAAAACCGAGTCGGGACGAGCGAAATAGATATATTCAAAGACACAGAAGCGCGATGGTTTTGATTGAAAGGGATGCAGTGAGCTTAGCCCGTCCTGATCAACAACAACCATTTCACCAGGTTCAATATCGCGGATAAATTTGGCTCCCACAATGTCCAGAGCGCAGGTTTCGGACGCCAGCACGAAACTGCCATCACGCTCACCCAGAACCAGCGGGCGAATGCCAAGCGGATCACGTACTCCGATCAGCATGTCGTCGGCGACACAGACCAGTGAATATGCGCCCTCGATTTGCCGCAGCGCATCAATCAGCCGGTCGGTTACACTCTCTTGATGCGAGCGTGCGACCAGGTGCACGATGATTTCTGTATCGGATGATGACTGGAATAGGCTTCCAGTATCGATAAGTGATGACCGTAATCGGGCAGCATTTGTCAGATTGCCGTTGTGTGCCAGCGCAAAACCACCAAAGGCAAGTCGAGATGAAAAGGGCTGAATTTCCAGAATGTCGTTGGTATTGCCACTCGTTGAATAACGGTTGTGGCCGATGCCGATGTGACCGACAAGCGTGTCGATGTGTCCAGAGTTGGCATTGAAATTTTCACCCACATGGCCAAGTCCGCGATGAGCGTGAAAATGCTGGCCATCATGGGTGACGATGCCACACGCTTCCTGGCCTCGATGCTGCAGGGCATGCAGGCCGAGGGCGGTGAGCACATTTGCCTCATCAGACCCATAAATGCCAAAAACAGCGCATTCTTCCTGCAACTTGTCGTTATCATCGTCCGGCGCGGCGAAGGGGTGAATCATTGGCTGTTGGCCTCATCCTCTAGAAGGTCGAAATTGATTGTCGTCTCATTTGCCACCACGCCGGCCGCATTTTTTACCGCATCAGCCACTGGTTCACGGGCTGTGTCACTTGTGGATTCTGCCAAATTGCTGGCTGCGTCCTCAATGTCCATATCAGGTGCCGAAGGCACATTGTCCAGAATGCGGCTCCGCATGTCATCAGGGGCCATTGCAGACAGGCTGATCACACTGGCCCGGACGTAGGGATTAAAGGCCGCCTGACCAACCTGTTTTGGGAGGTTGGTCTCGCCTTCCATGATTACAACGGCCACCGCATAGGTCAGAAGCACAATGACATAGCCCCGGATCAGGCCAAAAACTATGCCAAGCCAACGGTCGAGAGCGCCAAGTCCGGCGCGCTTCAGCCCCGGTGCCAGAACGCTGGCGATGACAAACCACAGAACGACGACGACCGCAAATGGCAGCGCCCATGAAAGCGCCTTGCCAATGCCACCCAAATTGATCAAGCTGACAATTACCGGCTCGATGACTGGTGCGGAATATTTTGCCGCAAAAATGGCTATCGGCCAGCCTACAAGCCCCAGCGCCTCGCGCGTCATGCCGCGCAATGTCGACAAAATCGCCGAGACTACCAGAATGATGACAATCGCATAGTCCAGGATGTTCAGTGCGCTGATATCAATGCTCATCGGGGCAAACTCTTGCTCGTGATAGCGGTCATGGTGTGCCGAACATCATATCAATCAAATCGGCCAATGTCGCGGGTTGTGACAGCGAAAGTCCCTCTGGTGCAAGTAATTTCTTGCGAGGGCGCGGCAAAACTGCGTTGTCAAAGCCCAATTTGGCTGCTTCTTTGAGTCGTGCCTCAGCCTGCGCCACCTGTCGTAATTCGGCTGACAGCGCCACCTCGCCAAAGAACACCGTTCGTGCTGGCGCGGCGCGGCTGGTCACCGATGAGATCAGCGCCGCGGCGACGGCAAGATCGGCAGCCGTTTCCGAAATTTTCAAGCCACCGGCGACATTGAGAAAAATATCACGTCCCGAGAGCGGAACACCGCAGCGTGCCTCAAGAACGGCGGTCAGCATGGCCAGCCTGCTGCTGTCCCAACCGACGACATTGCGCCGTGGTGAGGCAAGCGAGGAGGGCGCAACCAACGCCTCAATTTCCACGAGAAGAGGGCGACTTCCCTCAATCCCGGCAAAGACCACTGCACCGGTAACGTCATCATGCCGGTCCGCCAGAAATAGCTCGGATGGGTTTGGCACCTCGGCAAGTCCGGCCTCAACCATTTCGAAGACGCCAATCTCGTCCGTTGCGCCAAAGCGGTTTTTCACACCCCGCAGGATACGAAAATGATGCGATCTGTCACCTTCAAAATACAGCACGGTGTCAACCATATGCTCAAGAACGCGTGGACCGGCGATGGCTCCATCCTTGGTCACATGTCCCACAATCAGCAGCGCCGCGTTGTGCTGTTTTGCCGTTCTGATCAAGTCCTGCGCGCTGGCCCGGACCTGAGAGACTGTTCCGGGTGCCGAATCCAGCGTCGGCAGAAACATCGTCTGAATCGAATCAATGACAATCACCGCTGGCCCATCGGTGCCACCCATCGAGGCAGCGATGTCGCTGGCATTGGTCGCTGTCGCCAGCTCGACTTCGGCTTCACCAAGTCCGAGACGTCTGGCCCGCATCCGCACCTGATCGGCGGATTCCTCACCGGAGATATAGGCGGTACGCACACCGGCCCTGGCCAACTGACATACCAATTGCAACAGCAGTGTTGACTTTCCAATTCCCGGATCGCCACCGATCAGGCTAGCTGAGCCAGGGACAAGACCGCCGCCAGAAACCCGATCAAATTCGGCAACTCCGGTAACCATTCGCTGCAGGGGTTTGGTGTTGGTATTCATTGCCAGTGGCTGCATGTCGATGCGTTGCCCGGTGGCTCGTTTGCCTGGACCGGCGATGGCCTCCCGGCGTTCCTCGGCTATGGTGTTCCATGCACCGCAATGATCGCACCGGCCGGACCATTTACGATGCGTGCCGCCGCATTCCTGACAGACAAAACTGACGCTGGTTTTTGCCATTATCCCCGCCGTGCCTCTTCCTTGGCGGCAGTTGTCAGCGGACCCTCAGCTCGGCCATGCACGAATTGGTCAACTTCGGGAATGCCTGTTTCATCCATCTCCGCCACCGGTCCACACCAGATGATCACGCCATTGTGGATCATCGCCACCTTGTCGGCGATCCGACGGACCGAGGCCATGTCATGGCTGATGGTCATGGCTGTTGCGCCCAGACGTTTGACGGCGTCGATGATCAATCGGTCAATCACCCCGCCAGTGATCGGATCGAGTCCTGATGTTGGCTCGTCAAAGAGCAGGATTTCCGGTTTGTCGGCGATTGCCCGTGCCAATGCAACCCGCTTTTGCATGCCGCCTGACAATTCAGCTGGATATTGGTCAATGACCTGTGGAGACAGTCCAAGCTGGGTGATTGTGTCAACGGCGAGGTCACGGGCATCAGTGCGGTTCATTTTCTGCTGGTGGCGCAGGCGGAAGGTGACATTTTCCCAGATAGGTAGGGAGTCAAACAAGGCGCCAAACTGAAAGGTCATGCCAAAGCGGCGGCGCATCGCCTCCAATGTTGTACGGTCGGTTCCAAGAATCTCCGTGCCATCAACCTTGATCGACCCACTATCGGCGGTAATCAGTCCTAGCAGACATTTCAGCGTGATTGATTTGCCACAGCCCGATGTGCCGATCAGCGTCACTGATTCCTCCGCATTAAGGATAAGATCAATCCCCCTCAGCACATGCTTGCCGCCAAATGATTTCATAACGCCCTGCATTTCGATCTTGGGCACCGCCGTACTGCTACCCGTCTGTGTCTTTTTTGCCATGATCAGAAAATGCCCAAGCTGTTAGCCAAAAAAAAGTGCTGTTACGAGATAATTGGAGATAAGGATCAGGATCGATGATGAGACAACGGCGTTGGTGGTGGCCCGACCAACTCCCTCCGCACCGTTTCCCGAGTGATAGCCATGGTAACACCCCATCAGCGCTATAAGAAAGCCGAACACTGCAGCCTTGATCAGGCCCATTGTAACATCGGAAAATTCCAGATATTCAAGGGTCCGTGACAGGTAGATTGAGGGGTTGAAGCCAAGGCGGTAGACGCCAACGATATAACCTCCAAAAACCCCAATCAGATCACCTACTAGGACCAGAAAGGGTAGGCAAATCGTTCCCGCCAGAATGCGTGGTGCCACAAGATATTGCATTGGCCGTGTCGACAGCGTATCCAGTGCATCAATCTGGTCTGTTACGCGCATGGTGCCAATCTCCGCTGCCATCGACGCGCCAATCCTGCCGGCAACCATCAGGCCAGCAAGCACCGGACCCAACTCGCGCGTTACTGACAGCACAACCACTGTCGCTACCGTGTCCTCGGCGGAAAAACGCGCAAAACCCGTATAGGATTGAAGGGCCAGCACCATACCTGAGAACAGCGTTGTAAGGCCAACAACCGGCAGCGAGAAATAGCCAATATCAAGAACCTGTCGGAAAAACTGTTTTAGATAATAGGGCGGCAGAAACGTCCATCGCACCGCATTTACCGTAAACAATGTGATCCGCCCAATCGCTGCTAAAAAGCTAAGAGCCGTCCGTCCAATGTTTTGTAGAAAGCCGATCATCACATCCTCTTGATTGACGGTGCCGGACCAGACGGCGTATTTCGCCAGAACGCCGGGTAGTCAGTTGTCCATGGCCGCTATAGTTATGCCGCCATTTGCCGGTTTTGGCTATAGACAATCAATTGTTGAGCCACAGCTGTTCCCAAGATAGTGACGGGCAGGACGCTGCCCAAGACTGGTCAAGATTTCATAGCTGATGGTACCAGCATCCTTTGCCATCATACTGATGTCATAATGCGATCCAAGCAGTCGCGCGGTGGTTGCGGACCGGATCGCGGTCTCAGGCATGTCGGTGACATCCAGCGCCATGCTGTCCATCGAAATGCGGCCAATGATTGGGGCGGGATGGCCTTTGATCTGTGCCACAGCGATGCCACCAAGACATCGCGGATAGCCATCGCCATAGCCAACGCCAACTGTCGCGATCAGCGAGTCACGCCTCAGGATATGGGTGCCGCCATAACCAACAGCCTCGCCGCTACACGCATGGCGTAGCTGCAGGATTCGTGCATCCCATTTGACCACAGGGTGCAGTAACTCAGCCTTTTCGGAAGCAGCACTGACGCCAGCCGGGTGCGCGCCATAGAGTGCAACTCCAGGACGTGTCATATCGAAATGAAACCTCTTGCCTAACAGAACACCACCGCTATTGGCAAGGCTAGCCCTTGCCTTTGCAAAAAAGGGACGCAAGGCCTTGAAAGCATCCAATTGCTGGCCATTACTGGGAGCACTTTCAACCTCGGCGCTGCTCATATGGCTCATTAGATAGATTAGCTCAATCCCTTCAAGCGCGTCAGCCCCATCTTGAATATGCGCGACTAGCCAATCTGTCTCATCCGGGGAGAGGCCGAGCCGTGTCATGCCGGTGTCAACATGCAACGCGGCCGGAATGGCGAGGTCATGGCGCTTGGCCAGTATGCCGAGTCGGGCGATTTGGTTAAGATCATTGATCACGGGTGACAATCCATTCGCGAGATATTCCTTCTCCTGTCCTGCATGGCAGCCGGAAAGACAGAAAATGGGCAGGCCGTCAAAGCCAGCAAGGTGCAGGCTGTGACGCAGCCGAATGCCCTCATCAAGTGACATCACGAAAAACAGCTGGCATCCCTCGGCGGCAAGCCGCGGCGCAATAACATCGGCGCCAAGGCCATAGGCGTCAGCCTTGACCACACTGGCAGTCAATGTCGAGGCCGCAGAAAGACTGTCCATATAACGCCAGTTGGCGGTAATGGCATCAAGATCAATGGTAATTAGGCTGTCAGCCGAGCCAAACATATGCTGCAAAACCATTCACCCCATCGTGATTGCACCGGCAACTTCACGGTGCTGCTAAAACCCTTCTGGCAGATGTGTACTTTCCTTTAGATCACTGAAATGAGTGAAACGTCTCTCAAAATGCACGTTTACTGATCCTGTCGGCCCGTGACGCTGTTTGCCAACAATAATCTCAGCTTTGTTCTCAGCAGCCTGCATTTTCTGAACCCAAGCCTCGTGTTTCGAATTGTAGTCTTCCATGGTGTCCCGCAGATCGTGCTCTGGTTCGCGCTTGTTCAGATAATATTCCTCGCGATAGACAAACATAACCACATCTGCGTCCTGTTCAATTGAGCCAGACTCTCGCAGGTCAGCCAGATTTGGCCGTTTGTCCTCGCGCTGCTCGACGGCGCGAGAAAGCTGCGAGAGGGCCAGCACTGGAACATCCAGCTCCTTTGCGATGGCTTTCAATGTGCGGCTGATGTTTGATATTTCCTGAACCCGGTTTTCTGAGCTGACGCCAAGCTGCGGAGTCAGGAGTTGCAGATAATCTACAACAATCAGACCTAGGCCTGTTGTGCGCTTCATCCGTCGGGCGCGACTTGCAATCTGGGAAACGGAGAGCGAGGGCGTGTCATCGATGAAAAAGGGAGCTGTCGAGATGCTATTGCTCGCCGTAACCAGCCTATCAAACTCCTCACTATTCAGCTTGCCGCGGCGAATCTGTTCGGAGTCAATCTGCGCGCGCTCACTTAGAATTCGTGTTCCCAGCTGTTCTGCTGCCATTTCTAACGAGAAAAAAGCGACAGGCGAGGCCATTTCACCGGTACGGGTCGTGGTTGCGGTGTGAAAGGCCATGTTGGTTGCTAGCGCCGTCTTGCCCATCGCTGGACGTCCAGCAAGGATGATCAGATCGGAGCGATGTAGCCCGCCAAGTAGATTGTTCAGATCGGTTAGGCCAGTGCTGGTGCCAGACAGATGACCGTCGCTTTTGCGGGCGATGTCGGCTTGATTGATGGATGCGGCTATGATGGTATCAAAACCACGCAGCCCCGATCCCGACTGATCGGTTTCGGCTAGCCTGAACAGGGCGGCCTCGGCAGCCTCGATCTGAGTGCTGGCTGGTAAATCAACATCGGGATGGCTAGCATCGTAAATGACGGCATCGCCGACAGAAATCAATTCCCTACGAATATGTGCTTCATGGATGGTGCTAGCATAATTAGGTGCCTGTGCTATGCTAATCACGCCATCGGCAAGCTCCCCAAGATATTCCTCTGTATTGGTATCGGTGAAATCATGCTCGGCCGAGAAGAAGGATTTCAGCGTTACCGGATTTGCCAGCTGGCCGCGCTGAATGAGGCGTGACATGATGCTGAAGATCCGCCCATGCAGTGGGTCATAGAAATGTTCCGCTCGCAGTCGGTCATCAATGCGCTCAATGGCGCTGTTATCCAGCAGGATAGCGCCAAGTAAATTCTGCTCGGCCGGCAAGTTGTGAGGCACTCGGCGGGTCTGCTGCACCGCGCCAGCTCTCGGGAAGGTTTCGATGTTGATTTGTTCCTCTGTCATGAGAGGACCTTAACAACTTTTTCCGGCCGGGGCGCTATGTGAAGGTTACGGGAAACGGGGATAAGTCGAGTTTTTAAAAAAACAGGCAGGCGTTCGCCTAGCCTTAGATAGCTCAACCGGAGTTCAATGGCAGTCAGATGGTTGCTTCACCTTGGTCATCCGCTACTGACTCCTGGGCATTGTCAGCATCATCAGCGGACACTCTACTGTCTATAACGTTGTCTTCGGAGGTAGTCGCTTCTATCGCCTCGACTTCTTCAACGGCGGCAACAGCCTCAGCGATGGCATCTGGCTCATAGTCTATATCCTTGACGCCCCCGGTCACCGCAACACCGGTTTTTAGCTGCGTTTTAGCCTCGTCAAGTGAGCGAGCTACATTGACAACAACTGTGATCGACACCTCAGGGTGAAGGCTAAGGCGGATATCATGAAGGCCAAGCGTCTTGATCGACTTGTCCATGATGACCTGACCACGCTGTACGGTAAAACCCGCCTCGGTGACACCCTCTGCAATGTCACGAGAAGTAACTGAACCAAATAGTTGGCCCATTTCTGATGCAGCCCGCACCATGCTGACAGCTAGACCTGACATCTTAGTGGCTTCTGTCTCAGCCTCACTACGGCGGCTGAGATTGTCAGCCTCGCGCTTTACCTTTTCGGACTCAAAACGCTCGAGATTGGCCTTGTTGGCCCGGAGCGCTTTACCCTGAGGCAAGAGATAGTTGCGTGCGTAGCCCGGCTTTACGTTGACGAGATCGCCCATTTGGCCCAGCTTTTCGACGCGTTCAAGCAAAATAATCTGCATTCTTTGTCTCCTTGTTTTTGCCCGCTGCTTACGATGTCACGTAAGGCATCAGTGCCAGAAAGCGTGACCGCTTGATGGCTATTGCCAGTTCACGCTGCTTTTTCGCAGATACTGCGGAAATGCGCGAAGGCACAATCTTGCCACGCTCGGATGTGTAGCGCGACAGCAGCTTGGTGTCTTTGTAGTCGATGGTCGTTGCGTTTGGGCCGGAGAATGGACAGGATTTGCGGCGGCGGTTGAATGGCTTGCGGACAGCTTCACGTTTGATCTCGAGTTGTGTCATGAGTTACCCCTCACTGCTTTCTGTAGCAACATCGTCACTCTTTGGTGCGGCGGCATCTTTTTTTGTTTCTTCACTACCATCATCATGGCCACTGTCGCGTGGACTGCGTGACGGGCGTTCGTTCTTATTCTGCATGATGATTGAGGGGCCTTCCTCAACCTTGTCAATACGGATGTTCAGGAAGCGCAGCACATCTTCATTCAGACCCATGACACGCTCATACTCTTTCAGCGTTTCAGAGTCCGTTTTAATGTTGAACATAATATAATGCCCCTTACGGTTCTTTTTGATCCGGTAGGCAAGAGACCGCAGGCCCCAATATTCGCGTTTTTGAATTGATCCGCCGGTAGATGTGATAATTTCTGAAAATTCGTCTGCCATGGCCTCAACTTGGGCGGCAGATATATCTTGACGTGCAATAAACACGCTTTCATACAAGCGCATGAAGTTCTCCTTCTGGCTAATTGTCGATTGCAATACGGCCGCCGACCAACCGGTTTCCCGGCAAGGATCATTACAAAGATTTTGATTACTAACGGCGATCTAGTTTTCACTAATGCCCAAAGTTGTCGGTAACATACACGAAACTGAAGGCTATGCAAGAGCTTGCGGATATAAAAGCTGCATCGCTCGTAGGAACGCTAGCTTACCTTGCAGCTTTATCTTGCCAGCCAGATGTGGAAAAGGACTGGCCATTAACAAAAGAATGATTATTTTGGGGCCTGCAAATTAGCACTTTGGTTGCATCATCCGATGGTCACAAATCTGACGGAGAGCTTGGCGTGAGCAGAAAAATTGTCTTTCAATTTCCCGGTCAGGGATCGCAGGTTGTTGGTATGGGTGGTGCACTGGCGACAGCCTATGAGGAGGCGCGGCAAATTTTTGATGAAGTTAATGAGGCGCTTGACGAGGATCTCTTTGCCATCATGCGCAATGGGCCAGATGACGCCATCCGTTTAACTCGCAACGCGCAGCCGGCCCTTTTTGCCACCTCGATGGCGGCACTTGCTGTGTTGCGTGCAAAGACCGGACAGACAGTTGCCATGCTTGCTGATTTCACTGCCGGCCACTCGCTTGGTGAATATGCGGCACTTGCGGCGGCTGGAAGCATATCAGTCGCTGACGGTGCCCGGTTGCTCAGGCTGCGTGGCGATGCAATGCAAAGTGCTGTTGCCGTAGGTGAGGGGGCAATGGCAGCAATTCTCGGGACAGATGAAGTCATGATCGACGAGATTTTAGCGATAGCACGCGAAGCAGGCGTTGTTCAGCTTGCCAATGACAATGCGCCAGGCCAGATTGTTATCAGCGGCAGTTTGGAAGCTGTCGATAAGGCCATGGAAATTGCTCGCGACAAGGGTTTACGAAAAGTCATCAAACTTCCTGTAAGTGCGCCTTTTCATTGTGATCTCATGGCACCTGCAGCGGACACGATGGCTGCCGCTCTTGCAGATGTCACCTTTGCTGATGCGGCTCTGCCAGTTTTCTGTAATGTCACGGCTGCAGGTGAGCGATTGGCTGACGTGCTTAAAGGCAATTTGGTTACCCAGGTTACATGCCGGGTGCGTTGGCGCGAGACGTTGATGGCACTTGATGTGGCAGGTGCAAGTGACTTTGTTGAGATTGGCACTGGCAAGGTACTTTCCGGTCTAGTCAAGCGTACGCTCAACGATAAAAACATCGTCAACTTTAACGGCCCCGATGACCTAGATGCCGTACTGACACTATTCTAAGGCTGGTCGTTGTTTATATCTGCTAATTGTTTTATGCAAGCTAGCTTGTCATTCGCCAATTAGAGCTTTAATCGACCGCGGTAGAAAACTCGCTTGCAAGCCAAATCGGCTTCGATTATGTTCCCGCGTTGAATTCGGATATCGAGCGTCGGTTCATGGACTGCAAATAGATGGATAACCATTTCTTTTGGTGGCGGGTGTAGCTCAGTTGGTTAGAGCGCCAGTTTGTGGCACTGGAGGCCGCCGGTTCGAAACCGGTCACTCGCCCCACCTCATTCCTGCATACGCAGGATTTGTCAGCTCTGATGGCCGACGCGTAGGTAGTCCGCAGGGCCTTGGTGGTAGAAGGGAAATCGCGGGCGTGGCGGAATTGGTAGACGCGCTGGTTTTAGGTACCAGTGGCGAAAGTCGTGGGGGTTCAAGTCCCTCCGCCCGCACCAGTACCTGCAGACAATTGTAGGTGGATATTTGGAAGTTCTCACCATTGTTCTGAGGACGCAGCAAAGTGGGGTTTGGCAGTTTTCCCAAACAGGCCAGCAATGCTCCGAAGCAAGAAGGAATGTTGGGATCGATGAATGTTTCAGAGACCAAAGCTGAAGGGCTTGTTCGCGAATACTCGATTGTGATTACGGCAACTGAGATCGAGACGCAGGTCTCAACAAAACTGTTGGAACTTGCCAAGACGATAAATATGCCGGGCTTTCGTCCAGGCAAGGTGCCGATGTCCGTAGTCAAATCCCGTTTTGGTCCGCAGGCTCAGGGCGACGCTATCAAGGTGGCGCTTGATGAGGGGGCCAAACAGGTGATCGAGGGCAATAATCTCCGTTTGGCAAGTCAGCCAAGTATCGATATAAAAAGCTATGAGGATGGCAAGGACCTCGAGGCGTCATTGATCTTTGAGGTGATGCCGGAGATCTCCATTCCGGATCTTGGCAAGCTGTCTATCGAACGCCCAACTCTCGAGGCTGGTGACAACGAGGTTGCAGAAGCCCTGACCAATATCGCCGATGACAACAAGCCAAGCGTCGAGGTCAAGACGAAGCGCGCGGCAAAATTGGGCGATATTCTGGTGATTGATTTCATTGGCAGAATTGATGGCGAGGCGTTTGAGGGCGGTGCTGCTGAGGGACATTCACTGGAGCTTGGCTCAGACAGTTTCATTCCCGGCTTTGAGGATGGGTTGATCGGGACAAAGATCGGCGAAACATTAGATGTGATGGTCAATTTCCCCGAGGATTATCAGGCAGCGCACCTTGCGGGCAAGCCAGCAGTCTTTGAGGTGACGGTTTTGGGAATGCGTGAACAGAGTGAAGCAAAGATCGACGATGAGCTCGGCGTCCGTCTAGGGTTTGAGGATCTTGAGGGGCTGAAGACGGCGATCCGCGAACAGATCAATGCGCAGCACGCGACTGCTCTGCGACAGGCATTGAAGAAAAACGTGCTGGATTGTCTAGCTAAGGGTGATAAATTTGACATTCCGTCATCATTGTTTCAGCAGGAATATGAGTCGGTTGCGCGAGCGATTAACCCTGCCTCGCAAGAACAGCAGGAAAAGAAATCTGAAGATCCTGATCATGTCCCTCCCGCTGCCGATGAAGGGTTGGATGATGAAGCCAAGCAGGAGGCGCGCGAGGTGGCTGAACGCCGCGTTCGCCTTGGCTTGTTGCTGACAGAGATCGGTCGCGCCAACAATATCGATGTCAGTGAGGAAGATACACGCAATGCGGTGATGGAAGAAGCTCGCCGATATCCTGGTCAGGAACAGATGGTCTTAGAATATTTTCAAAATAATGCAGAGGCGATGCAGCAGCTTGCCGGCCCGATTTTTGAAGATAAAACAATCGATTTTATCATGGAAATGGCTAACGTAATTGAGGTTGCGACGGATGTTGAGACGCTATATGCGGCATCGGAGGAGTCAGCAGAACCTAACAATAAATCAGAAAAGAAAGTGGAGAAGAAGTCTACCAAGAAAGCTGCGGCGAAGAAGTCTACCAAGAAAGCTGCGGCGAATAAGGCTTCCAAAAAAGCTCCAGCAAAGAAGACTGCTGCCAAAAAAGCAGCGAGGAAATCTGCTAGGTAGCCATATAATCAAACGCCCTGCCGTCATGGGTTGTTGGGCGCCAACACTAATTGTCTGGTGGGTGAATGAAATTTGCAAAGGGCGTACTCTTTGCTTGAACCCTTTTCTTCCCTTCCCATATAGTTTCGAAGCGTGCAACTGCTGGCCAGTTTGTTGTCGGCTTTGATGCCATAGACCTGTGTTGCCTACGCCACGTCTTTGATAGCTGTTCTAAGGAGAAACGTGATGAGTGAATTCGACAAAACCAGCGCTAACTTGGTTCCGATGGTCGTCGAGCAAACCAACCGCGGCGAGCGTGCTTACGATATATTCTCCCGCCTACTTAAAGAACGGATAATTTTTCTCAATGGCCCGGTTGATGATGGTCTGGCCGCACTGATTTGCTCGCAACTGCTGTTTCTCGAGTCGGAAAACCCCACTAAAGACATTTCAATGTACATCAATTCGCCTGGCGGCATTGTCACATCCGGTTTGGCGATCTACGATACTATGGAATACATCCGCCCCGACGTTTCCACTGTTTGCATGGGGCAGGCGGCGTCGATGGGATCACTGCTGCTTACTGCGGGGGCGGCTGAAAAACGTTACTCTCTGCCGAATGCACGGATTATGACGCATCAACCAAGCGGTGGCTTTCAGGGGCAAGCAAGTGATATTGAAATTCACGCCAAGGAAATTCTTGACCTGCGCCGTCGGCTCAATGGAATTTATGAGAAGCATACTGGCAAGACAATGAAACAGATAGAAAAAATTATGGAGCGTGATACGTTTATGACGGCTGAAGATGCTAAAGCTTTTGGCTTAATCGATGCTGTTGTCGAAAACCGCCCCGTGCTTGAGAAGGACGCCTAAGAACGCTGGGGCGTGAACTTGGGCATGTGAATTGCAGAAAAGGAAAGATTTCAATTGAATCAAAAGTTGATGCACCTCTAATATAAAGGCGCGTTAGGATCGCACGAGTCAGTGAACGCGGTAAGGAGCCTTATTATGGCGAAGACAGAAGATGGTGAAAAAAGTACGCTTTTCTGTTCATTTTGCGGGAAAAGCCAACATGAGGTCCGTAAGCTGATTGCTGGTCCAACCGTATTCATCTGCGATGAATGTGTCGAATTGTGCATGGACATTATCCGCGAAGAGCATAAAACTGCTCTTTCCAAGGGCCATGACGGTGTGCCGACGCCAGCCGACATAAATGGTGTGCTGGACCAATACGTGATAGGGCAGGCGCGCGCTAAGCGCATGCTTGCCGTAGCCGTTCACAATCATTACAAACGTTTAGCTAATGCTGGCAAGACCGGCGATGTGGAAATTTCCAAGTCAAATATCCTGCTTGTCGGGCCGACTGGCTGTGGCAAGACGCTGCTTGCGCAGACACTCGCGCGGATGCTCGATGTGCCTTTCACCATGGCCGATGCAACCACACTGACTGAAGCTGGCTATGTCGGTGAGGATGTTGAGAACATTATTTTGAAATTGTTGCAGGCAGCCGATTACAACGTAGAGCGCGCGCAGCGCGGGATAGTTTATATTGACGAGGTTGACAAGATTTCGCGAAAGGCAGACAACCCGTCGATCACTCGCGATGTGTCCGGTGAAGGCGTTCAGCAGGCGTTGTTGAAGATTATGGAAGGCACAGTTGCGTCAGTACCACCTCAAGGTGGTCGCAAGCATCCGCAGCAAGAATTTCTCCAAGTTGATACAACCAATATTTTGTTCATCTGTGGTGGCGCTTTCGCTGGCCTTGATAAGTTGATTGCTGGGCGTGACAGTGGCGCCGGCATTGGTTTCGGCGCTGATGTGCGGGCGCCGGATGACCGTAAAGTTGGTGAGTTGTTGTCCTCACTCGAACCAGAGGATTTGATCAAATTCGGCCTAATTCCTGAATTTGTTGGTCGCCTTCCAGTCGTCGCCACGCTTGAGGATCTCGATGAGGAAGCCTTGATCCGCATTCTTACTGAACCACGCAATGCCCTCGTCAAGCAGTATCAAAAGCTGTTTGAGATGGATGATGTGGCTCTTGAATTCCGTGAGGACGCCCTCAAGGCCATTGCCCAGAAGGCGATTGCCCGCAAAACAGGTGCGCGGGGCCTGCGCTCTATTCTGGAAAACATCCTTATGGAGCCGATGTTCGATATTCCAACATCTGGAGGTATCGAGGAAGTTGTCATTAACAGTGATGTCGTGATGGAGGGCGCTGCACCTATAGTCGTCCACTCAAAGGTGGCAAAGGGTGCGGGTCAAAGTGCCTGACCTATGCTGTCCGACGCGTATACACGCATAAAATTTACATGAATAGTAATTGTAAAAATTAAAAATAGAACAAGTTTGCGCAAATCCATAGGTTTTTTCGGTTGAAAGCCGATCATACATTTCCCATATCTTTATTAAGTCAATCACGCTATTTCGGCGGCGTGTTCAGAGTCTTTGGAGACATCACATGTCAGAGTCACAAGTCATTTCACTGCCTGTCTTGCCATTGCGCGACATTGTCGTATTTCCCCATATGATAGTTCCGTTGTTTGTTGGCCGCGAGAAATCCATCAAGGCGTTGGAAGCGGTTATGGCTGAGGATAAGCAGATCGTTTTGGTAACGCAGACCAAAGCTGATCTCGAAGAGCCAGATGCTGATGGACTTTATGAGACCGGAACTATCGGCTCCATCCTGCAGCTTCTGAAGTTGCCAGATGGAGCAGTGAAGGTGCTTGTCGAGGGGGGCGAGAGGGTACAAATTCTGCGAGAAAGCCTCAATGCTGATGCCGGATTTCTGTCCGTCGACGCGCGCACGGTTGAGCAGCAAGGCGACCAAGGATCTGATACTAAAGGTCTCGCCCGCGCGGTCGTACAACAATTTGAACAATATATCAAATTTAACAAGAAGGTCGCCTCGGAGGTGCTTAACGCGATTGAACATGTCGAGGAAGCTGACAAGATCGCTGATATGATCGCGTCTCATCTGGCAATTAAAATCCCGGAAAAACAAGAATTGCTTGAACAATTGAACATCCATGAACGTCTGGAGCGGATATTTGGCCTGATGGAGGGAGAAATTGGCGCCCTGCAGGTCGAAAAGCGCGTGCGCAATAGGGTCAAGCGCCAGATGGAGAAGACCCAACGAGAGTATTACCTCAATGAACAGATGAAGGCCATCCAGAAGGAGCTTGGCGACGGTGAGGATGGCGGCAACGAACTGGACGAATTGGAAGCGGCGTTAGCAGAACTGAAGATGCCCAAAGCAGCGCGCGAAAAGGCTGATGCGGAATTGAAGAAGCTTCGCAACATGGGCCCAATGAGTGCCGAAGCAACGGTGGTACGCAATTACCTTGACTGGATACTTGCCGTTCCCTGGAAAAAGACGAGTCGCCTGAAGAAAGATATTAAACAGGCGCGTGAAATCCTTGACGCTGATCATTTCGGTTTGGAAAAGGTCAAGGACCGGATTATTGAGTTTTTGGCGGTTCAGCAACGCACAAAATCCATTAAAGGCCCAATCCTGTGTCTTGTGGGACCACCTGGGGTAGGCAAAACTTCGCTAGGTAAGTCGATCGCACGAGCGACCGGGCGCAAATATGTTCGCATGGCGCTTGGCGGCGTTCGCGACGAGGCTGAGATTCGTGGTCATCGCCGCACCTATATTGGTTCGATGCCCGGAAAAGTGGTTCAAGGAATGAAAAAAGCCGGAACCAACAACCCACTATTTCTTCTAGATGAGGTTGACAAGCTAGGAGCCGACTGGCGTGGGGATCCCACCTCGGCATTGCTGGAGGTTCTTGATCCAGCGCAGAATAACAGTTTTCAGGACCATTACCTCGAACTCGACCTTGATCTATCGAATGTGATGTTTGTCACCACGGCCAACACACTCAATATGCCGCAGCCGCTGATGGACAGGATGGAAATTATCCGGCTGTCTGGCTATACTGAAGACGAGAAGTTGGAAATAGCGAAAAGGCATCTGATTCCTCGCCAAGTCAAGGATCATGGACTCAAGGATGGGGAATTATCGATAAGCGATGATGCTATCCGTGCAGTGATCCGTCTTTACACTCGGGAAGCGGGCGTCCGCAATTTGGAACGCGAGATCGCAAAATTGGCTCGCAAGACAGTGACAAGGATTGTTAGCGACGATGCAGCCAACGTACTTGTGACATCGGAAAATATTGAGGAATTCCTTGGTGTTGCGCGTTTTCGATTTGGTGAGATTGAGGCGACCGATCAAGTCGGTGTGACCACGGGTTTGGCTTGGACTGAAGTTGGTGGCGAATTGCTGCAGATTGAAGCAGTTCGCGTTCCTGGTAAAGGGAAGGTAAGTGCCACTGGAAAACTCGGTGATGTGATGAAGGAATCGATTCAGGCTGCTGAATTCTTCATCAAATCGCGGGCGCAAGCCTATGGGATCGATATTGACGAGTTAGCCAAGCATGACATTCACGTGCATGTGCCCGAAGGCGCGACGCCAAAGGACGGTCCATCCGCCGGTGTTGCGATGGCAACTTCGATCATTTCCGCTGTGACTGGAATTGAAGTGCGTCGCGATTTAGCGATGACAGGTGAGATCACCCTTCGGGGGCGGGTGCTGCCAATCGGTGGACTCAAGGAAAAACTGCTTGCTGCACTTCGTGGTGGATTGAAGACGGTATTGATTCCAAAAGAAAATGAAAAAGATCTGGCAGAGATACCAGATAATGTGAAGCATGGACTCCAAATCCTACCCGTGGCAATGGTAGATGAGGTCTTATCACAGGCGCTGACGCGAGAGCCATTACCAGCAGCGATTTCCTCCGACTCAAACACACAAATGGCGGGCGCAGATGAAAATGCTAGTGGTGACGATATCGTCGCACATTGAGTCCAAAATCATAGCAAATTTAGCATTAGACTTGGTTTATTTGCCCCTCTCGATGGTTTTTTCTAGCCTTTTTTGTTATTTTCTTTACGGTTGATAAATACAACACGCAAAAATAGAATTTTGGGGGTACTAACCATGAATAAAAATGATCTTGTAGCATCAGTCGCAGATTCTTCAGGCCTGACAAAGGTTGACGCGGGCCGTGCGGTAGATGCCGTTTTTGACAGCATTGCCGGCGCTCTTAAATCAGGTGGCGATGTCCGTATTGTTGGTTTTGGTACATTTTCTGTCGCACATCGCGCTGCCACTACAGGTCGCAATCCTCGTACTGGTGAGACAATCCAGATAAAGGCGTCAAAGCAGCCAAAATTTAAAGCAGGTGCTCCTTTGAAAGATGCGGTAAACAGCTAATTTTTTGACTATCTTTTTAAACGCCGTCTCTATATAAGAGGCGGCGTCTTTCTTTCGTGGTCGAAAAAATCTGCGCCATGATCAAGAAATTTGTTTCGGGTGGTTAGCTCAGCTGGGAGAGCAACTCGTTTACACCGAGTAGGTCGGGGGTTCGAACCCCTCACCACCCACCATATTTTTCTCATAGAACCAATTTCTTACAGTTGATTTTTGCAAATAGCGTTACGAAAAATTAGAAGCGCAAAAATAGCTAGAAGTATTGGTTTTTTTGCTTTTGTAGTTATTACGCAGCCACTCGGCTAAATTATTCATAAACACATTTTTTTGCCAACGATATTCAGAGAGTTTTGTCTGAATTTAAATTGTTTTCTTCTTGCAAATGAGAATGATTATCATTATTATATTGAGCAAGAGGGGAGGTTTTTTTATCCATGAGCCTCAATTCTCTTTGGCCACACTTTTAAAGGGTAAGATTTGTCTAAATGATGCTGGCTTTTGTTTAGCTTATCGAGATGGCTTTAGGTGGAGGTAGTTATTTTCCATTTTAAACTCGTTCTATCCAAATCGCATGGGTATGTTTTGTATTAGAGAAATCCTTAAAATTTAGTTTTGTTATTTTTAAGAGATTGAAAAAGTCAAATATCAATAAAGCAACTTTTTGGAGGGCCAGTGTAATGCATATTGCAATGAACCGTTTTGAAGTCGCGAATGGTTTACAGAAACAATTTGAGCAATCAATAAAAGAGCACTTTGAGCAATTAAAAGGTACACGAGGATATCTCAGTTTCCATCTTATTCGCGGTGGAACAAATGGGGCTGTCACTTTTTATTCATCCCATACCAAATGGGCAAACAAGGAAGACTTCTTACAGTGGGGCGGAAAAGTACAACTTTGCAAGTTGCAAAGTGCAAGTGTGAAACTTGAACTAATGAAAAGTAGGAAATCGGTTTTGAGGGATAAATTTAAGATGTGCTTTACAAGCTTTTATTCTAGGGCAAAGGTGTGACAACACACATGACGGCGGTGTTTTCCTTTTATGTTATATTTTGCTGTGAGCGAATTTGCTCTAACGAGTTCACTCGCGCAATTTGGCTGGCTTGATGTGGTTTTTTGGTTTAATTGTAGCGATCATATTTAGGAAGCATCGAGGAACAAGCTGACGCTAAACAGGGGAGAAAGACTTTCCAACTGACTACCCGCCCTGAGCGTTCCATTGTAGCTAGTAGCAAAAGTACCAAAAATCTGTGGTAATTTTGTATGAATAACTGTATCGACATAATACTAAGTGACTACTTTTCTCGCCGCAGTGTCTTCACACCGTCAAGCTGTTTTTAGTTACGAGACACTCGCCCCTAGCGCTAGTCCCTCGCGCTTTATACCTGGCGTCGGCAAAAATAGCGATTTGCTATGAGTGAGGGTGGCAGCGGGATCTTTTTTCCCGTTGTTGCAACTACTTAAAAAACTGCGGCATGCTTAACGGGTTTTTCATAACAGAAATATATAGTAACGCACTTATCACAGTATGATTGTTGTCACACAATTACTTTAAAACTGCAATGCTGTCATTTTTAACGGTGCAATCGGCGCTGGTGATAAGAGTTCTGACCGGTTTGCCAGAGATGGTGTGCATATTGCTATCGTCGATCTCAATGAGGATGCTTCGCATTAGGCGCCCCACTGGATCAGCCAACAGGGTGGCTGGGGTGAAATGAATATCTTTGTTAGAAAAAATCGTTTTCTTCGGTTGCGTTGCTTGACAGCCAGTCGGGCATCCTCTAATCCTCTGAGCGTCTTAAACTTTCAACAGTTGAAAACCCGTTCTACTGGGTTTGACAGAAGGTTTGGGGGTGTAGCTCAGTTGGTTAGAGCGCTGGCCTGTCACGCCAGAGGCCGCGGGTTCGAGTCCCGTCACTCCCGCCAAAGCTTTCTAATGTTTTCATTAGTTTAACGTGTTTTGCTACCAGTTTTTACCTGCGGTTAGATTGGAATAAATAATGTGCTCAAACTAATTCTCAGTGTTTCATGCAATTCATGTCAGGTCTTGCTTGAAGCAAACGCGGAATTTGTTGGCTGTGGTCCTCCAAAATACGTTAATTGAAATGTGAGGCCTAAGTTCCTTTGGTGGAATTTCATGGTAGTAAATTTACCTCATTAATGTTTAAAGCTTTTCTGGCGTCACTGTTTGTTAAATACCTTCATTCATCACGACACGCGGCCGTGCGGATACCTATATTGGGCGTCGGTTTTGTAATTTTCTGAATTATTCAGTAAAATATGAATGTATTTTGTAAAATACAGAGGTAGGCGTGGCTGCTGTCAATTCATCAAAAAAATTTATTGATAATTTTAAGCGGAGTCGACCTGCAACTGGGAGTCTTATCCAATTCCTGCCATTTGCTGCGGCCTTAATGTCCTGTATTGACGGAGAAGTGCATGAAAGCGAGATAAAAAAGATAAATGAGTTAGGGAGGAAGTTTTTAGGGAAAAAATTTTCAAAAAAAAATTTCATTCAGGCGGTAGAAGAAGTGTCTCGGCTATTGACCAACTCCGGTGAAAGTGGTCTCAAAAAATGGGAAATTCTGACTCTTGAGACATTCGCTAAAATGAACTTGTCATCAGAGGGAGAAAAACAAGCCCTTTTGGCGTTTTTTTGCGAACTAGCCTTTGCAGATGGCTCAATCCATAAAAAGGAAGCGCAATTTGTGGACAGACTAAGTGACGCAATTAACTTCAAAAATCCCTTTGAATTATATGTTGATGTCGACCCAGAAAAAAACCAGTTGAAAATGTCCCGATGGCACGCAGAGGGCACTGCCTCTGTTGGCATGGTTGTGAAAATTTTGACCGATGTGATGATACAAAGTGGCATTGTTTCAGTCGAGCGAAGACCGGAATGCTTGGTTGCTTCGATGCGCGTTGTGACAGCTAACAAACAAAAATCCATGGTCTTGCTCGGTAATGACGAAGATGCCCGCAAAGACGCGTTTTTGTACTTTTCTAAAGAAATTAGAAGCGCACTGACATAAATGCCCATAAAAATTTCAGCACGAAATTCTCTTTCCAGAGTGTGCCCGTTATTCATATTGTTATGTTTTTAAGCAATATTTTTAGTCGAAAGGTGTCCCTTTAACTTCTTCAAATGAAAGAATGAATTTAAAAAAATAATGAAAATCAATATTTTAATTTGTATCTTGTGCCTGGGAAGCCGTTATTGTGAGAGTGTTTTATTTAGGCGATGTTCTTCCAACAGTAACCGGTTCAACTCCTCATTTGCGCTGCATACCAACCTGCAAAACGTGCAACGTTTGGCTCAAGTAATGGCTGAAACCTGCCTTGTTGAGCATCTGGATTTGACAGGCCTTTTTGTTGATTGATCAATGCGGGGATGTCCTCAGCAAGGGCGGCGTCAAGGCGATGATAATATGCAGCAACACGATCATCAAAATCATCATATTCGATAGTCTCTGGCGGAAAACATGCTGTCTGATAGACAATACATCGGTCTGATGTCAGTGGATAGGCGTAGTAAACCCACATTGCATCAATACCAATGGCAAACGTCATGTTTGGGAAAACCCAGCTATACCGCACGCCGGCGGCTTCCTTGCCGCTCAGTCCTGGCATGAGTGGGAGAGGCTTTTGTTGGTTGGTCTGCAACAATCCACCAGTTCCTTCTGTGGCGCCAAATTGTGAGGCAAAAGCACCATTTACGAAATCACTGGGATTTGGTGCCAGATAAACATCGTCGATGGAATTGGGGTGTACGAAAGGCAAATGATAGTATTCGTTAAAAACTTCGATGAATATTTTCCAGTTGCAATCAACTTCAAAACTTCGCAAGCGTTTTGACACCAAAGTTTCAATTGGCCATGGCGAGTGGGTAGCCGAAAAATCACCAAGCATATTTCCAAGGTCTTGCCCATGGCGTGAAAGACAGACAAACAGAAATCCGAGGCACTCATCGACCTTGTAGCTCATCAGACTGAATTCTGATTTGCAGAAATCAGTGGCTGCTTCCATGTGCGGTGCGCCAGCCAGACTGCCATCCAGCCTATAAGTCCAACTGTGAAATGGGCAGCGAATTCCTCCAATTCTACCAGAGCCGTCGAGTAACCTTGCCCCGCGATGTCGGCATGTATTTGCAAATGCACGATAATTCAGATTGTTATCTCTAACTAGTATTATTGCGAGACCTGAAAAATCAATGCAGGTGTAATCCCCCGCACTAGCCAGTTGATCAACTCTTCCAACACAAAACCATTGGTTTTGGAAAATGTTTGTGACTTCCAAAGCGGTGATATGCGGATTGCTATAACATTCTGGTGGTAAAGACCAAGCTTGGTCAATCGGCAATAGGCACTTTGCAAGCGACACATCAAGAGTTTCATTTATTTTTTTGGCGTTAGATATGTTGTCAGTATTTTGCGATTCCATTTGACCACTCATTGAAATGCAGTCAGGTATTTGTGTGAGTCTGAAAAACGCTATCATTGGTTTGAATGCGCATCAATGATTGCGGAGTAAAACTGGTTAGCCGCGTTGTTGGGATACTGCTACCCTGGCGACTTCAAACTTAAACCTCAAACGAAACACACGCTCGTCATAGAGATCGAATTTAGTCATTTCAAGAAGAAACCTCTTAGAAATGGGCAGAAGTGAGGCACCAAGCGCCCGCGCATTGGGGCCGGCTGTGTCTGTGACGAAGGTGGGCTACGTGATGCCCTTAGTTTTTAGCATGTCGTAGGCGCTTGCTGTGCGCCTGACAAAATCCTAAAATACCATTTTAGGAACGGCGTCACCAATTACGACGTGTGGAAAATCTATCACGGCCTCAATCCCTGTTGTGGCGCGGGCAAGTGTCAGTGAAGCCTCGTTAATCCAATTGGACAAGGGGGCTCCTATTTCCCTCCAATCATGTTTGCCATTCCAAAGAATTTAAGGATTGCGACCTTCGGCCTTCATATGTTGTTCAAGAAGATAGAGAGAGGCGCGATCGATATGTTGGGGGCGTTCTTCGTCGGCTTCACACCCATTGGAAGAGAGCTAAACGCGGCCCTGGGGGTCAAGAAAAGTCGACGGGTGCTTGAGTTGATTTTGAATGTGAAACGGCGCGGGGTGCCGATCATTCTCATTAGCCATAATATGCTGCATGTTTTTTGAAGTTGCGGATCGCATCCATGTGCATCGGTAAGGAAAGCGTCTTTGCGTAATTGATCCGAAAAAACAGTCCATGGCTGTTGCCGTCGATGTGATGACAGGCGCAAAACAGCCACCCGCGGGGCCAGTGTTTTGAAACGTGGCTCGCTACTTAACCGTCATTTAAGCCAGCTGATGGCGTCAATTGGTCATCTTGATGAAATAACTATCGCCGATGCTAGTTTGCCGGCGTCTATTGGCGTTGCCTTTATTGATCTGGCGGTGAGTCCTGGAATTCCTGTTTTTTTTTGATGTGGTTTCGGCGCTAAGCTCGGAGGTGGTTATTGAGCAAGCTGTTGAGGCTGAGGAGGCTTCTGAGGACCTGAGAGCACGAGTTGTCGAGACATTTCGAGCGTGGGAAGCCTCGCAGAAAAGAACGATTGGAAGAACGGACAAAGAATTCAAAAGCGATAATTCGCAAAGGTGCAATCACTCCCTCCGTACTGCAATTTATTCTTATCGCTAGAGTGGAGTTTTAATCATCATCTCGGTTTCGCGTCCTTGCATCTCAAAGACATAAAGTTTGCAGCTTTTATACGGGTGTTTTTTTACCCGCTATCTGGAAGAAGTGAACCTTTGCGACAGAAAGCCGCTTTATGTTAGCCTTGAAACTGGCGGGGTGAATTAACACCTCGGCCAGAATCCTATCCTTTTCGTGACTGGAACCCACATGAAGCGCTCTGGCCTGTTCCTTGGTTTGTTGACCTGCCTTACGACGTCAATGGCCCTGGTTGGCGGAGGGGTCGCCGGGGTATCTTGCGAGGCTGGTATCGCGATATGCGCCTGGACGCAGCGGGTGGTTGGCATTAAGACCCCCAATATGATCGCGTCTGGAACATTCATTGGCTCTGGGTTTGTTCTGACCAATCGGCATGTGGTGGAGGATCATGGTAATGTCTTGATCCGATTGCCAAACGGTGAAATAACCCGCGCGCATCCCATACCGCATGACGTACCGGTGGATCTGGTGCTACTGCGTCCGGTTGGAATGGACGAGCCTCTGCCACGCCGTGATGAAGCCGTTCCCGATCATTCGTCCAAACTCACCGTCGTTGGTTTCGACCAGGGGCGCAATCAACCGCGTGCCTATGCGCCAAGCACCTTTGCCCGCTACCCTGATACAGCGATGCTGCTACAGGCCCGCATTCATGCTGACGCGCGTGCGCTGCCCGGGAATAGTGGTGGCGCCGTGCTCAATGCAGCTGGTGAGCTAGTTGGTATCTTGGCAGCTGGTGATGGCAAAATGAGCGAGATCATTCCCATCCAGCATCTTTCAGCGCTGCTCGCGCGCAGCGACAGCGCGCATGAACAGGTGTTTCTCCAACAAGGAGGTGCCATTCGGCGCTGCGCCGATTTGCTTTATGATGCCGGATCAATTGCTAGAGACCCGCCGTCTGATCTGGTAATGGCGCTTAAAACCGCTTGTCTCAAGTCCGGTAATAAGATGCTTTTTGACCAGGCTGGACAAAAATTTGGCGAATGGTGGATGTTCCAGTTGTCGGAGATGTTTCTTCGCGAGAGTCTGAAACTCGACCCTGACAGCCCAAACAGCCTGATGTCGCTGGCGGTGACCTATCATCTTGACCGGCAGATGGAGAAGGAAAGACCGCTTCTGGAACGCTATCTTGATATTGTCCCACAGAACCCTCAGGCGTTGCGCCTGGCGGTGCAGGTTGCGGGCGTTCTGAAGGACAGATTGCTTGCCGATCGGGTGCTGGCATTGATGGAACAGCATAATCCCGCGGCATTACCACTGGCACGCGAATTCATCTCAAACGCCTTTGCACCCTAAAAGCCGAAATCATCAGTCGGGTCGGGAATCCAGCCATATTTTGATTGTTGCCTGGAGCTGGGTATCGCCCGGCTGCGCAAAAAGGCTATTAGGTCATCAATGCTGGCGGCTGGATTTTTTGCAAGGTAACGGCCTAGCAATGCGCTGATTCGCGGAGCAGCGTAGCTAGTTCCTCCGGTCCTGGCGCGGGCGCCACGATGGTCGATAACCTCGATTTCCTCGGCGGGAACCAGTAGATCGACATGCTGCTTACCAAAATTAGATCTCTGTCCCAACCGGCCAAAAGCATCTGCAGAAGACACGACAATCATGTTTTGCAGCGCAAGTGACGCGGGATAGACCGGATCGACATCGATGTCGCGGCCATTATTGCCAGCCGAGACGATAAACAGCAGGCCAGGCAAGTTGCTTGCTGCAGTCTCAAAACACTGCCAGTCCTCATATTCATCCGATCCCATCGACAGATTGACCACGCGGACGGGGGTCTTGGCAATATGTGTGAGCAGGGTTGAAAACCGGCACATCTGCTCCGCTGGAAAGCGATAGATAGAAATTGTCGAATCCCCGGACTCACGGCTGAGAACGCTGAAAACGGTCGATCCGTGGTGCATTGGAAAAAAAATATTGCCCCGCGGATCACTGTCATCCGGCCATTTATCATCATCCCAAAAATCATAACCAATCAGATGGCCGTCAGACCCCAGTGCAATGTAATTTTGGAAAGCCGGCAACGTGTAATTGATGCCAGTATCGACAAGTGCAATGCGGGGATTCGCTGGGTTGCGGTCTGCGGCTTTGGCGGTGAAATGATGAACCGGATCCTGTATCTCTACCTTGTCAGTTGGCAGAAAATTGGTGTCAAGATCAGTAATCTTTGAAACCTTGCCATCAGGCCTCCGGGTGATCTGGCGGCTTCGGAGGACCTTGCAGTCTCTTGCAAGTCGCATCTCAACAACTGGCAGGCCTACGTTGTCGGAGACGGTGACGATAGCAACCCTCCATTCCTGGAATGACGGGCGCAGGACCACATCAATGTGTCCCTTGCCCTTTGCAGCTGGGAAGTCAATTCTCGGATCACGTTTAGTAGTGATATCGGTTGTGGTGTCAGCCGCAGCAATACGCTTGCACGTGGCCTCTTTTATTGAGACGAGTTCGGTTGGCAAAAAGGCTGATGCCGCGAGCGCAGGCGTCATCGAGTGGGTTGCAAGCACCAGAAGCAAATAAAGATATCTCATCACATCAACTCTAAAATCATGCCCGTGCAGTGGGTGAGCCTAACATAGTTGTATTGTGCTGCAGAAGTGCGGATTGAGACAGATCAGCTAATTCAGTACTGGTATAAACAATCATGTTTCGTCATCCTGAAGTACGTAAAGGCCCGAAAACAAAAATTACGTGACCCGACAATAAAAGTGAGTGGGATTCGATCAATGAACGTGACTATCTATGCATTGAAAGGGTGTGACAGCTGTAAAAAGGCTATAAAGGCACTGGCCGCCGC
Organism: uncultured SAR116 cluster alpha proteobacterium; assembly: GCA_902596655.1. Taxonomy (GTDB): domain Bacteria; phylum Pseudomonadota; class Alphaproteobacteria; order Puniceispirillales; family Puniceispirillaceae; genus MED-G116. The sequence continues at coordinate 8,923 of CACJUX010000010.1, read as the reverse complement.
TGGGCATCAGCTCGAGATTATTGATGTCCGCGCCGATGGTGTGCCCGAGGCAAGGTTTGCTGAATGGCTAGCAATGCATGGTGCAGAAATTGTGATCAATCGCAAATCAACAACATGGCGCGGCCTTGACGAGGTGGAACGCAGTGCCGACCCATTGGCCCTGCTGCAGGCGCATCCGACCCTGCTGAAACGCCCGGTTATTGTTGCGGATGGAACTAGCCATGTTGGCTGGAACAACGCTGTGCAGGCGCAATTCGGATTATGATTTTCAGCATGTGATTTATACCCTGCGATTGTTGCAAATAATTAGCAGCTGCTATCATCAGTTTGCATGCTGCCGGGAAAGAATGGCAACGCTGCTTTGGTATTCAGGCTAAACAGGTGCAAAGCTTGGTCTAGCCGTAGCTGAAACCTTAATTCCCTACTTGGCTTCATCTTGGTTATGCTGTTTGTCACTTTGATCATGACGATGAGCAGAGAATGGCGCCCACCAGACTGGAAAACACCTGGCTGGGTTTTTGGACCTTTTGTCTTTTTTGTGAAAACCCTGTAAGCCTCTGAATACATTTTGATTGCTGTTTTGACTGCTCTGACTTCTGCTCCGCAACCAGCCTTAAGGGCGCTTGTTTCGCCGTTCCTGATTGGCGAGATGAATTTTAGGCTGAGCTAGCGTGGCATCGGCGTCGGCTCTGTTAGCTTACCTGTCTTTTTTACGGTTGCAATGCAGCTGGTTTTTGCATCCAGATGGCTCGGTATTTTGATGTCCGTTTGTGCATATGGTCTGATGTCTCTATCTGAGCGCCTTGCTAGCCAGCGGCAATCAACTTAGTCTGCCAAGTCCACTAATCCTTAAAAATGCCGAAAAAGCATGAGAAATTTGCCAATCATCCCTATATAGAAAAATTGGTGTAGAATATTGTCGGTATATCACTTGATAACAGGTGCTGACACCTACAAAAACGAGGTGTTATCGGGAGAAGAGGATGGCGAAAACCCGCGTTATGATGGAATTTGGCATGGGAACATCGCTTCGGCGCGAAGATTATACGCAAGCAGCGGCGCGGGCGCTTAAAGATGCGCTGTGGCATAACTCGCTGTCCGTGGCAGAGGCCTTTGGTTTTGACAAGTCCGACATGATCGTTGATGTCGAAATTGGTGTTCAGAAACCAGATGCTGTCGAGATTGCTGCAGTCAAGGCCGTTCTCCCGTATGGTCAGAGTGTTGTAAAAGTCTCGCATGGTGGCCTTGACGTGCCAAAGCCTGATGGCACTGGTGCCACAATTATTGCCAACGCGACCGTGGTTGTTTCCTTTGACATGGAACCGGCAGAAAGATGGAAGAGTTTGGCATGAAACGGTTGATTCTCGAGATGGGTATGGGCAATGACCTGTACGGATGCGACTATACAAAGGCGGCGTGCCGCGCCGTTCATGATGCGCTGCATCACAGCTCGATTACGCTGTTCCAGTCTCTTGGCTATGATCATCGAGATATGTTGGTGAGAGTTACCATCGGGGTGCAGCTACCCGACCTGGTCGATATTGAGCGTCTGCGTGCCGAACTGCCCCGCGGTATGCCCCAGGTGCAGATTGTTAAAGGTGGTTTAGATGCCTACGATGAAGAAAATGACAACGTTTCGGTGATTGCAACAGCAGCTGTTGAGGCGTTTCTGGACATTGACCCCAATGACTGGCAACTCGCCACCAGAGCCTGACCGTGAACAGGAAGCAGCCAGATGACAGTTTCTGACAGCGTCATTCAAACCGCTGAAATCATTGTGCCATCATCCGATATTCGCGATGATCTGCCCTTCTTCATGAAGACGCTTGGCTTTCGCCTTGAAGAGATTTTTCCAGCCGATAATCCGGCAGTGGCGGTGCTTTCCGGACACGGTGTAAGGCTGAGACTTGATTCGCGCTGTGCTAATGAAACACCATGCCCACGTCTGTGTTTGCAGGCTGATGACCCGGCTGCTGTCGCCAATGGTGAGCAAATCATCACGGCACCAAACGGTATGATGATCGAGATTGCGCAGAACAATGCCCCGCTGCGCATTCCACCGACCCAGCATTGCTACGTCGTGCGCCGACTTGTCGACGAGGCTCCTTGGGTTATTGGCCGGGCCGGCATGCATTATCGCGATTTGATCCCTGACAGGCTCGGCGGGTCGATCATTGCTAGCCATATTCGCATCCCCGATGGTGGGCCGGTGCCGGATATGGTTCATTATCACACGGTTGGGTTTCAACTGATTTTCTGCATCGTTGGCTGGGTTGATCTTGTTTATGAGGATCAGGGGCCAGAATTTCGCCTGCATGCTGGCGATTGTGTTATCCAGCCCCCAGAAATCCGGCATCGCGTGTTGTTTGCCTCGGACAATATCGAGGTGATCGAGATCGGTGTTCCAGCTGAGCATGTGACTACCATAGACCATGAAATGACCCTGCCGAATGGCTCGAAAAAACTAGACCGGCTGTTTCATGGACAGCGATTCATCCACCACAAAAAGGCGGAGGCAAAGTGGCATCCCTGGCGCATTCCGGGCTTCGTCCATCGTGACACCGGCATTCTTCATGCCACGAATGGCGTAGCCAATGTGCAGGTTGCCAGATGGCATGGGGGTGAGACTAGGCGTGCCAGTCACGATTGTGACATCCTGTTTCATTTTGTTATGACCGGAACCATGCGGCTAGAGGTTGATGGGCAGGAGCCATCGGCGCTGTCAGCAGGTGATGCTTTTGTTGTGCCACCGGGCGCCGCTGCAGCGTTTTGCGATTGCAGTGAAGATCTGGAATTAATTGAGGTGGCGCTTCCCGGTGCGTTCAAGACAGATCTGCATGACTAGCCCTGATGGCGAGCAGACTGGCATGACGCCGCGAGATTATTTTCTGTATGCTGTCATGGTGTTCGGCTGGTCGACAAGCTGGATCATGCTGAAACAACAGCTTGGCATTGTCGCGCCCGAAGTGTCGTTGTTCTGGCGTTACCTGGCTGCAGCGCTGCTCATGTTCGGCTTGTCCGCGATGCTGGGACAGCGTTTGCGCTTTGCGGCGTATGATCATCTTCGCTTTTTGGCGCTTGGCCTTTTTTTGTTCTCGGCGAATTTCCTAATGTTCTACTACGCTGGCAGTTACGGTGCCTCCGGCCTGCTTGCCGTGGTGTTCTCCACCGCCTCGCTGATAATTGTTCTGATGGTGGCGCTGATTTCATGGCAGATGCCGAAATGGATGCATGTTATGGCTGCAATGATTGGTATCTCTGGCGTTCTGCTACTTTATCTCCCAGAAATGTTGGCGTCAGAGACAGCGCTTGTCAGCTTGGGTCTGTGCCTCGCCGGGACAATATTTTTTAGCATCGGCAATCTTGTCTCGGCGGCAACCCAGCGGGCTGGTCTTCCGGTAATGGGAGCAAGTACTTGGGGAATGGCCTATGGTACGGGGTTGTTGGGATTATTTGCATCACTTAATGGTAGCCCGTTCATCATCGAGTTCACGCCACGCTATCTGCTTTCACTTGCGTGGCTTGTTGTCATCTCGTCTGTGATTACTTTTGCCTGTTATCTCACGTTAGTAGGCCGGATCGGGCCCAGCCGGGCCGGCTATGCTACGGTGATGTTTCCGGCATTTGCCCTTTTGATTTCAACCGCTTTTGAGAGTTATCGATGGTCAGTATTTGCACTTTTTGGTCTGGCGCTTGTCGTGACGGGCAACATAATCATGGTGCGCTCGCGAAGGTGATGCTCGCGTCACCAGTTATAGGGAATGGCTGGTGCAAATGCGGTGAATAGCAGGCTTAAAACCGCGCCACCCGTCAGAATATGCCGCAGCCGCATATAACATGCAGGCAGCAGGCCACGGCGGAAGGCCTGTCTGTCGACTGACCAGGAAAGAACAAAAGCAGGAACCAGCGCCAGCATGCTCAACCCGACATCAAGCAGGCTGATCGCCGCCCATGCTAGTAGTGCTGGCGTGACTGACCAGGAAAACCAATAAATATTACGGCCATCCTGCATTGCAAGCCCCCAGTGAATGGCTCCAACGAAACTAAGGATAACAGCGCCGTAATTTGCGGCGCCGATCAGCCCATAGTCGGCGAGCATCGGCGTGCTGCTATATGCCATGGCAGCACAGATGACAAATGGTGCAAGACCACCATAGCCCAGCCAGATAGCTAGTTTTGGCGTGGCCTGTTGCTGTTGATCAGTCATTAGTTTCTCCCATTTTCAGGTTGTCATGCTTGTGTGTATCGCGACTGTTCAATGCCAGCAGGGCCACTGCCACCAGCACCACGCTACCGCCGGCAATCTCCAGCCGGCTCATCGCCTCACCAAGGAACAGCCATGGCCATAAAGGACCCAAAACGCTCTCAATCAGAACCAAAAGGCTGACCTCGGCCGCCGGCACATAGGATGTCCCCCAAGTCACAAAGGCGATGCCAATGCCGATGGTAAAGGCGCCCATGAACAACGTCATTCCCAGATCATAGGCCGAAATAGCAAGGCCATCACCAACAATCAATGCTGCAACCGCCCCCATGGCGCCGGCGAAAAGCCCACCGCAGAAGGTGCCGCCAAGCACGTCATCTCGTTTGCTTCTGCGGGCCAGAACAAGCATTACGGAAAAGGCCAGCGCCGATGCAAGTGCTACCAGATTACCGTTAGTTCGCCCCAATTCCCAGCCATCTCCGAGCATAACGCCAACACCGATCAGCGCCGCGACCATTGCCCACCAGGTAAACGAGTGTGGTTTCTCACCAATCCAGATCCAGCCAATTATGGCTGCCAGAAAGGGCGATGTTGTCAGCAGGAACAGCGTCGAGGCGACAGAGGTCATCAGCATGGCAAAGACATAGGTGATAAAGGCAATGCCAAGCGCCAGCCCCATCAGCGCGTCGGTGCGGTCAAGGCTCGCCAGAAAGGCTGCGGGAGATGTGCGGCGGCGCAGACAGGCGACAGTGCCGACAATCAGCACCAGCCCGATCGAGCGGTAGAACAGGATGAGCGGGCCATCTGTTGTGTCCAGAAGCCGCATCATCAGCCCGACAAAACTCATACAGCTTCCGCCAAGCAGGATCAGCAGCATTGCTGCATTTTTCGTCATCAAATTGTTCCCACAATGTCAGCCCGGAATGATCTGTGGCTTTTTGTAACCTATGCCTTTACTTTGTCCTGCTGGCCAAAGAAAGAGGCTTCCTTTGGATATTCCGGCAAGTCCATCTCATAGGGTGTGCAGCGGACCCGGCCGGTATGGCGTCCACGCATGATGTCCCCGTCATAGATATGCGGGATTGGGTTGGGTGACAGAGCTATCGCATCCTCGGCCACATAAGTGATGATAAACAGGCTGCGTGGGACGTTGGTCATGTTTGGTAGTGAGGCATGCAGCAGGCGTGAATGCATTAGGCAGGCGGAGCCTGCTTTGCCGGTACAGCTGACCGATGCGTCGCGCAGCCCCTCCTCCATCTCTGGATCAACGGCACCAGTAAAGACGCCGTCATGCCATAAGGTGTGGATCTTGCCCCTGTGGCTTCCGGGCACCACCTCGAGTGGCCCATTGTCGGGCGTGACGTCATCGAGAAAGATCAGCACGGTCATAACATTGTCGTTAGAATGTGGTTCAAAAGGGAAATCCTGATGATATTTGACCGCCGTTCCCGATCCTGGGAGTTTAAGATTGACCTTGGTCGCTACAAGCTTGATGTTCGGGCCGAAGATTTCAGCCGTCAGGTCGAGGGCGGCGTTATCACGGGTTACGGTCAGATAACTGTCGGAGACCTCGATTGGCGAGGAAATGCGGCGTAGCGCGGGCATCTCCGGGGAATGGGTTCTGGGCTCGACGTCAAATCGGGGGCGGCCATCCATTATTTCACCAAAATTGCTGTCATGCTGGCGGGAATCATCAATCCAGCTCCGCAGCTGGTCGTTTAGCGCCGCCAGCTGATCACCGGTGATGACATTTTCCATCAGAACATAGCCGTTATTCTCAAAGCTGGTTACATATTCTGTGAGATCATTCTTTTGCATTGGCTCGTATCCACTTCCATTCGCGTAGTCCGTCCCCGTGAAACAGAGTGCTCATCCCATCGTCAAAAAAACCGAAGCAGAATTGTTTTCCTTCGTAAATCAAATTTTTTATCCGCGGCTAAAAATTGCTTGTTTGCCAGCTATGACCTGGAGAATCATGGGTTAAGTGACGGGCTATATCCAGACTGGCTGCGGTGGCGCGGCAAATGCGCCCAATTGTGGCAGAAACTAAAGCTCTTGGGGTTGCTTTTGCCGCGGTGCTGGATTAATCAAGCGATGATTACAGCAAGTCTGCGGGAGAGTGAGGTGCCGGAGTTTCTATCCGAATATCTACCAATCGCTATTTTCTTTGCGATTGCGGTTGGTTTGTCCGCGGCTTTTGTGGCCACAGCGTTCATTTTCGGCAATCAGCGGCCGGATGAGGATAAGATGGCCGCCTACGAATGTGGCTTTGACGCTTTTGAGGATTCGCGGAGGCAGTTTGACGTGCGTTTTTACCTCGTGGCGATCCTCTTCATTATTTTTGATCTGGAGGTCGCCTTTCTTTTCCCATGGGCCGTCTCGCTTGGTGGGATAGGGTTGTTTGGCTTCTGGTCTATGATGGTATTTCTTGCCGTGCTGACGATTGGTTTCATCTATGAATGGAAAAAAGGGGCTCTGGAATGGGAGTGATTGACCCATATTCCGCACCGCCAATCCCGCAGGGACCAGATCAGGATACGATCCTGGACGCCGTTGGCGATGAACTCACTAATCGTGGTTTTGTCATTGCCAAGGCCGACAAGCTGTTCAACTGGGCGCGCTCTGGATCATTGTGGCCGATGACTTTTGGACTTGCGTGCTGTTCAATTGAGATGATGCATTCCGCCGCCAGCCGTTATGACATGGATCGCTATGGCATGCTGTTCAGGCCAAGCCCGCGGCAATCGGATGTGATGATTGTTGCTGGTACTCTGACTAACAAGATGGCGCCGGCGCTACGCCGCGTCTACGACCAGATGCCGGAACCGCGCTGGGTGCTGTCGATGGGGTCATGCGCCAATGGTGGCGGTTATTATCACTATTCCTATGCGGTGGTCCGCGGGTGCGATCGGATTGTGCCGGTGGATGTTTATGTTCCTGGCTGTCCGCCAACCGCTGAGGCACTGATCTATGGTCTGTTGCAACTGCAAAAGAAAATTCGGCGTACGGCGACAATTGCTAGAACATGAGCGTTAATTACGATCACCGGATCGGTTGTGCCGCTTTGACTGATGTCGAGAGACAAGCAACATGATGTTGTTCACTCTAGGGGATGCTAATGGGAGATATGGATCAAATCGAGGTTAGTCGCGCAGGGGATGCTGCGGCTTCGACTTTGGACACTATGGTTGTCCATCTCCATCACCTTCTGGCCGATACCATAAGCGGAGCCGAAATTTCCGGTGGCCAGATTATCTTGCGGACGGCCCCTTCGGCTTTGGTCAATCTTTTGACGAGCCTTCGCAACGACGTAGTAGCATCATTCAATCAGCTATCCGACCTCACGGCGGTTGATTACCCTGATAGGCCAGAGCGTTTTGAAATGGTGTATCAGCTGCTGTCGATGAAAAATAACATGCGCTTGCGCATTCTAATGCCGATCGATGAGGGGCAGGCGGTGCCGTCGATCGTTGGGCTTTTCAGCGCCGCCAACTGGGCCGAGCGTGAGGTCTGGGACATGTTTGGTATTTTCTTCGCTGGCCATCCCGATCTGCGTCGATTGCTTACGGATTATGGCTTTGAGGGGCATCCGTTACGAAAGGATTTCCCGCTGACCGGTCATGTTGAGGTGCGCTATGACGACACGCTGCGCCGCGTGGTCAATGAACCGGTCAATCTTGTGCAGGAATTTCGTGATTTTGATTTCCTCAGCCCGTGGGAGGGTATGCAGGGTCAGATCGATGTCAACCCTGCCGACAAAGCGGGCAAGGGCGAATAGGGGAGGCGGCCATGGCAGAAATGCAGATCAAGCCAATCACCATGAATTTCGGGCCGCAGCATCCAGCGGCGCATGGGGTGTTGCGCCTTGTGCTGGAGATGGATGGCGAGGTTATAGAGCGTGCCGATCCGCATGTGGGTCTGCTGCATCGCGGCACCGAAAAGCTGATCGAACACAAGACCTATCTGCAGGCTTTACCCTATTTCGACCGGCTGGATTATGTCTCACCGATGAATCAGGAACATGCCTGGGCGCTGTCGATTGAAAAATCACTTGGCATTACGGTGCCGCGCCGGGCACAATATATCCGTGTCCTTTATTGTGAGATTGGTCGTATTCTCAATCACCTGCTGAATTTGACGACTTTTGCCATCGATGTTGGTGCGATGACGCCCCTGCTTTGGGGCTTTGAGGAACGCGAGCAGCTGATGGGCTTCTATGAGCGTGCCTGCGGAGCCCGCCTGCATGCGGCCTATTTTCGGCCCGGCGGGGTGCATCAAGATTTGCCCGATGGTCTGCTTGAAGAGATTTCCCAATGGGCGGCAAAATTTCCATCCTTCATTGATGATCTGGAAATGTTGTTGACTGATAACCGTATTTTCAAGCAGCGCACCGTCGATATTGGCGTGATCAGCGAGGACGAAGCGCTTGATCTTGGCATGACTGGACCTTGCCTGCGCGCCACCGGGATTGCCTGGGATCTGCGCAAAGCGCAGCCCTATGACGCTTATCCTGAAATGGAGTTCGATGTGCCGGTCGGCAAGACCGGTGACTGCTATGCTCGCTATCTTGTCCGGGTTGAAGAAATGCGCCAATCGCTTCGGATCATTGATCAGTGCATTGCCAAAATGCCGCTAGGCCCCGTTCTTGCCGAAAATAACAAGGTCACACCGCCTAAGCGTGGCGAGATGAAGAATTCAATGGAAGCGCTGATCCATCAT
>CACJUX010000009.1 GCA_902596655.1 uncultured SAR116 cluster alpha proteobacterium | reverse complement strand
AGTGTGAATTTTTGGCACTGTTTCAACTCCGGCAAGTCAATTAATTTTCATCAGCCATAAGATAACTTTCATGCACAATATTACATGACGTGGATAGGGTCATCTCGAGCTAAAACCAGCAAATAAGGATGAGCGCGCCGCCCGCTTGCGTTCATGCGGGTCAAGAAACATCTTCCGAAGACGCAGGCTTTTGGGGGTTACTTCAACTAGTTCATCTTCGTTAATATAGGCCATCATCTGCTCAAGCGACATTTTCTTGGCGGGCACAAGTTTGACCGTCTCGTCGCTGCCAGACGCTCGTACATTTGTTAACTGCTTACCTTTCAGCACATTGATTTCAAGATCATTATTGCGGTTGTGTTCGCCAACGATCATTCCTTGATAGACCGGTGTCTGTGGGTTTACGAACATCAAGCCGCGTTCCTGCAGGTTGAAAAGCGCATAAGCAACAGCAACACCTGAGTCGGTGGAGATCAAAACACCATTGCGACGCCCCTCGACATCACCCTTATAAGGTGCATAGGAGTGAAAAATTCGGTTAAGCACACCTGTACCGCGTGTCTGGGCTAGAAATCGACTCTGATATCCGATTAGCCCGCGTGAGGGCACACGGAACACGATCCGGGTTTTGCCTGCACCCACCGCGCGCATGTCAAGCATCTCACCCTTACGCCGATTCATGCTGTCGATGACAGCACTAGAAAACGCGTCATCTACGTCAAAGGTGACTTCCTCCACCGGTTCAATCTGATTGCCAGCCTCATCAGTCTGGAACAATACCCGTGGGCGCGACACCGTCATCTCAAAACCCTCTCTCCGCATCTGCTCGATCAGAACGCCAAGTTGTAATTCACCGCGACCACCAATCTCGAAGGCATCCTTTGAAGCACTCTCGGCAAACGTAATGGCTACGTTTGTTTCAGCCTCTGCAAGTAAACGTTCTCGGATCGACGTAGAGGTCACCTTTTTACCCTCGTAACCAGCTAATGGCGAGTCGTTCACTGTAATCGTCACAGACATTGTAGGTGGATCAATAGGAGTGGATAACAGGGGCTGCGTGATGTTGGGAGTACCAATAGTGTCTGAAACCGAAGCCTTTGTTAAACCTGCAACACAGATAATGTCGCCAGCGAAGACCTGATTGACTGAAACACGCTGGGTGCCCTCAAAACGCAATAGCTTTGTCAGACGGCCCATTTCGACCGTTTCACCATCCAAATTAATGGCCTTTACCGAAGCATTAACAGTAATCGTTCCCTGAATAACGCGTCCAATCAAGCAGCGGCCAAGATAAGGGTCAGAAACCAGAAGCGTTGCCAGCATTGCAAACGGTTTCTGCACATCAACGTCGGGGCTGTTTACATGCGCTAGTATGTTATTAAGAAGGGGGTGAAGATTAGCCCGCTCATCCCCAAGTTCCTCCACGCACCAGCCATCCCGGCCCGATGCATACAGGATGGGAAAATCCAACTGATCTTCATTGGCATCAAGAGCCACAAACAGATCAAAGACCTCATTCACAACCTCTTCGGCCCGATTGTCAGTTCTGTCAATCTTGTTGATGATAACCATTGGCCGCAAGCCCTGTTTGAGAGCCTTGCCCAACACAAACTTTGTCTGGGGCATTGGTCCTTCAGCTGCGTCAGTGAGCAGGATCACCCCATCTGCCATATCTAGAACTCGCTCAACTTCACCACCGAAATCTGCATGACCTGGCGTATCAATGATATTGATCCGCACACCTTTCCACTGAACTGAGGTTGGCTTTGCCAGAATGGTGATGCCACGTTCTTTTTCAAGATCACCTGAGTCCAGAACGCGTTCATCGACATACTGGTTGTTACGAAAAGTACCAGACTGTTTCATGATGCTGTCGATCAATGTGGTTTTCCCATGGTCAACATGGGCAATGATCGCAATATTACGCAATTCTTGGGTCATCATCATCTCTCTTTAGGTAGATGCTTTTTGCTGCTCGCGCCGCATTCCTAATTGCAAACTGGTGCAAGGGAAAGCATTAATTTCCACAAATCACTCCATTATGGCTGGTTTGCGCAACAGAAGCAGACTAATGACAGACAGTATCGCGCAGATATTCATCACGATTATCATGGTGAATGAGTTGTAGAACTGGAAATGGCCAACCAGCCAAGTGACAATGGCTCCGCATCCGATTTGTAAAAACCCTGAGAGCCCAGATGCTGCGCCAGACAGTTTTGGCACGACACCCATAATCATCGTCGCTGCATTGGGTATAACTAAACCATTAGCTATAGCGACACCAAACATTGGTAAAAACACAACCAGCGGGTGGTCAATACCTGTCAGCAACCATTGTGTCAGTACTGACAACATTGCTAGTCCCGTACCATACTGAATAAACTTAAAAAGCCCAAGCCTATTTGATAGACGCGCTGACATCAGGTTACCGAACATAAAACAGATGCTTGCAATTACGAAGTAAGCTCCGTATTCAACTTCGGACTTACCCATTTCTTCAATGACTAAAAACGCGGCTCCTGCGAGAAATGAGAAATAAACGGCCGAAGTAAACACCCATACGCCGCACAGCGACAAAAAATCACGATTTCTGAACAGAGGCAGACCGTCAAAAACCCCTTGTGTCTTCTTGCATTGACAAGCTCCAATCCATTTTGTTTCTGGAAGTGATTTCAGTAACCAAAAAAACACAATCAGACTAATTACCGTAAGGATTAAAAAAACATCCTGCCACCCAATGGTCGTGGCAAAGAAACCGGCAAATATAGGAGCAATCATTGGACCAAAAACCATCGCAATGGTCATGTACCCAATCAGGCTAGCTGTTCTCTTTTTACCGTATACATCAAAGAGCAATACACGTGTCAAAACTTGACCGGCAGCTGCACCTACAGATTGGAAACACCTGCCCAATAGCATAGGTCCTAGTTCCATCGCCTGCCAACACACCAGACTTCCAATCACATAACTTGCAATACCGACAACAAGAACAGGCTTTCGGCCCAAGCGGTCTGATAATGGTCCAAGCGTTAATTGTGCAAACGCAAAAACTATGAAGTAAGCACTAAGCACCAATTGTGCTGAGCGATACTCTTGTCCAAAGCTCTCAGAAATTGCGGGTATTAAAGGAACAACAACTAGCATCGAGAACGGGCCAAGGCCTGAGAGAACTATCAGCAGTGTTATTGGCAATCTGACCTCTGGTCTAGCAGACTGCCCATCATAGTCAGCAGGATTTTCTTTGGACATAGAAAAGTGCCACAAAAAAGAGAACAGAACAGTCGTCAACGTGTTGGCGCAAACAACCACCGCAAAGCATAGGAGCCGATCACTGAAGCTGCAAGCTGGGCAATTATAAAACTGAGCGCATCTTCTAGAAGAATACCTGAAAACGTATTGGTAAAGGAGCGAGCATTAGTAACTTCTGGATTAGCAAAGCTGGTCGAGGCGGTAAACCAATAAGCGGCGGTGATATAGAGACCTACCATCATCGGCATCGCCTTTGACCGCCAGCGCTATGTGCCAAAAATCGTCGCTAGCAAACCAAAAGTTGCCACAAACTCCGATCCCCATTGCGCTACCCCAGACCGCAACTTTGTCGACTCCTGGAAAAGAGGAAGCTCAAACATGAAATGCGCAAGAATTGTCCCACAAACCGCACCTACAACCTGAACCTCGACATAAGCCACCGCCTACCGGGGCAGGATCTCCCTGCGCAACAAAAAGGCAATGGTCACCGCCGGATTGAAATGAGTGCCCAAAATTGGGCCAAAGATGGTGATCAGAACGACAAGAATAGCGCTTGTCGGGATTGTATTGCCAAGCAGGGCAATAGCCATATTCCCTGCCGCTAGGTTCTCAGCCATAATCCCTGAACCAATGACAGTGGCCAGCAACAACATGGTGCCGAGCCATTCACTGACGAGAGCGCGGTAAAAATTATTTATGATCAATCCATATCACCGATTTCAGCAATTGCGGCTTGTAACGAACTCTCATTCAGATCTTTCAGGGTAAGGAACCTATTAATTCACCGGCACATCTGAGAATAGGTCACCTTAAAAGCAGCGGCAATTTTTTCGTCAGAGCCGGTAACAGCAGCCGGGTCAGCTACGCCCCAATGAGCCGAAACCGGCATGCCCGGCCAAATCGGACAAATTCGCCCGCGGCATTGTCACAGACAGTGATGATAATATGCATCATCTTTGCCTGTTGTCCGGCAAATTCATCCCAACTCTTCGATCGCGCAAAGCTGGCCTCAATTCCACGTCTCTCCAACACTCGCAACGCAAAGGGATTTGGTTGTCCCGTTGGCATTGACCCTGCAGAAAAGCCTCTATAGTGGCCGGCACCCCGAAGCCGCAGGATGCCCTCGGCAATCACCGAGCGGGCAGAATTTCCAGTACAGAGAAAAAGATTATTTTTAGCTGGAATCATCATCTGCTTTGCTCTTGGAATTGCAAGCGACAGACAATAAGCTTGCTACATGACAAAAATGTTAAAAAAGAAGAATCTTCCATCAAAAATCTGTCCGACATGCTTACGTCCCTTTTTCTGGAGAAAGAAATGGAAGCGCGACTGGGAGAATGTGCGCTATTGCTCGAAGGCCTGTGCTGGAAACGGGAGCAAGCCAGCATTTAAGAGCGATTAGCCTTACGGATCAAGGCCTCTAGACGCTCCAGAAACCGTGATCTGTCCTGTTTTGAAAATGCCCGTCCCCCCTGCTTGCCAGCCCTAGTCATCAATGGATCCGCAGCCCGAAGATCAGTCATCAGATCACGGGTTGCAAGCTGTGAGCCAATATTCTCGGCGCTGAAGACATCACCATTGTGGCGTAATGCGGCTGACCCACTGGCAATAACCCGGGCTGCTAGCGTAATGTCCGCAGTCACCACAACATCCCCATCAGAGGCACGATCAGCAATCCATTTATCGGCAACATCAGGGCCATCCGAAACAATCACGGTCTGCACGAGTGGGTCCTGATGCGGACGAATTCCTCCGTTCGAAACAATGTAGACGCGCAAGCCATGCCGGCGGGCAACCTGCACCGTCTCATCCTTGACTGGACAGGCATCAGCATCGATGTAGATCACTCTCGACATGGCATCAGACCGTCTAGGACGCGACCAGCGCGGTGACGGCCTGCTCCACTGCCGCCTTTTCGATCACTTCGCCAACAAGCCCATTCTGTAGATTTTCTCCAACCCCAATTTCGTCAATTGCGATGCCAAAATCCTCACTGCCAAAGAGATGCGCAGGCACCCATGCAAAAAGACAATCATGATCATGCGGGCATTGGCGCTGGACCTCATCGATGAGCGCTTCGGGTGTCTCAAAATCAAATGTAACACCGACGGCAACAAAAAAAGGCTTTTTCTTCTTGCCCGCAATATCAATCTTCACCTGCAAGGTAATGACGACATTGCGTGCCTTGTGCTCCTGCATGTAGTCAAGAAGTCGACCGGCATGCTGATTCATAATCGATGAGAGCGGCACAAAATGGGCTGGGCTGTTTTGAGTATCGCTGTCAGGCATTTAAAGGCTCACGCTCTGGAAGATCAATTTGCTCTCTTATCGCACCCAGAGCACGGCAATGCCATCCTTGATGAAATGGTGAGGATCATCTCAACTCATCGTATATATCTATATTAAGCAGTAGACTAGCAATCGTTTGCTGGCGCTCGGAGCGAATAGCCCCTTCCCCGTACCGTGCGGATCAGGTTAGCAACCTGCCCACCATCGTTAACCGGTGCGTTAATAGCCTTGCGCAGGCGGCTCATATGAACATCAACTGTGCGCTCTTCTACATACACACCATGGCCCCACACCAGATCGAGCAATTGCGCTCGGCTAAAAACACGTCCCGGACGTTCCATCAGAATTGACAGCAGGCGGCATTCCTTTGGCCCCAGCTCAATAGCCTGCCCACTACGACTGATTTCCATCGTTACCTGATTGAAAATCAGATCATGACATTCCAAAACATCATCCAGCAATGCCGGTCGTGAGCGTCGCAAAAGCGCCTTTACCCGGCTGATCAATTCGCGGGGTGAGAAGGGCTTTGATATGTAATCGTCAGCGCCAACATCCAGACCAAGCGTTTTGTCACCTTCCTCACCGCGTGCACTGAGTAGAATGATTGGCAACAATTTGGTTTCGGAGCGACTCCGCAAGGTGCGGCAAACATCAATACCGGACATGTTAGGCATCATCCAATCGAGGATCACAAGATCGGGACGATGATCCTCAATCATCTTAAGAGCCTGTTGACCGTCATTAGCTCGGATCACCTCAAACTCGGATTGGCTCAGATTGTATGACAACAATTCAAGCTGGTTGGGTTCGTCGTCAGCAATAAGCACCCGAATAGTTATGCTCATTTCTCACTATTTCCACTTCTGGTAACTTAAACAATTTAATATATGCCGGTGCATTGTTACACTTTTATGAAGAAGCATGCTGTCATGTTGATGCGTTTTGTCTTTCCGATCGGTTGATGACTGGTAATTCAACAGTGAAAGTGGTTTTACCCTTGGGCAGGCTTTTAATCGTCAACAAACCGCGGTGGCGGTTGACTATGTGCTTGACAATGGCAAGACCTAGGCCAGTCCCCCCAATTTGCCGGGAACGCGCTTTGTCCACACGGTAAAAGCGCTCGGTCAGACGCGACAGGTGTTTCTCGGCAATCTGGTCACCAAAATTACTCACGGAAATGATCACATGATCATTCCGCTTGGCATTGACATGGACGAAGATCGATGTTTTCTCAAATCCATATTTGATCGCATTATCAATAAGATTGTGGAAAATCTCATTGATTTCATCAGAATAGCCATACATGAAAGGGTTGGCTGAACCTCCCGGGCGTTTATCAACAAAATCGATACGCATCTCGCGACGCTTTGCTCGATTCTCTAAGGAGTGAATGACCGAGCGGACAACCTCCAAAAGAGGCACTGTCTCTGACGGTACAATATGCTCATCCACTTCAACACGCGACAGCGAGAGAAGATCATCTATAAGGCGTGCCATTCGCTTTGCTTCCTCATCCATGATTTTAAGGAATCGAACCAATGTTTCGTGATCCTGAATCTCATTATCCAGAATCGTTTCGATGAACCCTGCTAAACTGGTCAGAGGTGAACGCAATTCATGGCTTACATTCGCCACGAAGTCGCGCCGCACTTTTTCAAGGTTACGTTGCAGCGTCATGTCCATCAGCAGCACCAGGACCAAACTATTCTTTAGCTGTTTGATACGCACCTTGAACTCACGGCGCACAGCCGAATCAGGTTGAAATACAAACTCTTTATCAATGTCGTCATTTGCTAATCGTGTCAGTTTTTCAGTCGCCTCGTCATACTCAACAACCTCGGCGATGTTTTTGCCCACAACACTCTCACCGAGAAGTCTGACAGCAGCATTGTTCACTGCCAAGATTGTCCCACCACTATTAGCCACAAGCAATCCATCATCAAGCAACCGGCCAAGCTCACTGGCATATTCCAATGTTGGCGTATCTCGATCCATAATCTACCTATCACTTCCTATCATACGCTTTCCTGCTCAATCTCAGGAATGAGTGACGCACTCTGTGCCAATTGTGCGAACCGTCGGCGGGTATGTTTGTCTATCAGGCCTCGGCCCTGGTCCTTAACACGCAGGGTCAAAACCCCTACCTCATTGGTAAGACTAAGATATTCGAGGCAGTTCGGGACTCCGCCGGAAAATATCAGGGCAAATCTCAGTCCAAGACCAATAGTGGTGGCCTCTAACCGCCGCTTGCATCCAAGAATGGCGCTAAGTTCTGGTGGTCGTGATTTGTTTGTTTTGTAACCAACATACCGATGATAGATCGCGATCGCCAACCAGATCCGTTCCTTATGTGACAAGCAATTCACGGGCAGTCCAAGAACGCGTCTTGCGCCAATTTCACCACGTATATCCTCATGTTCTTTCCAGCACAGGTCTGATATTAAGCAAGCGGCCCGCAAAAGACGTTCAAATTTCCGTTTCCTGGATTTATCGGGTTTATCAGACGTGTCAGCCAAAGAGCCGCCTAGGGGACGCAGAAATGTGAAAAGACTATCTGGTACATCAGCAAATCGATGACTCGCCTTTGAAATTTCACCACAGACAGACTGCAGAAAATCAGCGCGTCCATCATCATCCAGTCCCTTCTCTGCGAGAACACCGTCGCGAATGCTTGTCCCACTTGTATAGATTTCTTTGGCTCCACAATGATCCAAGAGGCGACCAATGATTTTTGCTGCTACCGGCATGGTTTTTTGCCGTCCAGGCGGCACGCCAACTAGTTCGTTTGGTTTACTGGCAAATGCCGTCAGCAATCCCTGTGCAGCTTTTGTTGGAATAGTCAGGCCATGCAACACAGGCAATGGGTATCCCGACTGTTTGATATAAGCTGATGCAAGTGCGCGGAACGATCCGCCAACACCATAGAGCCGTTTTGACGAATTAGCAGAAATCCAGTCCGTAGCTCTAAAGACATCATCGATTTGGGAGCGTTTGACTTTGGACAAGTGGCCAAAGTCAAAACTTGTCGACTCTTTTATCAGACCATTCTTAAGCTTGATAATCTCTATACTGCAACCGCCCAGATCGGCGACAAGACCGGTTGCACGTGGCAAATTGAGTGTCAGCCCGCGGGCGACATAATAGGCCTCCGCTTGCTTTGACAGAACTAAAATTTCATTATTGAGCAAGGCGGTAGCTGGGCTGATAAACTGTTTGGCATTTTTTGCGCACCTGACCGCCGCCGTAGCGAACGCGTGGACTTTTGATATTCTCATATTGCTGAGAATCTTGGCAAATCTGGCGAGCGTTGCCAGCGCAACCTTAATCCGGTCCTCACGCAACATGCCATCATAACCCATACCCTCACCAAGCCGACAATTTGCACGCTCATTGAACAGAGGAAACGGATAGCTACCCTGCGATGCGTAGATGACTAGGCGGATAGAGTTTGACCCAATGTCAATAACAGCCATCGTTGCAGTTCGCTGGAAATGTAATTTTGCAATCTGCCGCGTATCCAAAAAAGATGCCACCAATGATTTCATTTGGTCTCTTTCGCAAGGCTTCCGGCACCAGACAGGCTTGGGTTGGCAATAAAATAATCATGTGCAGAAAAACTATCAGGAGCTGTTTCAAAATGTCTATAACTACCGTCATGCATTAGAAACCAGCTGTTCCTTTCATCCTGCAAAAGTGCTGTCAGAATTTGATTGATCACCTGCTTGCGCACGGTTGGATTTTCCAGCTGAACGAACATTTCCACGCGGCGAAGCAAATTGCGCGGCATCAAGTCAGCTGATGACATGAATACCGTGTTCTTGGGCGACCCAAACTTGCCACCACTGGCAAACGCATAGATGCGCCCATGTTCAAGATAACGGCCAACGATTGACCGAACAGTTATGTTTTCCGACAGACCATCAACTCCAGGACGAAGGCAACAGATGCCTCGCGCAATGATCTCAATCTTCACTCCGGCGCACGAGGCTTCATAGAGTTTATCAATCAGATTTCTATCGACAATTGCGTTGCATTTGATCCAAATACCGGAAGGGGTGCCCTGCGCGGCTGCCACAATCTCTGCGTCGATCAGGCTGCTTAGCCGTGGCATTGACTGGTGCGGAGAAATGAAACTTTTCTTGAGCTTTTCAGGATGAACGTGGCTGGTCAGATATTTGAACACCTCATAGACATCACGACCCACCTCCTTGTCACAGGTGAAATATGACAGATCGGTATAAACCTTTGCCGTAATGGGATGATAATTGCCAGTTCCCAGATGCGTGTAGGTGACGAGCCGCCCAGACTCCCGCCGGACAACGGCCGACATTTTAGCGTGAATTTTCAGATCGGTGAGCCCGTAAGCAATATGCACACCGGCCCTCTCAAGATCGCGGGCCAGCAGAATATTGTTCTTTTCATCAAACCGCGCTTTCAATTCAATGACCGCTGTGACGGATTTACCGCTTTCAGCCGCCTCAATCAATGCACCGACAATCGGCGAGTCTGGTGTGGTGCGATATAACGTCTGGCGAATGGCCAGCACATCCGGATCTCGCGCCGACTGCTGCAGAAATCGAACGACAACCTCAAAACTTTCATAGGGATGATGCACGACAATATCCTTGTTGCGGATGGCAGCAAAGCAATCCCCATCAAAGTCACGGATTCGTTGGGGAAAACGGGGATTGAATGTGGGATAAAGCAGATGTTTTGGCATATAGCTGATCAGCTCGGCAAAATTATTGAGCGACACCGGTCCATCCGCACCAAAACATCTGTCTTTTTCGATCGCCATCGCCTGACAGAGAAGGTTAAGCGTTGAGGCAGACGCATCAGAGTTCAGGGTCAGCAGGACAACGTTGCCGCGTTTTCGCGCGCGAAGAGCTGTCTCGAATTCATTGATCAGGTCATTTGCCTCATCATCAATTTCAATTTCCGAGTCGCGTATGATGCTGAAAACTGCTGACGATTTTAACACATGCTTTGTGTAAATTTTGCCGATGCAGGCTTTGATCACTGCTTCCACAAGGACAAATCGCAGATTGTCACCCGGCAATTTTACAAAGCGGGCTAGATTTTCCGGCAGTAGAATCACGCCATGGACAAGCTTTTTATTTGCGTCGGCAAGCTCGAACAACATGCCCTTGCCCTGATTGTGGAAGAAGGGGAAAGGGTGTGCTGGGTCCAATGTCGTCGGCGTCAGCAGTGGCAGAATATTAGTGACAAAATGCGTCTCCAGCCATTCCACATCCTCGCCATCAGTTGGCACTTCGTCAAGAATCAGAATATTTTCTGCCTTGAAGGCGGCAATCAATGAGGCAAGCAGCCTGTTTTGCTTAGCCAGAAGCGCTAAGCTCCGCTGGTGAAGCAACGAGAGGAGCGTTTCAATTTCGGTATCATCATGCGGCACCCTGTGCACACCACGCTGCTGCAACTGGCGCAACCCGGCAATCCGAACCATGAAAAACTCATGCAGATTGTCCGCCGAAATCGACACAAACCGCAATCGTTCAGCTAAGGGCAGCGACACATCCTCAGTAAGCGCAAGCACACGCTCATTAAAGGCAAGCCAGCTTAACTCTCGATTGAAATAGCGAATGTCCGTATTCGCCGGAGGCAGGATGGATTCGGTCAACCCTGAAAACATCATATCATTTGCCATAGCTTCCATTCCTAAACTTCAATCCCACGGAACTTGACATCATCCCTGTGTCACTCATGCAAGTGACAAAAAATTTGGCAATCACGTTGCCGCCTCATCTTTTGAATTTACACATTAATATTGAAATGTGTAACGATTGTAACAAATGAATAATAAGTATTAAGATCTGCAGCGCGAAAACAACCAAACCTGTATGGAAAAGCTGGGTCAAATACACATATTGAGTAACAGACAATACGACTTATCCTGGTGGGGTATCTGAATATGCGGCTTTTACAGGACATGTTATCCAACCTCATGCGCGGCAAAATGGGTTTGTCTGCCTTTGGTCGCAAGCATGTCCTCGATCTCAGCTCAGAGCCACAACAAGCTGTCGAGGCCGTGCTGTCAGCTACTGGAGAGGTATCCTCGCTCGTCTATGCGGAGAACCTGCTAGATGTGATTGAGGCTCTGGATGATGGTGAGCTGTCGGCGTTGCTTGCATACCTTCTCAACACCCATGACATCAACGCGCAGGCTCTTGCCAAGGCAGCGACAAACTATGCCACCGCCCCGACACATGGTGGCATTGAAATAATCGCAAATGCGTCCGAACCCGGATGGATGGAACTTTTCCGCAGGCTGAATGCGACCACTAATGGAACCGTCCGTCTTGTCCATTTCCGGGAAAGGTTGCGTGAACTAATGCGCAATCATCCAAATTTCCGGCGCATCGACTTGGGCCTTGTCCGGCTTCTCCGCAACTGGTTCAACCCCGGTTTTCTTGTTCTGGAACCAATCGACTGGTCGACCGCTGCAAATATCCTAGAAAAAATCATCGCCTATGAGGCGGTCCATGAAATCACTTCATGGGACGATTTACGCGCGCGCCTCGCACCTGAAGATCGTCGCTGTTTCGCTTTCTTTCATCCTGCCATGCCCAATGAGCCGCTGATATTCGTAGAGGTGGCACTAACCAAAGACATCCCCCAGCGCATTGACGATGTTCTGGCGCTTAAACGCGACGCCGATGCCGCCAATGCAGCAACGACCGCGGTTTTCTATTCCATTTCGAACTGTCAAAGCGGTTTGGCAGGCATTTCCTTTGGCAATTTTCTGATCAAGCGCGTGGCCGGTCAGCTGCGCCAGGAACTGCCTAATCTGTCGCGCTTTGTCACTTTGTCTCCGGTGCCGGGATTAATAAAGTGGATGAGCACCGCCTACCCAGAACTGGCGGCTGAATTTACAGACATGGATGATGACTTCTGGTTCGAAAAGGCCGGGGAATTGCAAACAGATTTCACAAGGGCCGCCCTAGAATACCTGACCGTGTCCAGCCGGCCTGATGGTTTGCCTAATGACCCCGTGGCACGATTCCACCTTGGCAATGGCGCCTTTCTGGAACAGCTGAATTATGGCGGCGACCGGTCACCAAAAGCAGTGACGCAGGCTGGTGGGCTTATGGTCAACTATCGCTATGATCTGGATGTGGTAGAAAAAAACCACGAGGAATTTAACAAGACCAAGGCGGTGCTGCTCTCGTCCGGGGTCAAAGCCCTTATGAAATCATTGTAACATCACCCACCCCGGTGTTTGAAACTGTCCCGCCGGAAACTGTAGAGCGCGGCAGGATCCACAGATATGTCGATGACCGCCGGCCTGCCCGCAGCAAGAGCCTCGCCAACAGCGTCACCAATCTGATCCAAATGATCAATCTTGAAACCTGCCGCACCATAAAGCTCGGCGGCCTTGTCAAAGGACGGGCTAGATACATCTGCGCCAATATAGCGCCCATTAAAGAAATCTCTCTGATAGGCTTTCTCTGCCCCCCAACATTGATTGTTCATCACGATGGTCACGGTGTTGATACCATGGTCCACAGCTGTGCTAAGCTCAGAAATGGTCATGCCGAAACCACCATCCCCCATCATCGAAATAACCGGCCGTTGAGGATTTGCCAGTTTCACGCCGAGGCCACAGGAGAATGAAAAGCCGACAAGGCCAAAATCCAATGGTGTGAACAACGATTTTGGGTGCCAGTAGTTCATGGCGTCAGTGGCCTGCAAACACAAAGTCCCCGCATCCATTGTGAATGCTGCCTCAGCAGGCAACACATCACGTAAAGTCTTGAATAGGCCGGACGGTTGGATCAGCGCTGTATCAAGCACCGCATCCGCATCACGCTGTGCGCGGTAGGCCGCGCGATCATCCTGAAACTGCGCTGTCCAAGCGTCAACGGCAGATCGCGCCTGCTGCACCGAAACGGCTTCGGCCAGCTGCAGAGCGGCGGTGGGCGCATCGGCCCAAATCCCAATCTCAACCGGGAAAAACCGACCAATGGCACTTGGCTCGAGTTCTATCTGAATGATTTTGGCTTCACGGTTGATGTTGTCATAGGAATAAAAGGTCGAATTGAAGCCTAGCCGCGTTCCCAGAGCCAGAATGACGTCGGCCTCACGGACCAGTCGTGACGCAACCGCATTGCCTCTCGGACCCATCTGGCCAGCATTCAGCGAATGACCAAAGGAAATCGCGTCACCATGTCCCGGAGCAGCAACAAGTGGTGCATTGATCGCCGTGGCAAGCGACAGCGCAGCATCCTCTCCGCCTGTATTTTTTATACCACCTCCGACAACGATGACCGGCCGCGTCGCGTCACCCAGCAGAGCTGCCGCGGCGGCGATTTCAGAGGTGGCGCCTGCAGGCCTTGATGTTGTCCTGTATTGATGTGGCTCCTGAAAATCTGGAGCTTCAATCTGCGCTGCCAACACGTCACGTGGCAAATTCAGCTGTACCGGTCCCATACGAGGCGTCAGTGCAAGACGGAACGCTTCACGAAAAAGTTCGGGAATACGCTCTGCACTTGGAGCTGTCCAAGTTTTCTTAGTAACAGGCGTAAACAGCGCCTGTTGGTCCACTTCCTGAAAGGCATCACGATATTGATGTTCACTCGACAATGCACCAGCAATCGAGACCACTGGCGAGAAGGCCGCTTTAGCTTGGGCAAGACCGGTGACAAGATTGGTGGCTCCGGGACCATTCTGACCAGCAAGTACAACGCCCGCACGGCCAGAGGCACGCGCATATCCATCAGCCATATGCGTTCCAGTCCGTTCATCATGGATGCCAATGAAATTGATGTCACCCGCATCATAAAGCGCATCAAACATTTCCATCGTGGCTGAGCCAATCAGACCAAACACATAATCCGTCTTTTCGACCTGGAGCGCCCTTACCGCTGCCTGTCCACCTGAGATCATATTGTTAACAGTCTTGCCCATGATATTTTTCCTTCGAGATATTAGCCGGGGAATGGTTAGGTTGGCAGTCTGGGGATAGTCCTTCAATAAACCGCAGAATTGATGCTGTGAACAGGTCAGGATTCTCAATAAGGCCAAGATGCTGCAGACGGGGAATGATCTCGACCTGCGCTCCAATGATTTCACTGGCAATGGCATGCGACATTGCCGGCGTACTGCCGCTGTCATTCTCGCAGGTGACAACCAATGTCGGATTTGTGATCGCCGGCTCCGGTCTGATCAATTCATGAACGCCGTGAGCGAGAACAGCACGACAGGCAGCATAGCTTTGCGGATCATTTGCCAGAACCCAATCTCGGACAACCGCAACAACGTTGGGGCTTTCAGTGAGGAAGGCTGGCGTGAACCAGCGCACCAACGTCTCTTCAATGGTAGCCGCTGGGCCACCCCATTTTGTGTCTGCAGCGCGTTTTTCAACAAGCGCCTGCGCCACCTGCGATCGTTCATGGGGTGAGTTCAGGATCACCAATGAGAGAACCCTGTCAGGGTGATTCATCGCAAATCGACGGTTGATCATGCCACCAAGTGAAAAACCGACCAGATGGCATGCCCCGATGCTCAGCATGTCAAGCAGGTGGAGCAGTTGGGTGCTGTACAGTGTCAAATCTGGTGTGCGAGATGGCAGATCAGACTCGCCATGTCCAGCAAGGTCATAGGCAAGAACATCGTGATGCTTACTCAATGCCCCAATTTGCCCAGCCCAGGTTGCACGCGTCAGACCAAGCCCATGGATAAGGACAACCACGCCGGCATCGGCACCGCGGTCATGGGCGGGATGCCATGAATAGGCTGTCCCCTCACATTTGCCTTCACTTTGCCTCGTTACCATAGCCTCATCCATTTAGCTTTCATTCCCTCAAATACCAGCGCTCTCACTGAAAGGCGGGCAGGACTTCCCTGCAAAACAACTCCATTGAGCGTTTCTGTTCATCCATCCCAAGACCCATTGACGCATAATAAATGAAGGCGTCGACCCCCAGTCTCTGATAATCCTGTAATTTGGCGATCACCTGCTTCGGTGATCCAAACATCAAATTTTCCTCTAGCATTTCGGGATCGACCCTGACGTTACCCTCAAGCGCGGCAAAGGGGATCGGTTCAGGAAATCCGTTCTCAACCCTGCCCCTTTTCATCATCAGGTTGCCAAATTGCGCCAGCACATTGCGGATGGCAGCAATCGCGGCGCTTCGGTCAGCAGCATTTGCATAGACTGCCGTATGGCGCATCACAGCAAACGTTCCTGCCCACCCATTGTCTGAGTTAGCGATGGCCTCATCAAGGTTCCGTCGGTATGTCTCGGCTTCGGACATCGGAAGCGTCAAAGGCCAGCTCATGATGTTGCAGTCATTGGCGACTGCATAGTCAAAGGTAATGGGTGATCGTGCCGCAACCCAGCACGGCACTTCTTTTTGTACCGGTTTAGGACAGGATGTTGCCGCTGGAAACTGCCAAAACTCACCCTCATGCGCCACATCGCCCTGCCAAAGTTGACGCACAAGCGGCAGCATCTCCTGCATGTAGCGATAGCTGTCCTTTTGGTCGAGGCCAGGGTGCATTCGGTCAAATTCACGCTGATAGGCACCCGAGCCGAGACCGAATTCAAGACGTCCGCTGGAGATCAGATCCACCATCGCCGCCTCACCCGCGATATTGATCGGGTGCCAGTAAGCAGCATTGGCAACACCAGATCCAAGACGAATGCTGTCAGTGTGGTTGGCCCACCAGGTAAGCAGTTGAAATGGGTTTGGCGCAATTGTCATTTCCAGCGCATGATGTTCAGCTGCCCAGGCGATTTCAAACCCCGCGCGATCAGCCATCTGCAACATTTCCAGCGTGTGCTTTTGCACAGCCATCATATCGGTGGCATCATTCATTCTCTCCAGATTAACTGCAAGATGGAATTTCATGATCTGTCCTCCCTTACTGTCAGCGTGGCACAAACTGGCTAGCCAACAGTGCGCTGGATGCATTTATCCACACAGTCTTTGGCCGCGTGTAATTATAGATTGTCTGAGAGCCCTTTTTACGCCCATAGCCCAATGTCTTAGTGCCACCAAATTCTGCGATGGGAGAAATGGCGCGATAAGTATTCACCCAAACCATACCGGCCCGCACCGCTTTGGAAAGCCGCAGTGAACGGGCAGAGTCCTGTGTGAAAATGCGGGCAGCACCAACCGTTGAAATGCCCGCAGCATTATAGTCTGCCATGTTTTTCCCCCAGACAGCCAATTTGAGATTACCGTAATTTTGATATTTGAAAATAAGAATTTTCTTCATATATTATTCTAGAAATCCGAATTTACTGTCACGGAAGGATGATTGTGGATGAATATGGTTACCCTGCAGACCTTCCTTGCAATCGTGAGAACCGGGTCTCTTGTGCGGGCTTCAGCCGCGATGAATGTAACCCAATCAACCGTGACATCACGCCTGCAAACCCTCGAGGCCGAGCTTGGCCAGACACTTGTCCTGCGGCAGAAAAATGGCGTGACCCTTACCGCTGCTGGAATCAAGCTCCGGCGCTATGCTGAGGCAATGACTCAACTCTGGCTCCAGGCAAAACAGGAAACGGCGCTGCCACCTGGCGTCGACGCCATCTGCAACATCGGCGTTCATACAGATTTATGGGCGGGTTATGGAACCCTTTTCTTCGATTCATTGCGCAGGACCCACCCCTCGATTGCCCTGTCCGTCTGGCAGGGCGACGACAACCGCATCACCCAATGGCTGGCCAACGGGCTCGTTGATGTTGCCTTCACCTTTTCGGCTCCGCCGGGGCAGGCCGGTCAGATGCTCCACACCCTGAGTACTGACCGGCTGTGTCTTGTCGGCACCGAGCCAGACCGCCCAATCCGGCATGATCCCGGTTACATCTATGTCGAGGCCGGCCCGGATTTTGAGCGCGAGCATACCGCCGCCTATGCAGATGCCGACACCGCAAAGATCAGCTTCAACAATGCCAGCTGGGCACTTACGCATCTGAGTCGGCATGGAGGATCAGCCTATCTGCCGGACCGCATAATTGCGCCGGAAATTGCCGCAAGGAGACTGTTTGTCCTTGAAGGTGCACCCGTTTTCCAGCGGCCTTGTTTCATGGTCGTCCGCGACAGCACAGGCGCCTACGCTGATGATATCACAGCGTTTCTAAATGGTCTTGAATAGCAGCTGGCTAGCTGTCCTTCCATATTGCTGGACGTTTTTCGATAAATGCATTGATGCCCTCCTCAGCATCATTCGCCATCATGTTATTTACCATGATTTCAGCAGCGAAATCATACGCTTCGGGCAGGGTCATATCCACCTGACGATAAAAGGCCGGCTTGCCATACGCTAGGGTTGCCATTGACTTCGCGGCAATCCTGCGGGCAAGTTCCATCACCTCACCAGTGAGGTCTGGAAGCGCGACACAGCGATTGAGCAAGCCAAGCTCAACGGCTTTGGGGGCTGAACACATATCGCCCGTCAACAACATCTCCATCGCATGTTTGGCGCTAACATTACGCGACATCGCCACCATCGGCGTTGAACAGAACAGGCCAATATTGACACCCGGCGTTGCAAACTTCGCCGTATCACCGGCAATCGCAAGGTCGCAGCTTGCCACTAGCTGACAGCCAGCAGCGGTAGCTGTTCCCGCCACCTCGGCAATCACCGGCTTTGGATGTGTGGGAATCGACTGCATAAGAGCCGAGCAGCTTTTCAGAACGCGGCTGAAATAGGCCCGGCCTCTGTCGACAGCATTGTCCGGAGCATTGCGTGCGGCAGTTATTTCCTTCAGATTATGGCCAGCACAAAATACCGGGCCATTGGCGGCCAGAACAATCACCCGAACAGCAGGATTATCGCGTGCCGCTGCCAATTTGCTAGCCAGAGCGGCTAGCATCGCTTCCGTGAGGGAATTGCGCGTTGCCGGATCATTCAGCGTCAGACGCAGAACGCCGTCACCGTCACAAACCTCCTCAATCAACTCCGGTTGCTGCATATCTCCATGAGCCATCGAGCGCTCCTCCAAATTTCAGATCATGCCGGATCCCTATGGCAATAATGCCATGGACAGACCCGATCATGTAAACATCACAGATCAGGCGGATCAACTCCCAATCCCGATTGTCGTGGTCAGATCAGACCCAGGACATGAAGGGATCATGGCTAGGACGGGCGCGTAAAACGGCGCTAAGCCAGTTGGCCCAACTTTCAAATCAGTCAGAATTTGCAGGAAAGAGGCGGCCATTAAAATGTCTTTGGTCAGTCTTGAAAAGACCAAGAAACTAAAACCAACTTCCCTAAAAGATAAAAAATAAAAAGTGAACACCGATAGATTTTCTGGTTTAAACAAAGTAGTGTTCCAGCATCCCCTACGGAAACATGGCTGACAAAGTTATCCAAACCACAATGCAGGTCACCCAAAAGACCAAATCCGTCATGATGTGACAGCTTTGAAACATTTTCTTTCCAAAACTTTGCCAAGTTGGGTGGCCGAAACATTCGTAACTATTTCAATCAGTCTGGCCCTGTCCCGCACACTGCCGGACAGCAACTCCCTCAGTGAAAGTTTAATCGAATGAACTCACCTCCAGCCTCACCAAAGCCAACTTCCAAAATTGCATCCGCAGGATTTGGCACTCAGATCCGCCGATCACCCTTCTTCGCGGCAACCGAGAAATGGGGCGCGACGGGCTATTCAGTTTATAACCACATGTATATCCCGCGCGATTTTGGCGACCCGGTGGAAAATTTCTGGAATCTAACAAAGACCGCCATCCTGTGCGATGTCGCTGTTGAACGGCAGGTTGAGATCACCGGCCCTGATGCTGCGCGTTTCGTACAATACATGACGCCCCGTAACCTGACCAACATGGCCGTTGGGCAGGCCAAATATATCCTAATCACCGATCAGCATGGCGGCATCATCAATGACCCAGTTTTGCTGAAACTGGCTGACAATCATTTCTGGATTTCCATCGGTGACAGCGACGTCCTGCTATGGGCAAGGGGGCTCACCGCCAATGCTGGAATGGATGTAACAATCTGTGAACCCGATGTTTCGCCCCTGCAGCTTCAGGGACCAAATTCACGCGAAATCATCCGCCAGATATTCGGCGATGCCATTGCTAAATTGAAGTATTACTGGTTTGCTGAAACCGAGTTGAATGGTATGCCGCTTGTAGTATCACGCACGGGCTGGTCCAGCGAACTTGGCTATGAGATCTTTCTGCGCGACAGATCACGCGGCGCGGAGCTGTGGGAAATCATCATGGCAGCCGGAACTGATTATGATCTGCACCCAGGCCACACCTCATCAATCCGCAGGATCGAGGGTGGTATGCTATCCTATCACGCCGACATGGATATCGAGACAAATCCGTTCGAGATACGCCTTGACAGGCTTGTTGATCTCGAGATGGATGCGGATTTCGTTGGTAAAACCGCGCTGCGCAAGATTAAGGCTGAGGGGATTAGCCGTATCCAGATCGGCATTGTAATCGAGGGAGAGCCGCTTACATCGCCAAACAATGAATTTTGGCCACTGTTCGTCGATGGACGGCAGGTCGGCAAGGTAACATCGGCAATCCATTCACCACGGCTCGAAAAGAACATCGCGCTTTCCATGATCGAGACTGGGGTGAGCAGCATCGGCCAGCAGGTTGATGTGATGATGTCCGATCAGGATCAGCAGCGCCGAGCGATCATCGTTCCAATCCCGTTCCATGACCCAAAGAAATCCATTGCGGCCGGGTAGATCAAAATCATGTCCAGCACAACATTATCACCCCTACCGCCGATCATGGTTGCTCCCAACGGCGCTCGCAAGGTTAAGGCTGATCACCCGCAGGTGCCGCTTGATGTCGGCGAGATCGCCAATGTTGCGCGTGACTGCGCCGATGCCGGAGCCGGTGCAATCCATTATCATGTACGTGACGCCGATGGTAGTCACATTCTTGATGTAGGGCTGTATCATGAGGCGATTGCCGAGTTGCAGCGCGCTGTGCCAGAGATGCATCTGCAGATGACCACGGAAACTGTTGGCAAATACCAACCGAGCGACATGCGCAATATTGTTCGGGCGGTGGTCCCGCAGGGAGCATCTGTTGGCGTTCGGGAAATGATACCAGATGGCGTGCCAAAACCAGAAGATATTGCCTTCTACAACTGGACATTGGAAGCCAGTATCCAGCTTCAACATATATGCTACGGCCCAGAGGATGTTGCTTTGCTGGCAAATTTGCTGGATGTGACAGAACTTGAAAGACAGGGCATCTGGTGTCTGTTTGTTGTCGGCCACTACACAGGGCGGATCAGCTACCCCGAGTTATTGCCTCCCTTTCTAGCAGAGTTGAAAAATGCCGAAATCGACAGTGATTGGGCCATCTGCGCCTTTGCAACCGAAGAGGCCGCGTGTCTGAAGGCAGCGATCGCAGCGGGCGGCAAGGTACGGGTTGGCTTTGAAAATTCGATCTATATGGCAGATGGCAGCATTGCCAGCGATAATGCGGCGCGGGTGCGCGAGGCAGCCAAATTCATGGCGGAGTTCTAATTACCCAACTGCCGCTTTTATACCAGCCTCACCTGTCCGCTTAACACCATCCGGTCTTGTCTGTTTGATGATTGCACCATAAACTTTCAGGCTTTCGAGGAGGCGCATAGCATGCCGGTCTCATCCTATCCACTACTGTGCAGGGGCTGTGGCAGCAACGGCTTTGTCGATGGCGAGCATCCACCGATATCATGTCCGCATTGCAATGGTGAGGATGTGCGGTGGCATGCGGAACTTTTTGACTTGTGCATCGCCCACATAGATTGTGACGCCTTTTATGCCTCGGTGGAAAAACGAGACAATCCGCAGCTGGCTGATAAGCCGGTGATTGTTGGCGGGCGGGAACGCGGTGTTGTTGCTGCTGCCTGTTACATTGCTCGCCAATATGGTGTGCGCTCGGCAATGCCGACTTGGACCGCACTGAAACGATGTCCCGACGCCATCGTGATCAGACCTCGGATGGCGCATTACGTGAAAATCAGCCGGCAGATTCGAGAGAAAATGCTGGAATTGACACCGCTAGTCCAGCCAATTTCGATTGACGAGGCCTTTCTCGACCTTGCTGGGACTGAGGCGCTACATGGATGCAGCCCGGCGGTGGCTCTAGTTCGCATGCAGACAAAGATTCGTGAAGAGATTGGCATTACCGTTTCCATCGGGCTTGCGCCAACTAAATCGCTGGCGAAAATGGCGTCGGACAGAGACAAACCCGACGGTTTTTTTGCCGTTGGCCACCTTGAAGCCAAAAGCTGGCTTGCGCCGCAACCCGTATCCGTTCTATTCGGTCTGGGCAAGTCATGGGCAGGCCGATTAAATGCGGCTGGATACAGCACTTGCGGTGATCTTGTTGAGGCCGACATCAGACAGCTTAGTGCCATTCTTGGAAAGCAGGCAAAGCAGATTCAAAATCTTGCCGCCGGTATAGACACCCGTCCGGTAACAACTGAGAGAATTGCTAAGAGTGTTTCTAGCGAAACCACATTTTATGCGGATCTTAGCACATTTTCTGACCTCGAGGCTGAGCTCGAAATGCTTTGCCTGAAGGTTTCGACGCGGCTGAAAAATGCAGACATTGCCGGCGGGCGGATCACGCTCAAACTGAAGCGTCCAGATCACAAGATATTAACGCGGAGCCAGACTCTGCAGAGCTGCACTGACAAGGCGCATCTTCTGTTTGCGGCGGCGCGCAAACTGCTGCTTGCCGAGGTCAAGCCCGGGCGGTCATTCCGGCTGATCGGTTTTAGCGTGGACCAGCTGGGCGTGCTGGAAGCACCATCCCTTCTGGACATTGAGAGGGGGGTCAGCGACAGGCAGAACAAGCTTGAGGCGGTGATGGATCAGGTGCAGCATAAACTGGGTCAGAATGCCCTGCAAACAGGCCGCATTTTTCAGCGCAAGCAGAAATTGCGGCGCGGAAAATCACTTAAGATTGACTGATCACCCCTACAGGGGCAAGCCGACATAATTTTCAGCCACCAGCTGGCGCCCAACTTCAGAGGTGGTGACATAGGCAAGCTCGGCCTCTTTCATCTTCTGCTCGAATCTATCATCTGAAAACCGGTGTGTCAGATTAGTCAACCACCAGGAGAAACGCTCAGTTTTCCATACCCTATCGAGGGCAATTTTCGAATAATGGGGTAATGCTGGAATGTCATGATCGGCAAAAAAGGCGCGCATTGCCCGATGCAGGTAGTAGATGTCCGAGACCGCAAGATTGAGCCCCTTAGCCCCGGTTGGCGGAACTACATGCGCCGCATCACCAGCCAGCAGTAGTCGCCCAAAGCACATTGGTTCAGCGACAAAGCTACGCAGCGGCGCGATACTTTTTTCCAGCGATGGGCCAGTTTCCAGCGCCTCGGCCATTGCTGGCGGCAGGCGCCGGCGCAGCTCATCCCAGAACGCCTCATCACTCCAGTTCTCCACCCTGTCATCGACAGGGCATTGAATGTAATAGCGGCTACGTGTCATCGAGCGCATTGAACATAGCGCGAAGCCACGTTCTGTATTTGCATACACGACCTCGTTAGCAACAGGCACGGTATCCGCGAGAACGCCAAGCCAGCCAAACGGGTAAAGCTTTTCATAGGTAGTAATCGCCGCTTCAGGTACTGCGGCGCGACTTGCGCCGTGATAGCCATCGCACCCTGCGATCAGATCACAATCGATCCGGTAGTCGATGCCATCTCTCCTATAAGTGACATAAGGTCTGTCGGTGTCGAAATCAAATAGCTCGACAGCATCCGCCTGATAGATTGCTTGCCCGCCCGCTGCCTCGCGCGCGTCACACAAATCGCGGGTGACCTCGGTCTGACCATAGGCAGTGACAACTTTACCACCAGTATGGCGCGACAGCTCTATGGCCACAGATTGATAGTCAAAGGCCAACTGCAAGGTATGATGCGGGATGCCCTCTCTGGCCACTCTGTCGCCCGCCTCGGCAGATTTTAGGAGATCGACCGTTGTTTGTTCAAGAATGCCAGCGCGAATACGGGAAAGTACATGCTCACGCGTCTGGCGTTCGAGCAGTACATTATCGATACCAGAAAGGTCCAACAGCCGACCCAGCAGCAAGCCAGCCGGTCCGGCGCCGATAATCACCACCTGGGTCCTCATGACAGCTTACCTCACAAAACCCATCGACATTTTCATAACGTCCATTCATCAAAAAGGGCAACACCATTTGATGTTGCCCCTAATTTCGCCACGTTGAAAATAAGCCTCAACGCTAACTAACCAGCCAAGACCTCTGCTTTTATGGCCTCCGCTTCGTAGTTGAAAATATACACTCCGGCGTATGTGTCTTCCTTGTAAACAAAGGTTTGCTTAAGATCCGTAAACACCTCATTAGCCTTGATCTCAAATAATTTGAGGTCATCGCCCGTTTCAAACTTTGTTTGGATCGATAAGCTGCCGCATTTGCCGATAGAGATATTTAGTGAACGCATATTGTGGGCAACGATCAATTTGCCAAAAGCATCTGAAATGAAAGACGCTGCAACCTTTGCTTCCGAAACGCCGTTGAATTTGAAATTAAAAATTTTCGCGTACATGACTATTCAATCTCCGCAAACATTTCATCCAGCAAAGCTTCGGCCTCGCCACCGTCCATTTTTATCCTTTTCATAGCCTTTTGTTGGAGGTTCATGTCAAATTGCAGCCTCCTACCTTGTTCGGTCAACTGGATACGATTTTCCCCGGCGTCTTCTGCCAAGCCGACCCTGATAATACCTTCAGCATCTTCAGCGGAGACACTTAATTCAGCGCAGAGGGATACATACATCTTAAAATCTGTGAGCCCAAAACTTTGATCGACTTTTTGAAAATGTGCAAGGGCGTCCAGCATACGCTCTGAGGTCAACTCTTTCTGCTTGATCTGCAAGTCAAGCATGTGCGCTATACTACGGGTAATTTTCTTGACCTGTTCAATCTGTTCACCGGTAAGCGCTTTTGGACCAGACATATTCATCATACAAAGCGTTCCAAGTGCAAAATTTTCACTGTTGATGACCGGAAATCCAGCATATCCGGGGCCTTTATCCAATCCCTCAAGGTGAGGATGATCTTTCCAAGTGGGATCCTTACACATGTCCTCCATCAGAAGAGGTTCAGAGTCTAGCAACACGTATGAACAGACGTTAAATTCATGTCTCTCCGACTTTGCTCCAACTTCAAAATTGTCACCACCGGCCTGAGCAATCGAGCATTTCATTTCGCCGTCATACAAGCTGAAACTCGCCGTTTCAAACCCTGTTATATCCTTTGCCAAATCGCAATATATCTGAAATAGGTCAGGGTTGGGCGCATCAATCAGTCCGGTTTTTACAACCGTTTGCGCTCTCAGTTCCTCGTTTTCTGGGCGTGGAGCAAGTGCCATATTCATGATTTTTGCCTCCTAAAATACATGCAGACCGTCGGCGGTCAAAAAAATTTGAGGTAGACCATTGATCGTAGTTGCAAGTCAATCAACCATGTAAGTGTTTAAGAAAATTTACCATGAGTCAATTTAGTTTTCCAAAATCAAAAGTTTTTCAGTTAAAAAACTACATAATTCTGAAACTTCATTTTTCTGCTAATGATTTTCTCTGAAAAACGATGGGGAACCAATCATCACGTAATCTCTGGCCCGGTATCATCCCATGCCCCGGAAATGGCGGTGAGGTGCGGCCTGGCCGCTCCACATAACAGGCATCATCACCAACAAACCGCACCGAAAACGCGCGGCGACGCTCGGCGCTGGCATTACCGCGGGCACCATGCAACACTCGGAAATCAAATGCTACCGCATCACCCGGCTGCATTGCCCATTCGCGGACGTCCATCGCCTCTGCGTCGGGGTCGGGAACCGGCATGTAGCTGCCCTCTTCCGGATAGAACTGATCCTCAGCTAACCAGCGCACCGGCAAAACCGGGCGCTCCCAAAGATGCGAGCCAGCGACACAGCGCAGCGCGGCATCACTGACAGAATCAACTGGCGACCAGAAACTCACCGTTTGTTGGCCCTCGACGAAATAATAGGGGCTGTCCTGATGCCATGGCGTTGGTTTAGTTGTTCCCGGTTCTTTAACCAGTACATGATCATGAAAAATCTGCACTGTCTGCGACCCCATCAGATCAGCCGCAACCTCAGCAGCAGGTGACAGATGGATTACATCTCGGAACTGGTTGATACGTTGCCAGTTGCAGTAATCATCAAAGAACCGCCCCGTTTCATCTGGTTTAAGGTTTTCTGCTGCATAGGGGCCGGGGGATCGCATATTCGCATCGATGCCATCGCGGATAAGGTCGACATAACCAGCAAAAAGGCCTTTGATTAGGACGACGCCATCACGTTTGTAATCCTCTATATGGCGGGCAGTAATAAGTGAATGCATGATCCTGGCACTATAGCGTCTTCATGGTTGTGACTACCGCTAACCTCAGAGTCAATCTTGTCCAAAATCTGGCTAAACATCAAGAGACAGACTGTATCTGGCGCAACTAGATTGTCCAAATCGGAATTGATGCCAAAAGTTTTTTTCTAAAAAAAGCTACCCCAAAACGCCTGTGATGAGGGTGTTTACCCTAGTAATGGTACCCATCAGCGCGTTTGCTAGCGGGCTTGTCAATGTTCTGGCTGGGTTTGGCACCGGCCTTTTTGCACTTGGCTGCTGGCTTGCAGCGATGCCGGTCAATGATGCGATCTCGTTGGTGATCATCGTGTCGATCCTAAGCGGTGTCCAGGGCGTTTTTTATTTTGCGGTTTTTGCTGAGGGCACCCAGCTTTGAACAGTTTCTGGTGCCCACAATTCTAGTCATTGGCATCGGATTTGCCGTGCTTTACTGGATAAATGTTGTTTTCCTCAAAATGATTGTCGTCGGTCTTCAGGTGCGGTTTGGACATATTTCACCATCTTGAGACCCATCCCAAAATTGCGCCGGCGCCATTTGTTCGGCGACATCTAAACCGGCTTTGCCGGGGCGGTCTGGGGGTGGTCGCCAGGTTGTCTGTCGCCCTGCCAAAAATGTGATACACCCTACACGATTGGCCAGATAGCAAACAGCGCGCCATTATCCAACCCGTAAACATGCTGATCAAAATCATTGTGGCGGCATTGATGATTTGGCAGAACCGCATGTTCTCTAATATTCTCTGGTTCGCCCTGCTCGCAATTCCCGTCTCGATCATCGGAACGCAGGTGAGACAACTGGCATTCCGCAAATTGCCTGAAACGATTTTTCACCAAACCCTGACCAAGCTCGTTCTTTTGTCCAGCCTCACCCTTGTCCTTGGCGAGATGGCTGCTATCGTCTTTCCCATATGAATGTTAAAACCAAGTTTGCGAGATGTAAGACCAGACCTTGGCTGATCGTGATGATAAAGGCATAGAGCGATTATATGAGCGAAACACCACTTGGAAGCCGCGATGACATGCACGCTGTGGGCGGCACGAGCGGCCTAACAAGTTCTCCGAACAGCTTTCCCGTCCCAGCCCATGACTTGGGCGATGTTACGATTTCTCCCGCGGGCTCTTTTGAGGCCGGCAGCTATCAGACCTTTACGCTAACCTATACCGCTGGCAAGTTTGGGATCGACGACTCCGGGTCTTTACGAGTCTGTTTCCGTTTTGCCAGTGACCAGACACGGCCACAATTCGAAGATCCAACTGGGCCAAACTACACCACCGTCACCGCATCAAACAATGCCGTTTTGACCCATCATTACGATCCAAAGGGCAATGTGCGTCCATGGGATAGAACATTATATATTAAGGTTGTACGCGGGTTCCTCAAACAGGGTGACGAGATCAGCATCACTTTTGGCGATCGGTCAGGCGGATCACCGGGGATGCGGCTTCAGACATTCTGTGAGGAAAGCTATGAATTTCATACATTGGTCGATCCAATCGCAACCTTTTGCTACCAACCCGTCCCCAGACAGCCAACAATCAAAATTGTGCCTGGCGCACCGCAGAGATATATCGCAATTGGCCCGACAATCCGAGCCGTTGGCGAGGGTTTCTCAGTTAAATTCAAAGGTGAGGACAAATGGGGTAACCCCTCTGATCAATGTGACGTGACATTTCATCCAAGGGCCAATCTGCAGCTTGCTGGATTGCCAGAGACGATATGTTTGAAAAGCGGTGATTTCGCCAGCAGCATCGACAATCTAGTGGCGGAGGAAGTAGGTGATCTGGCCATTGATTTTCACGATGACAGCGGCGTCCTGGTTTTCTCCACAAACCCGATTCGGATTGAAGAAAATCCAATATCTCGGCATTTCTGGGGTGACATTCATGGCCAATCAGAAGAGACGATCGGCACCGGTTCCGCGGAGGAATATTTCAGATTTGCGCGCGACCGTGCCTTCATCGATGTGATCGGGCATCAGGGAAATGATTTCCAAATCACTACAGATTTCTGGCGGCATCTCGATGAATTATGCACCAGATTTAACAGGGACGGAGACTTCGTAACCATCCCAGGCTATGAATGGTCGGGCAATACCGGCCTTGGAGGTGACCGGAATGTCTATTTTGCCTCGGAGGGCAGAACTATTCGCCGGTCATCGCATGCGCTTGTCAGCGACCATTCAGACATCGACACCGACTGCAACTCCGCAACAGAACTGTTCGCCGCCTTCGCCGAAAATGACGAGACCGACGTCGTTGTCTACGCGCATTGTGGTGGCAGATACGCCGATATCGAGCTTGCCCATGATGGCCGTTTTGAGAAATCCATGGAAATCCATTCAAGTTGGGGCACCTTCGAATGGCTTGTCGAGGATGCGTTCCGGCTTGGCTACCGCGTCGGGATTGTGGCCAATTCTGATGGCCATAAAGGCCGACCCGGCGCCAGCTATCCCGGCGCAGCGCTTTTTGGTGCCGTGGGCGGGCTCACCTGTTTTCTTACCAACACGCTTACCCGTGACGGTATTCTTGATTGCATTCGCAAGCGCCACCATTACGCGACAACAGGCGGTCAGCATGGACGCCCTTTGATCAATGTTACGACGCATTTTTCCCAGAATGGGACGCTATATCATGATGACCCCCGTCATGGCCGTGACGATGGATATGCGACACGCCTGGCCCAGATGGGAGATATTGTTCATCTGCCAGAAGGTGATGCCTCGCTCGCGGTTGATATTCGGACAAGCACACCCATAGAGAGAGTTGATATTTTCAACGGGCTTGACCTGGTCGAAACGGTCCGGCCCTTCAAGCCGGAAGATCTTGGCAGCCGTATTCGCGTGATCTGGGAAGGCGCGGAATATCGGGGCCGCTTCCGCCAGGTAATCTGGGACGGGTCGGCCTTTTTATCGGACAATGAGGTGATATCGGCCAAGGCGATCAATTTCTTCAACAAGGACAAGACCCTCAACCAGCCGAGTGCAACCGAGTTGACCTGGAGGGCACTGACAACCGGCAATATTGGCGGGATTGAGATGACACTTGCCGACCCGTATAGAGGCATCCTGAAACTAGAAACACCCCTAATCAAGGCTGGCATTCCGCTGGAGGATATTGGCTATGAGGATGAGATTTTTGACAATAGTGGAAATCTGCCGCGCTATCTTAAACTGTTTCGCCTGCCAGATAGAAACCCGAACAAAGCTCTCACATTCACCCGGCAGATCAACGTGAAGCCATCTGGCGACAATCCAATTTTCATTCGCCTGACGCAGGAAGATGGGACCTTGTGCTGGAGCAGCCCCATCTACCTCTATCGGTAGGCGATGCTTTTCCGCCAGAAATGTAACATCTGGTGATAAATTGATGCCAAAATACCCTGAAACAGGTGAATTCACCTTGTTTTTGGCGAGGCTACACTAGCCGTCAATGGGCGTATGCACTATAACTCCAGCAATGGTTTTAGGAGTGCCACCAATGATCCTCAGGGATGTAGCATTGCCGCTTTACGGTGCGCTTTAGCGTATGTTTACTGTCTGGTCGCAGTCTGGTCTGTGACCATATTAACTGATCTAGAACGAGTGCATTCATACGATCAACTTTTGGGCTCAATGTTCTAGGCAAAAACAGATTGTTAGAATGGCCATCAACGATGATAACAGGACAGAATCAAAATGTCGGCGTCTCTCCCCCCAACAGCATCCCTACCACCTAGTGACTATGTCATTATCGGTGGGACAGGCGACCTGTCACTTCGCAAAATTTTTCCTGCCTTTTTCTGGCGCTACCTTGATGGCCAGCTCACCGATAAGTACCGGCTTTTTGCGACGTCGCGCGCCACGCTAAGCGTGGCGGAGTTCGCGGAGAAATTACGGCCTTTTTGCGAGAGCGCCTATACCAACGGGCATGCGACAGCAGACAAATGGGAGTCGTTTCTTAAAATCATCCAAATCGTGAATCTGGATCTGTCAAATGGTGATGGTGCCGCGTCACTGGCAGAACAAATTTCCAGACGGAAGTCTAAGGATCGGCCAACAATTTATTATCTGGCGATCGCACCAAGCCTGTTTGGGTCAGCTGTAAAGATTCTGAAGGCGGCAGGCCTGGCAACCGAACAAGCGCGGCTTATCGTGGAGAAACCTCTTGGCAACAATGGCGAGTCATCACGAAAGATCAATGGTGAACTGGCAACGGTATTTGCAGAACATCAGATCTACCGTATTGACCATTATCTCGGCAAGGAAACCGTTCAAAATCTGATGGCACTTCGGTTTGCCAATGTGATTTTCGAATCGCTCTGGGACAACAGCCATGTTGATCATGTGCAGATCACCGTGGCAGAGACCGTCGGTGTTGGTGGCCGCGCATCCTATTACGATCAATATGGAGCGATCCGCGACATGGTGCAGAACCATCTGCTGCAGCTTGTTTGTCTTGTCGCAATGGAGCCACCGGCCCGATTCAACGCCGATCAAGTCCGTGATGAGAAACTGCGTGTCCTGCGCGCCCTACGCCCCCTTGAAGCGGATGCTCTGTTGCTTGGCCAATATGAGGATTACACAGATGAGCTGGGCACCTCGTCAACCACGGAAACCTTTGTTGCGATGAAGCTGGCGATTGATAACTGGCGCTGGGCAGGCGTACCGTTCTATATCAGGACAGGCAAGAAGCTGCGCCAACGCGCCTCTGAAATCATCATCACCTTCAAAGACCGGCCGCATGACATCTTTTCCAATTCCCGGGATGGTACAATTTTGGGACAGCCAAACCGCCTGATTATCAGGCTACAGCCAAGTGAGGGCCTGCGCCTGCAAATGACGTCAAAGCAACCCGGCCCTGGTGGCATGCGGCTTTTCCCATCAGACCTTAATCTGAGCTTTGACGAAACCTTCGAGGAACGTCTGCCCGACGCCTATGAACGGCTATTGATGGACACTGCGCGTGGCAATCAAACCCTTTTCATGCGGGTCGATGAGGTGCTCGCTGCCTGGGAATTCATCGACCCAATTCTGGCGCTGGCAAAAGCTCAGACACCTGAGTCATACAAGCCAGGTTCAATGGGACCGACGGGTGATTTGCTCCAGGCTGATGGTCGCTCCTGGATCGACCCGCATGAGGATTGGTAGGGATGATCGCTGATCAAATTGCCCGCCAGCTAGCAATGGCCATTGCAACAAAAAGGCAAGCAAGTCTTGTTGTTTGTGGTGGGTCCAGCCCGATCAGCATTTTCGCTGCTCTGGCAGCCGGCGAGCATGAGGAGATCGTGGATTGGTCGCAAGTGACGATCACCCTTGTTGATGACAGACTGGTTCCTGCCGATCATCAACATAGCAATCAAAAATTGCTACATGATCATCTGTTGTTTGGCGCCGTGTCGGCGGCAACCTTCATTCCGCTGGCAATCGACAATGGGGTGAAAAATATTGGTCGACCGTTCGATGTCATGCTGCTTGGCATGGGTGTTGATGGTCATTTTGCCTCGCTGTTTCCAGATATGGTGGGCAAGGCGTCACTGCAGGTTGATGCCCCACCAATGATTTTAGAAACCGGGCCGAAGGGATCTCCATCGCTGCCGCGCGTCTCTATGAATCTCGCCATGATCCTGCAATCAAAGCTGCTGATCCTGCTGGTGAACGGTAGCGAGAAACTGGCGGTTCTCGACGCTGCCAGAACCGACCCAGAGCTTCCAGTTCACGCGCTTTTGAAACAGGAAGTAACGCCCCTAGAAATCATCACGGATTGACGAGAAACAGACATTGCAATCACGTCTATAAAAGCCCGAAGAGGACGAAAAGACATGGCCAAGCCAAATGACCGTATTCTGGAAATTCAAGACCGAATTCGCAAACGAAGTCAGGACAGCCGACGCCGCTATCTTGATGATATCGCAATGATGACCGGCTCCCCTGACTCCGACAGGCGTCAGGTATCATGCTCCAATATAGCCCACGCTGCTGCTGGCGCTGGCACGGACCAGGATGATGTTCTGGGCGCAGGTGGCGAGCTGAAACCCAATGTCGGCATCATCACCGCCTATAACGACATGTTGTCGGCCCATCAGCCTTTCGAGACCTATCCCCAAATCATCAAGGCAGCCGCACGTGAAGTTGGCGCTACTGCCCAGGTTGCCAGCGGTGTGCCAGCAATGTGTGACGGTGTCACACAGGGCAGACCAGGAATGGAACTGTCACTGATGAGCCGGGATATCATCGCCATGGCGACCGCTGTCGGCCTGTCGCATGGGGTGTATGACGCTGCAATTTGCCTCGGTGTTTGCGACAAGATTGTTCCAGGGCTGGTCATAGGCGCCCTGTCCTTTGGTCATTTGCCTGTTGTTTTTGCCCCAGCCGGACCAATGTCGACAGGTATTCCAAATGTGGAAAAGGCCGCAGTACGCAAGGCTTTTGCTAGAGGCGAGGCTAGCCGAGAAGAATTGCTGAAGTCAGAGGTGGCCGCTTATCACGGTCCAGGAACCTGTACCTTTTACGGCACAGCAAATTCAAACCAGATGTTGATGGAGATCATGGGGCTGCATCTGCCAGGTGCCGCTTTTGTCCATCCACATGATGATTTACGGCACGCGCTTACTGTTGCCGCAACCCAGCGTGTCGTTGAGCTGTCCCAGCAAAAGGGCGCAGCACAGCACATTGGCCAAATGCTGGATGAGCGCAGCTTTGTAAATGCCATAGTCGGATTGCATGCAACCGGCGGTTCTACCAATCACACATTGCATCTACCTGCAATGGCAGCAGCAGCTGGGATCAATCTCACTTGGCAGGATTTTGCCGATCTTTCTGAGATCACCCCGTTGCTGGCCCGAATCTATCCAAATGGCAGCGCCGATGTGAATTATTTCCATGCCGCTGGTGGCATGGGGTTTGTTGTTGCCGAACTACTGGAAAGCGGCCTTCTCGATGGGAGCGCCAAAACGGTCGGTGGTGACGATCTGCATGACTACGCGAGCGAGCCATTTCTGGATAGAGGTAATCTCGTTTGGCGTGCAGCTCCAAAAGTGTCTGGCGATAGTGACATTCTGCGCCATGCAACCGACCCGCACAGTGTCAATGGTGGTTTGAAAATGCTAGATGGCAATCTTGGTAAGGCGGTGATCAAGACATCCGCCGTCGCTGAGACACGGCATGTAATAAACGCGCCGGCGGCCGTATTCTCAACCGAGGCCGAGGTCAAGGAAGCCTATCAGGTAGGCGATCTAAATAGGGATGTTGTTGTGGTTCTGCGCTTTCAGGGTCCGATGGCAACAGGCATGCCTGAATTGCACAGCCTGACCCCTCTGCTCAGCAACCTGCAGGATGAGGGTTATAAGGTGGCGTTGGTTACGGATGGGCGCATGTCCGGTGCTTCCGGATCCGTTCCTGCGGCCATCCATCTTTGTCCCGAGGCAGCTGACGGCGGACCTATCGGCAAGATCGAAAATGGCGATCTCATTACCCTCGACGCAAAACAGGGTAAGCTTGTCGCCAACGCTAATCTTGATGCACGTGCTGCCCTCGGCGTCTCAAACCTACCAGCCCAACGCGGTTTCGCACGATCGCTGTTTGCAGGCCTGCGGCAGCAGGCAACAGGGGCAGAACAAGGGGGCGGACTGAATTTACTGGAGCAATCATAATGAGCAATAACTCAAATGAAACAATTGAGGGGATCCTCAATCTGGGACCGGTCATGCCAGTCATCGTCATTGATGATACCAAGGACGCACTACCACTTGCTGACGCCCTCTTGGCTGGAGGGCTGAAAACGATCGAGATCACCCTGCGTACCCCAGCAGCCCTGGGTGCCATCGAGGCCATCGCCAGCCAACGCCCTGAAATCCATGTTGGCGCAGGCACTGTTGTTTCAGCCAGTTTGGCAAAAGCCTCAAGCGACGCTGGCGCCGCTTTTGCGGTCTCACCGGGGACCACGCCAGCTGTTGTGGAAGGATGCGCTGCTGCCAACCTTGCGCTATTACCGGGCGCATCGACTGTATCGGAACTCATGACGTTGCATGAGGCTGGCTTCACCGCGATGAAGTTCTTTCCAGCCAGTGCGGCGGGTGGCACCGCTTTCGTGAAGTCACTTGCCAGCCCTCTGCCGCAGATCACCGTCTGTCCAACAGGTGGCATCAGCGCCGAGACAGCGCCCGATTGGCTCGCACTGCCGAATGTCAGTTGCCTTGGTGGTTCCTGGGTCGCGCCTCAGAAACTTATCGCTGACCAGCAATTTGTAGCTATTGAAAAGCTCGCCAGAGAGGCGGCAACACTCTAGGCTTTGAACGGCAGACATGATTGTAGGGTAAGATATGAAATTTGGTATTCTTGGCGATGCGAAAATAGCCCGCGAAAAGGTCATCCCCGCCATCCGCAGGGCAGGCCATGACGTCATAGTGCTTGGCCGGCGCACCCCTGTGGCAAAAGCGGGTGATCCCGTCTATGACGGCGTTGAGCAGACCAATTATGATGGTGTGCTGGCGCACCCCGATGTTGATATCATCTACAACCCACTGCCAAACCATCTGCATGTTCCCTGGTCAATCAAGGCCATGCAGGCAGACAAGCATGTGATTTGCGAAAAGCCAATTGCTCTCAATCGTGGCGAGTTGCAGCAGCTCGAGGATGCCGCTAAGGCAACAGGCAGATATGTCTATGAAGGGTTCATGATCCGGCATCATCCTCAATGGAAATGGCTTCCAGAGGCGCCGATTGGCAGAGCGCAGGGTGTGCAGATTGTGTTCGCCTATCCAGCCCTAAGAAATGACAATATTCGCAATGTACCGGAATATGGGGGTGGTCCACTCTATGATATCGGGTGCTATGCCATCATGGCTGGCATTCTCATCTTTGGTGGCGGCCCCAACAGCATCACTGTTGAAATGGTAATGGATGACGCGCATGGCGTAGAAAATTTTGCCTCCGGCCTGCTTTTGTGGCCGGGCAACAGGCATCTCTGTTTTTCTATTTCCAGCTCGTCTGCCCTGACCCAGGCAGTTCATGTAATCGGTACGGAAGGCGCTGCACGGCTAGAAGTACCCTTCAACCCGATTGGCACTACAACAGGGTATCTAATGCGGGACGGCCTCGGCCCCGGTGAAGCCATCACCTTTCCTGACTGTGATCAATACGCGTTGATGGTCGAGGACATCGCTGCCTCAATTGATGCCGGTGCAAGACCAGATTTCGCGCATAGCAGGATCGTGACATCATGCCTTGAAACTATGCTTACGCATCGTCCGGGTTGATTGGGTATGGCGTTTTGACCTCCTATCCTGACTTCACGAGTCCGGAATTCCTCACGGATCACATTGCCAGCATACTGGATTTTTATGCGCCGCACGCCTATGATCCTAAGGGTGGGTTTTTCCATCATTTTCTTGATGATGGTTCAGTCTATGATGATACCACACGGCATCTAGTCAGCAGTACACGCTTTGTTTTCAACTATGCCAGCGCTTTTTTGCATAACGGCAAAGAAAAACATCGGCAGTGGGCAGCACATGGGCTTGCCTATCTGCGCAGTCACCACCAGATGCCTGCATTACGCCGGAATCTACCGGGCCATTTTTGCTGGCAGCGGAACGATACAGACATTGAAGATGCGCGGGCCATGGCGTATGGACATGCCTTTGTCATGTTGGCAGCGGCCCATGGTGTCCGCGCTGACATTGACAGTGCCGCAGACCTGCTGGAAGAGAGCTGGCAATTGATGGAGGAA
Source organism: uncultured SAR116 cluster alpha proteobacterium (assembly GCA_902596655.1). Classification (GTDB taxonomy): domain Bacteria; phylum Pseudomonadota; class Alphaproteobacteria; order Puniceispirillales; family Puniceispirillaceae; genus MED-G116. Next base: position 28,621 of record CACJUX010000009.1, on the reverse strand, counting down.
TTGTTCTGGGATGCGGATCACGGCGCCTATGCTGATGAACGAGACCAGACCCTCGATATCCTGTCAAATTACCGGGGGCAAAATGCTAACATGCATGCCGTTGAGGCATTGCTCGCCGCCTATGAAAGCACGAATGAGACACGCTATCTTGATCGCGCCTCCATAATCTCCCACAAATTCACCGTTGCAATGACAGGTTTGACCAATGGCCAGATCTGGGAACATTACACAACCGACTGGCAGCATGACTGGTACTATAACATCGACAATCCGGATGATCTTTTCAAGCCATGGGGCTATCAACCCGGACATCAGGTCGAATGGGCAAAATTGCTTCTGCAGCTAAACAGACATCAACCAGCAGACTGGCATCTTGATCGCGCCTGTGGGCTGTTTAATAGCGCAATGGAAAAGGGATGGGACCCGGTTTACGGTGGACTGGTCTATGGCTATGCGCCAGATAACAGTTTCTGCGATATCAATAAATATTTCTGGGTCCAGGCGGAGGCTATAGCGGCATCCTGGCGGCTGTTTTCAGTGACGGGCAAACAGTCTTACCGACAGCATTATCTTCACCTGTGGCAATGGTCCTGGGACCATCTTGTCGATCACAAACATGGTGCCTGGTTCCGCATCGTCACCCGTGATGGGCAGTGGATTGAGCCATACAAATCGCCGGCTGGCAAAGTCGATTATCATACGCTTGGTGCCTGTTACGACATTCTCGATGCAATGAAAAGCAAGTGACCAGCTAGGCGTCAACAACGCGTGGCGCTAGATGGGCATTGCCCAGCGCTACTTCTGCGCCGCGCAAACCTGCATAGGGATCAACCGACAACCAGACCGGAATCATTTCCATGAGATGTTCGGTCAATCCCGTTTTTCGTATCCTTTCAGCGAGAGGGCTTTTTGCAATCAGGGGCGCGAGTTTCGGCACGATGCCACCGCTGATGACAACGCCTCGCCAGCAACCAAGTGTCAGCACATTGTCAGTAATCACAGTGCCAAGAATGCCAAGCAACATCATCGCAGCATCGCGGCAAAGACCGTCTTCTTTGATGGCTTTCTCGCCAATTTCACGGGCTGTCATGCCTACCGGCTGTCCCGTCCTGTCGGCCAAAAAGTGATGGATGTTTTCCAGACCAGAACCACTGACAAAATGTTCAGCACTGACACGCGCGCTATGACGACGCATGAAGGCATCCAGCGCACGCTCATCATCATTGCACGGCGAAAAACTAATATGACCACCCTCCCCCTCGATCGGGATGGGGCCGTTTGCCGACGGGATTAGCGCAGAAACACCAAGCCCAGTTCCCGGACCAATGACCAGCAGAGGTGCGTTTTCATCACTCTCACCCGGCAAAATTTCAACATTGCCATTGCCACGCGGGTCTGTCTGGGCAAGTGCCTGGGCGGTGAAATCATTGATGACAAGAAGCCGCCTTAGGGAGAGGCTGGTGAGAAGATCGTGTTTGTTAAACATCCAGTGATTATTGGTCACATCGACTGTTTCCGAATTGACCGGACCGGCAACAGCAATCACCATTGCGTCGAGGTAAGTACTTTTGACAGAGCCTAGCGTTTCCCGATAAGCCTCAACCGCCGTTTCAATGGTTGGAAAATCTGCGCATTTTGCTGTCCAGATGTTGCTGAGGTTAGTACCTGATCCTGCGGCAACGGCGAAACGCGCATTCGTGCCACCAACATCTGAGACAATAGAACTCATCCGACAAATCCCACGCTTCACCGAAAGTTCAAGCCTAGAGACAAAATCAACCAGCGGCAACGGCCACATTCAAAACAAAAGATTGGCGGGCCGCCGCTAGACCGACAGCAGAGAGGCCGTATCAAGCATACGCTTTGAAAAGCCCCATTCATTGTCATACCAGCCGAACACCCGCGCCATTCCACCCGGCATCACGCGTGTCTGATCCAGATGTGCCACCGAGGAGGCCGGGCAGCCATTCATATCAATAGAAACAAGCTCTTTGTCAGTGACATCAAGAACACCGGCAAGAGGACCCTCGGCAGCCTCACACAACGCCTGATTGATCGCCTCGGCAGAAATGGCCGTGACCGGCTCGAACACCAGATCAACAGCTGAAACATTGGGAGTTGGCACCCTGATCGCGACGCCATCCAGCTTTCCAGAAAGCTCGGGAAGGACAAGGCCAACAGTCTTTGCCGCCCCGGTTGTTGTCGGGATCATACTCAGCGCTGCAGCACGGGCCCGGTATCTGTCCTTATGCTCACCATCAAGCAACAGCTGATCACCCGTATAGCTGTGAATGGTTGTCATGAAGCCCTGCTTAATACCACAGGTCTGATGCAGCACATGAGCAATCGGTGCCAGACAGTTCGTGGTGCATGAGGCGTTGGAGATGATCCGGTGTTCGGGGCGGAGCGCCGTATGATTCACCCCATAGACGACGGTGATGTCAGCGCCACTAGAGGGGGCTGAAACCAGAACCTTCTTTGCCCCCGCCTTGATATGCACTCCAGCTTTTTCTGCGGTAGTGAAAATGCCTGTACATTCGAAAACAACGTCAACACCTAGCTTGCACCACGGCAGTTCGGACGGATACCTTTCGCTCAAATATCTGACCTCACAATTGGTAGTCCTAATTACATTACCATCGTGGGTGACAGGTGCTGCAAGACGACCATGGATCGAGTCATACTCCAGTAGAAAGGCCGCTGTATGGATATCGGCAAGATCATTCACTGCAACAAATTCAATGTCCGACCGTGGATTTTCCTCAAAGGCGCGCAGCACATTGCGGCCAATCCGTCCAAATCCGTTGATACCAACCCTCAACATCACGATATCTCTACCCAGCCAAAGACCAAAAACCGGTCACCATCTCATAATTAAGCCGTCTATTTATTCCCGCATCAATTCACAAACCACATCTTCTCTTGACTAAAACCCATCAACAAAAACGCAATCTAGCCGCTAACCAAGACCATTGTTGCAGATTTTCAAGTTGCCAATCAACCAGTGTGGTTAATCGAATAAGACACACCGACCATTTGGGCACCAACCATCCTGTTCAACAGTGCGTCAAGGTTATTGACCCCGCTACTTGTCCAGCGGCATGGCGTTGTCATTCAGCCGCGTCCCTTATCACTGCAGCGAGCGATTACCAACCTGATCGACGATGCGCTGAAATATGGACGCGAGGCTGATATGTCCGTATAAGCTGAAGCGAAAACAGCCAGTATCATGGTTAATAATTATGGTAAAGGCGTCAATGTGGAGCATTTGCGCGAACTGACCACTCCTTTCCAGCGCGGACACAACGCTTCAAACGTCAATTAATGTAGCATTGGCATTGGCATCACTTGGATGATTACCGGACAGCATTGTGGCTTTATAACTTTCCAGCATTGGGACCATAGTGTCATGGATTTCAACAAGGATGGAGGTAAATAAAGCGAACCGGTGGGTTTACTTTATCCGGTCGTTGGGCTTTTATGCCCGCCCATCAAGTTGGCAAAATTGCCACTATAGAATGAAATCAAAAGAGCAAAACATGTCCATCAACGAAAAAATAGTAGCCGATTTTGTGCGAAACAAAATCGAATTTGTCACGACAGTGCCCTGCAAGCAACTTGCTGGTGTCATTGAAGAAATCGGCAGGTCAGACGCCATTTACCACATCCCATCAAATAAGGAAGATGAGGGGATGGGTCTGTGCGCTGGTTCCTACATGGGTGGTAAACGATCTGCCATCATCATGCAGAACACGGCGATTGGCGTCACCATCAACACTCTGGTAACCCTGATTCAATATTACAACATCCCCCTTCCTATGCTGATCAGTTACCGAGGTGAAATTGGCGAACTGATCGCCTGTCAGGTGGAGATGGCTGTTCATACCAAAGCTCTATTGGCGCAGATGAATATTCCAACCTATCACTTCCACGAGCAGTCTGATGTCAACGAGTTAGATGGTATCCTAAAATTTAGTTTTATGGCGAAGAAACCAGTCGCCATTCTGACCGACGCAAGTTTTTGGCAGGGAGCATGAAAATGATCAGAAGTGACGTTCTAAAAGAGCTACAACCAATCATCTCCAACCAGCTGGTAGTCTGCAACATTGGATTACCCTCGCAGGAACTGCACAATCTAGACGACCAGCCAAGCAATTTCTATATGCTCGGTACCATGGGGCTTGCCTCATCAATCGGGCTTGGGCTTGCCCTCGTGCAGGACGCCAAGGTGATTGCCATTGACGGCGATGGATCCATTCTGACAAATCTGTGCACCCTGACGACAATCGCCAACAATCCTGCCGACAATTTCATTCTGCTAATCATCGACAATGGAAGCTATGGATCGACCGGCGACCAGCCTACCTATGCCGGCATGAAGACTTCTTTAGCGCAAATGGCTGATGCAGCTGGATGTGAGAATGTGATCGAATGTTCCGCACAGGATACCGCTGCCGTGGTCAAGGACGCACTCGCCCACGAAAGAATGACGATCATCGTCTCGAAATGTGAATCTGGAAATATCAAAGTGCCAGTGATTGACCTTGATGCGCCGGTAATCCGTCACAGGTTCATGGAGGAAGTTGCCCGTCGCAACAGCTAACTGTGCTCAATCTTGCAGTTTCGCAAAACGAGCAAGCCAGTCCCGTGTCGTGTATTCCGGGACTGGTATAGGCCTTACCTCGAGCGATGCTTCTGCCATTTCAGAAGAAGCCCCTTCAATCTCCTCAGGTGAAAAACCGTCCTTTGGTGATTGTGGCTGTTGCTGCGCGCCATTGCGCGGGTCCTGTCCAAATCGGATGTAATTGACGATATTCATATAACTGCCGTTTTTCCCTCCAACACTTACGACTTGAATTTTGAATTTCTAAAAAACTATTTGCCGAACCCTCAATTTTACAAATCAAATGGCCCAATATCTCAATTTCGTGATACGGTTTGGCAAGTCAAAAATACAAATAGGGAGAGTGTAATGTACCTTAAGAAAATAACGTCATTTATGGCTGTCGCTTTGCTAGCAACCATCACATCGACAGCACAGGCAAATACGATCAAATGGTCAATGAAAGGTGATTCGCTGACGCTTGACCCGCATGAGCAGAACGAGGGTCCCACCACCATGGTTTCGCGCCAGATCTATGAAGCGCTGGTGACCCGCGGGCTAGATATGTCGATTGAACCCCAGCTGGCGACAGGCTGGACAATCGAGAACCCCACAACATGGGTCTTCACTCTTCGCAAGGGTGTCACTTTCCATGATGGCTCGCCGTTGACGGCATCCGATGTTGTTTTCAGCTTTAACAGAGCCAAATCTAAGACCTCGGACTTCAAAGAATATATTGACAGCGTCACCTCTGTCGAGGCTGTTGGTGCGGATAAGGTGAAGCTAGTCACAGAAGGACCCAATCCAATTCTGCTGAACCAAATTTCAAACATCTTTGTGATGTCTGAAGCCTGGTCAAAAGCAAACAACTCAGCGGTGCCAGGTGACTTCAATGCCGATGAGAAAACCTTTGCCTCAAGCAATGCGAACGGTACCGGCCCCTTTAAAATAACTCTGCGCGAGCAGGACACCAAAACCGTTTTTGAAAAGAATGACGGCTGGTGGGGTACGGTCGAGCATAACCTCAATCGCATTGAGCTTTTTCCAATCGCCAATTCAGCCACCCGAGTAGCATCACTCCTCTCGGGTGAAATTGACATCGTGACTGACGCTCCCGTGCAGGATCTCAAACGCATCGACAGTTCTGACAGCCATACGGTGAACAGCGTTGAGCAGATGCGGACAATTTTTCTCGGCATGGATCAAGGAAGCGCCGAGCTGCGTTCCTCGAACATCAAAGGCAAAAATCCGCTAGCTGACAAGCGCGTCCGTCAGGCATTCTATCAGGCCATTGATATTGAAACGATCAAGAAAAAGGTCATGCGCGGCCTGAGTTCACCTGCAGGCATCATCACCTTCCCGGGTGTCAATGGCTACACCACAGATCTCGACGCCCGTCTTCCCTATGACCCTGCTGCTTCAAAGAAACTACTGGCTGAGGCCGGATATGGCGATGGTTTTGACATCACGCTGAACTGCCCGAATGATCGGTATGTCAACGACGAGGCGATCTGTACGGCGGTTGTCGGCATGCTTGGTAAGGTTGGCGTCAAAGTCAATCTGTTCGCCCAGACAAAGAGCACGCATTTCCAGGACCTTAAAAACGGTCTCAGCGATTTCTATATGCTGGGTTGGGGTGTCCCAACACTGGACAGCCACTATGTTTTCAGCTTCCTGTATGACTCGAAGGGCAGTTGGAACAAGGTTGGTTTCAACAACGCGCGCGTAGATGAGTTGATCCAGACAATGGTTGTCGAAGTTGACCCAGGAAAGCGCAATGCTGCAATTGCAGAGGCGTGGGCGATCGTCAAGGACGATATCTCATACCTACCACTTCACCATCAGGTTATTTCGTGGGCGGCAAAGTCCAATGTTGATGTGCCAATCCGTCCGAATAACGAACCTCTGTTCCGCTTTGCGACTGTGAACTAAATCAAAATGGACCCCCGTTGTATCGAGCAGCGGGGGTCCTTGTCTGCAGGACTCAATTTTGTTTAGCTATTTTCTCAAACGCATTGTGCAATCTGTCGGTGTAATGCTGTGCGTCGCGCTGCTATCTTTTTCACTATTTAATTTTGTCGGCGACCCCATCAACAACATGGTGGGCGAGGAAACCTCAACCGAAGAACGCGCCGAGTTGCGTAAAACGCTGGGATTGAATGATCCCATCCATATCCAGTTTGGACGATTCGTGGCAAACGCCGTACAATTCAATTTTGGAAAATCCTATCAGTTGCGACGCCCGGTTTCGGAGTTAATCGCCGAGCGGATGCCGGCCACTTTGGAACTGGTTATCGCCTCCAGTATCCTGGCGCTTGGTTTTGGGGTTTTTCTGGGTGTCTATACCGGTATCAACCGGACGGGCATTCTAAGCAACTTTATCCTTTTTGTCTCGCTGGCAGGTGTGTCATTGCCCACATTCGTGATCGGCATCCTGCTAATCTATATCTTTGCAGTAATTTTGGGCATTCTGCCGTCCTTTGGACGTGGCGAGGTTGTGCAAATAGGTTTCTGGAGTACAGGCCTTCTGACCGCATCCGGGCTAAAGGCACTGATTCTGCCGTCACTGACCCTGAGCCTGTTTCAGATGACCTATATCATCCGTCTTGTGAGGGCTGAAATCGTGGAGATCCTGCAAACCGATTACATCAAATTCGCTCGGGCGCGTGGTATTAGCAATCACAGCGTTTACTTCGGTCACGCCTTGCGCAACAGCCTAATACCTGTTGTCACAATTGCAGGAATCAATATTGGCACGCTCGTTGCCTTTTCGATCATCACCGAGACTGTTTTCCAATGGCCAGGAATGGGCTTTTTGTTCATTCAGGCGGTCAAATTTGTCGATATCCCGATTATGTCGGCTTATCTGGTCTTCATCGCGCTGGTGTTCGTTGCTATCAATTTCATCGTCGACATTCTGTATTTCCTGATCGATCCACGGCTGCGAACAAAGAATGAGAACCAAGATGGCTAAACGGACAACAGGCATCGCTGACCGGATATGGGACAGTGATATTTTTCACAGCTTTATTCATTCGCCAACAGCGTTGATCTCAAGCTGTATGCTAGTAATTATCCTGCTCACGTCATTTTTTTGTGAGTTCGTTGCGCCACACGATCCCTTCACTCCATCCTCACTGTCATTGATGGACGCCTTTACCCCGCCCTTCTGGGCAGAGGATGGCAATACGGTGTTCCTTTTTGGCACCGACGGACAGGGTCGCGATCTTTTCTCCGCCATTCTTTATGGTACGCGAATATCGCTTATCGTCGGCTTTTCCGCTATCCTATTCAGTGTCATATTCGGCGTTTTACTTGGTCTCACAGCTGGTTATTTTGGCGGCCGGTATGAGACAATAGTTATGCGTCTTGCCGATGTGCAACTTACTATTCCAAGCATCCTCATGGCGTTGCTAATCGACGGTGTTGTTCGTGGCCTCATCTCGCGTGAGTTGCATGATGAGGTCGCTATCTTTGTTCTGATCTTTGCTATTGGCATTTCTGAATGGCCACAATTTGCCCGCGTTGCGCGTGGGGCCACGCTAGTTGAAAAGAACAAGGACTATATTTCTGCCGCGCGGATTATTGGCCTTCCCAACGCGATCATCATGTTTAAACATATTCTGCCAAACATTCTGCGACCAATTTTGGTGATCGGCACGATCGGCCTTGCCCTTGCCATTCTGGCCGAATCAACGCTGAGTTTTCTTGGTGTTGGCGTTCCACCGACAACCCCATCGCTTGGCACGTTGATTCGACTTGGCAATGATTTTCTTTTTTCAGGTGAATGGTGGATCAGCTTCTTCCCTTCATTCTTCCTTGTCATCCTCGCTTTTTCAATAAACTTGCTGGGCGATTGGATGCGCGACACACTGAACCCAAAGATAAACTGATGGATTTTCTGGAAATCACCAATCTGAATATTTCTTATCCGACACGCCGACTATTGGTGGCCGCTGTGCAGGATGTAAGCTTTTCCGTGAAAAAGGGGGAAATTCTGGGCCTTGTAGGTGAGTCAGGGTCTGGCAAGAGCACCATTGGCCGAGCGATTTTGGGGCTGCTAGATGAACCGGGGAAAATCGAGGGAGGCAGCATCCAGCTGGAGAATCTTAATCTGGCAGATCCAGCCACTGAGGTCAGCGCGTTCCGTGGAAAGCGTATTGGCCTCATCTTTCAGGACCCCCAAACGTCGCTTAACCCAGTAATGACTGTTGGCGAGCAGCTTCTTGAGACCATTCAGACACATCTGCAGATTGACACAGGCGACGCTCGCAAACGCGCCATAGAGCTTTTGGATGATGTTGGCATCATTGATGCCAAAACCCGGTTTGACGATTATCCACATCAGTTTTCAGGGGGCATGCGGCAGCGCGTCGTGATTGCACTCGCGCTCTGCGCTGACCCGGATATTCTGATCGCAGACGAGCCCACCACAGCGCTTGATGTTTCCATTCAGTCACAGATTCTGGCATTGCTGCAGAGACTGAGAGCAGACCGCAATCTTGCTGTCATCCTTATCACTCATGACATGGCCGTTATAAGCGAAATTGCCGACAGGGTGGTGGTGCTTAAGGACGGACGGGTTGTCGAAATGGGTTCCCCAGCTGCGGTGCTTGGCAACCCATCTCAAACCTACACAAAAAGGCTTGTCAGTTCGGTCCCGCCGACAGACCGCCGTATTGACCGTTTCCCAATCATGAATTCCGATCAGGGCAGCGCGACCGACCAAAATCTGAAAATCCTCAACCGCTGGCAACTGCAGGAAAACACGGGCGCATCACTGGTTCGGGTCAAGTCTCTCAGCAAGAGCTTTTCTGATGAAAGTCTCATGCGCATTACTGCAAAAGAACCCGTTCATGCAGTAAGAGATGTCTCGTTTGAGATCCGAGAGGGCGAGTCTTTTGGACTGGTTGGTGAGAGTGGCAGCGGCAAATCGACTATTGCCAAGATGATCGTCAAGTTGATTGAGCCAACCTCCGGCTTGATCTTCTTTGAACAGGATGACATCACCACACTTGAGGGGCCAGCGTTGCTTGCCTTTCGCCGCAAAATACAAATGGTATTTCAGGACCCCTATTCGTCACTGAATGGGCGGATGAAAATCAAAAACATCATCGCCGAGCCAATTCTTCATCATAATTCACAGCTGGGGCAAATGGATATTGATCACTACGTCGACGATCTGCTTGCCGCAGTTGATTTAGCTGCATCGAGCCGAGACCGCTACCCACATGAATTTTCCGGCGGGCAGCGACAGCGCATTTCAATTGCCCGCGCACTGGCAACACAACCAAAACTACTTGTCTGTGATGAGCCAACATCAGCTCTCGATGTCAGCATTCAGGCGCAGATTTTGAACCTGCTGAAGGATCTGCAGGAAAAGCTTGGGCTGACGATCCTGTTTATCAGCCATGATCTGCCCGTGGTACGGCAAATGTGTGACCGCATTGCCGTTTTGAGGGATGGGGCGGTATGTGAAATTGCTAACGCCGAACGACTGTTTGACGCACCCACGCACAACTACAGCCGGCATCTTCTCAACTCCATGCCCAAATTTCAGCCCTAAGGGGCCCTATCCCAGCGAGGAATGCAATAGCAGGATTACCGCTGCCGAGCCAGCCATTTGCAGCAGATATAGCCCAACAGACACGCCATGCAGGCGCCCAAAACGAGCCTTTGCCGCATTGTCACCAGTCAACACTAGATCACGCTGGGCATTGATCCTTGGTGTCAGGACAAGCCAATTAACGAGAAAGAAAAGGGCTGATAATAGCGAAATGAGCCGTGCTGGACTCGGTGGTGCCAAGAATGAGGTCAGTGTAGCCATTGTCGCAACAACAAAGCCAAAGGCAAAAATCCTTGGAAACGCGTAGCGGAGAAATTTGCTGACCGACCCGATATCCAACGATTTCAACGCGGAGGGTGAAATCACTGCGACAAAAAACACCATGAAACCCAGCATGGCGGCGTGAATTAACAGCGTCGCAACAAACATTCATACATCCTCTACAAAATCTCTGATTAGTCAGATATGGGTAGAGCATTCAGTTGAGAAAAGGGGCAACGGCTACAATAAGCGCACAGCGCCACGCTATGCCACGCCACGCAACGCCATGGCATGCCAATACACTTGACCAGTGCCAGTTTTCTGGCAAAGTTTGAAGATGAAAAAAGAAAGTGTTCATTAATGCGCAGAATAATTCTGATTGCCCTAATGATGGGTTTCATAACCCCAGCACTCGCCATTGCACCCGATGGCAAAGGGCTGTTCTGCATAGATCAGGCCATTGCCGATGAGACGCCTGACATTGACCTAGTGATTAGTGCCAAATTCATTGCATTCTGGTTCGATTCGGGCCGCGCCCTCACGACGAAATGGCAGCGGCGCAATGACGAGGTTATCCTCCGCTCATCCCCGACAGGCAGCAGCTATGAGACCAGCAGCGATAAAATCGGATGGATTTCCACTTCCCATACAACAAATGGAACCCGCGAGGAAATCTACAGCATTGATCGGAAAACCCTTTTGGCAAAGGGAACAAACCCCAAGCGAACACAAGAATTCACCTGTGAGATTTTATCTAGGGAGAAACAGTATAAGTTGAAATTAGCTACAACACGTGATGCGCTACAGGACCAATATAACGCGAGGCTTGCGGCAAATCAGTTCTAGCTAGTAGATTTGTCAGTAGTCAAACAAGCTTACATTTCGTTGACCGCCTCGCGAGGCGCAGGAGGCTTAAGAAATAAGCCAAAAGAGGGTGAAGATGTATGATTTGGATATTGACAATATTGCAGTCACCTATAAACAGAACGGCTTTGTCTCGCCAGTCCGGCTGATCTCAGAACGGAATGCAGAACATCATCGCGGTCTTCTGGAAGAAGCGGAAGCCTTCATCGGCAACATGCATTATCGCAGTAAAATCCACACTGTGCATACATCGCCATTAACGCTGGCCACCCTGCCATGCGTACTGGATATTGTTGAACAGATGATTGGGCCAAACATTCTGCTCTATAATGTCACCTACATCATCAAAGAGCCGAAAAGCCAAACACACGTCAGCTGGCATCAGGATTTGACCTATTGGGGGCTGAGCCATGATGACCAGGTATCAATGTGGCTGGCCCTGTCGCCAGCGACGCTGGAAAGTGGCTGCATGCGCATGATCCCCGGCTCGCATCTGGGTGGGCGCATGGAACATGAAACAACAGAGGACAGCGATAACGTGCTGCTACAGGGCCAGACGGTCTCTGGAATTAATGAAAGTAACGCAAACTTCTGTCCCCTTGCACCCGGTGAAGCGACCTTTCATCATGGCTGGACATTGCACGCCTCAATGCCAAACCGGAGCGCGGATCGGCGTATCGGACTCAATGTGCAATATCTGGCAACGCATGTTCGGCAGACAAAACATAACCTGGACACGGCTATGCTAGTCAGGGGACAGGATGATTACGGTCATTTCGAGTCCGACAAGCCTGCCAAATCTGACCTCGACCCGGCGGCCATTGCGCATCAGGCTTTTCTAGAGGACCGATATGTCAAAATCGCGGGCAATCAGTACAAAGAAAAGTCATCCCCAAAACGACCTTCACTGACGGACATGGCCACCTAAGCAGACCAGCGGTCAAATGCCCAGATGTAATTTCGGCTTCCAGAAGGGGCGAAACAGCTCGATCTTTGGACAGCGGTTCATTACCACCTTGAGACCAGCCTCCTCGGCAAGATAGGCGGCGTCATGATTGACCACGCCGATCTGCCCCCACAAAACCTTAGCGCCGATGGCGATTGCTTCTTCGGCAATGCAATAGAGATCTTTGGGCTTTCTGAACACCTCTACCATGTCAACTGGCCGGTCGATAGCAGCGAGATTGGGATAGACCTTAATGCCGCGGATTTCCTCAAGACCGGGGCGCGGATTTATCGGAATCATGTCATAGCCAGTTTCATGCAGAACGCGCAGCACGCCATAGCTGAACTTAGTCTTGTCCGGGCTGGCGCCGACCATGGCAATCGTCTTTACCGATTTCAGAATGCCTTGTAGATATTCATCGCTATAGGGTTCGTCATGGTTTAGATGGGTCATTTGTCAGTATCCAGCGGTGTTGCGATATCAGCTTTTAACTCATGCGGGGCAAGTGGGTCGAGGAACGGATTGCGGTAAAGCCTGTCATGACTTTCGACGCCAATCTCCAGCGTACAATCCGATTTGGCCCGCGCCACGCACAGGATCACATAGCCGTCGTTGATCTGTCGGTTGTTGAGAGCCACCTGCCTGCGTTGGTCAATTTCGCCTTCAATGAGTTTGGCCGCACAGGTGATGCAACCGCCGTATTGGCAGCCATACGGAAGATCCACACCCTGCGCCCGCAGCTCATCAAGAAGTGGCTTGCGGCCTTTGACCTGATAGCTATCGTTGTTGCGATTGGAAAGGGTGATTGTCATCATAGCCAGATATCGCTTGTGCAGTCGCCGCCGGGATAGCGGGCCTCATGGCAGCGGCTCGGCCCATTTGGCTCCTTACCAAAATCAACAATAAAGTCCTTGTTGATCTCCATACCGCCATTAACCGGATCACAATCAATCATCACCATCACGCCGCCTTGTTCACGGATTTCGGGATAGAATTGATTATCCCAGGTGCTGAAAAGAGATGTTGTCACGTAAAGTCGCCTGCCATCAAGACTAAGTTGGAACATCTGCGGGCCACCTGCCATGGTGACACCATTCACCACCGGTGCTTTGCCGAGCAACCCCCCCATCCAGACCTGGCCGGTCAGTTTTGGGTTATGCGGATCGGAGATGTCATATTGGCGCATGTCGCCATGCAACCAGTTGTTAAGATAGAGATATCTGTCATCCATTGAAACCAAGATGGCGGACATTACTCCCGGCACCGGTATCGGCCATTCGGGATGGGCCTCATTCTCAACATCAATAATCTTTTCCCATTGCCATTTGCCAGCATCGTTTTTCCACCAATGGATGACGTTGGAGCTAAGCGCCGCTCCACAAAAGCCATGCGTGCTATTCGGGTCATGGTGAAATTTGACTTCCAATGGCACGAGACCATCCTCGCCAAGGTAGAAGCTCTCGACAGGTTCTCGCTTTTCAAAATCCCAAAAATGCAGCTCGCGCCCATATTTTAGATGGCCGACCTCCTCCAGATCAAAGCCAGGCATGAATGTATTTGGCGCCGCCCATTCAGATGAGACCATCACATTATGGCGTGGCTGATACCAGAAATCATAGCCAAATTTGATGTCGCCCATCGAATTTTCCCAGCGCCCTAAAATTTCAAAATCCTTGTTCAGACGAAGATAGCCTCCAGGCGCCTCACCTTTGGCGTTGCCTAGAAAAGAAATGATGATCTCGGCACCAAGACAATGCACCGTGTGCGGACCGGAGAGATTAGCCTTTGCCTTGATCTCAGCACCATCAATCACCTTGTGAAGGCACGGCGCTCGCGGATCGCTGGCGGTATCAACGACATGGATGTTGTTTGACCGTACTCCAGGAAGAAGTAGATAACGACGGGCCATGCTTGGGTCGTCAAAGCAAGAAGAACAGGCATTCCAGCCCATGTGGTGCAGTTCGTCCCCGATCCCCGGCATCTCCAGCCGGTGAATGACCTTGGAATATGTCAAGCTACCCGGGTCGACATCAACAGTCGCCAGATAGTCTGGCTTCTGGATACCAGTGCCAGTATAGATTGCAATGGTATAGAGCAAAGTCTCACAGGGTGCCTTGATCGCCTCCGCGGGGCTGGCGTAACCCGGACCACAACATTCCATTTTCTATCTCCCACAATTGCCGTTGAGAGCCGTTGCCCTACAGGCCCATTCTGTCAGCGATTGCCCTGACCCGGTACATTTCACGCAATACCGGTTTTTCAATCAATTTTCCATCAATTACCACAAGACCTGTATCTGCGGCTTCAAATTCATTAATGACCCGTCGCGCCTGGGCAATCTGATCTGCGGCCGGTGTGAACACCTCATTGAGTGCAGCGATCTGTTTGGGATGGATTGAACCCTTGCCGGCAAAGCCAAGCGCCCGGGCCTGCTCTGCGGCAACACGCATTCCGTCCGGATCATCAAGATCAAGGTAAGGTACATCAATCACATCCAAGCCCGCCGCCGCCGCCGCATGCACCACCCGTGAGCGCGCATAGAGCAATGGCTCCCACGCTAGCTGGCATCTCAATTCAGCGGCCATATCAACGCCGCCAAAGAACATCGCGTCGATGCGCGCGCTGCACCCGGCAATATCATAGGCTGCTTCAAGACCCTCATTTGTTTCAATGATTACATGAAGCCTGGTATCATGCCCAGCCTCAGAGAGCAGCTGATCAAGCATCACAACCTCATCTGGATTGCGGACTTTTGGCATCATCAATGCAGGCGGCGGCGTATTACTCACCAGAATGGCATTGACATCCTCTATACCAAAACGCTCGCGCATTGAGTTGATCCGCACAATCCGTTCAATTCCGTCATCCGCATGTGGCTCAGCAAATAATGCAAGCGCCTTGCTGCGCGCCTCTGCCTTGTCCTTGGGCGAGATGCCATCCTCCAGCTCAACGCAGACAATATCGGCGCCACTGACCAATGCCTTTGGAAACATGTCCGGGCGCAGGCCAGGCGTGAAAATGAAGCTACGACGTGGGCGAGTATTTGTGTTTATGGAACTCATGTCTCAATCTCTCTGACTCTCAAATATCTCACCGTGCAAGGGCACACAAGGCATGGCAAATAGTGACCATTACTTCCCGCTGGACGCAACAATCATTTTCACCTATCTCAAAAATCTTACTCTTAGTCAAATTAAAGTACACTCGGTCAGAAAGCATTGTCTGCTCTCTGTAATTGTCCCAATTTTCGCATTTTTTCTGTAATTAGAGACGATAGCTGACTGGTAATCTTTCTAAACGGTAGGCATAGTTCCTGGCATCAAACAATTTGAAATCTTTGCCAGCCAGGCAAAAGAACAATGAGATTCGGAGCAAATGATGGATCTTGCGGATGAAATAGTGATCCCAGCCAGGCGAGATGCGGTTTATGCAAGCCTCAATAATATCGAAATCCTGAAAAAATGCATCCCAGGTTGTCAGAAGTTGGTGGCAAAAAGCAAGACCGAACTGGCGGCTACAGTCGTATTGAAAATTGGCCCGATCAAAGCCACCTTCAACGGCGCAGTTATGCTTGACCAGACACGCGCTCCCCAGTTTTTCAGCCTTAGCGGCCAGGGTGACGGCGGCGTCGCAGGCTTTGCGAAGGGTGAGGCGGATGTCGAGCTTGCAGAAGACGGTGCCACCACGATCCTCAAATACACTGCCAAGGCAGAAACCGGGGGCAAAATTGCCCAGCTTGGCAACCGTCTGATTTATAGCACGGCCAAAAAACTGTCAAAACAGTTCTTCGGTAATTTTGAGGCCGAGATGGTCGGGGATAGGACGGCAGACTGATCTCAACAAGCCGACCTAACGCCTCCACTCAGCTTTCAAACCGTCTCATCTGTAACAGATTCGCCGGTGTATCAACATCAAAATGAATACTATTATCAGACCAATTCAAGCGGTTTATCGCATTTTTGCTTTCCGCAAAAATGGTGTGCCCGCCCGAGTCACCTGTCAGCGACATCAAACCGTCAAAAAACATACGCCCCCAGATCACCGGATTGCCACATCTACTATCATAGACAGGCAGCGTAATCCGATCTGGCGCATCAGTCAGGCCTAAATGGTCCCACAGTAGCGCCTTAATCAGGTCAGGCTTTATCAGCGGCATGTCACCCAACGCAATCAACACTGCAGAGTGCGAACCGGCTTGATAATGACGAACACCGCAGGCCACAGAGGAGGCCTGACCAGACTGATAATCATCATTATGGATAAAGGTGACTGGTATGTCGGTAAGGACATCGGCAACCTGTGTATGCTCATGGCCAGTGACAATCACCAGGTCATCCAGCCCACCATCCAGAAGTGCCTGCGCTGTTTGCCGAATGATTGGCACACCATCAATTTCTAGCAGTAGCTTGTTCTGCACACCCATTCGCTGCGATTGTCCAGCTGCCAGAATCACCCCGCCAACAGTTGCATTTATCCCCGAGGTTACAAATTCTGAAGATGCATAAGGGTCAAACTTCACCTGAAACTCGCCCCCTTCAGCAGCACCAAAACTATAGCCAGCCAAATCATTGTTCAGAGCCCGACGTGCGTTCTTTGGCGATCATCTCAGCAAGAATTGACACCGCAATCTCGCCTGGTGTCAACGCCCCAATATCTAACCCAGCTGGCCCTTTAAGCCGGCGCAAATCATCTGCATCAAAACAGAGCTCATGCAACCGTTTACATCTATTCGCATGGGTGCGGCGAGACCCAAGACAAGCAATGTAATAAGCGTCGCTCGAGAGCGCAGCGTGTAGCCCTTGATCATCAATTTTAGGATCATGCGTCAGTGTAACAACTGCTGTCCTTGCGTCCGGAATAAGGGTTTGCATTGCCTCGTCCGGCCAGGCGGTAACGCATTCAATCCCGGGAAATCGCTCAGCTGCTGTAAAGGTCGCACGGGGGTCGATAATGGTAACGTCATAGCCAGCCAATTTTGCCATCGGGGCCAAAAACTGGCTTATATGGACACCACCTATAATAAACAGACGCCGCGCTGGCACCTGCACCAAATAAAACATATTTGACGCCTCATCAAAGAAACTGATCTCTGGTGTTACTGGTGTTGACGGCACTTGGAACATTCCGGAAGCAACACTCACACAAAGCGTGGCCGAACGTCGAGCCTGCAAGTCCGCTACAAAGCCCGCAAGTATCTCTGGGTTGATCCCTGCCGATCCAATCGGCGACACCAGCACGGCGATCTGGCCGCCACAAGACAGGCCCACTTCCCACGCGGTTTCATTTTCAACGCCAAAGTCAAGTCGCGTGCCAACACCAGTCTTTATTGCTTCACTGCCAGCTTCAATCACCGCACCCTCAACGCAGCCACCAGATACCGATCCCTCAATCAACAAATCGTCTCGGATGATCATAACGCTACCAACATGCCGCGGTGATGAACCCCATGTTTTAATGACAAAGGCAAGCGCCACACCGTGACCGGAGGCATGCCACTCAGTAGCGTGGGCGATCAGTAAGTTATCTGTCAGATTGCTATCAAACATGGCCCTACTTTCCATCCTAATTCATCGTAATACTAGCCATCGGGTTAATCCAGCGACAGGTTTTGACTAGCATTGCCTTTTGCAGATGTCTTAACCGCTGTGGCATCCCATAGGCCACTCGTCACATCTCATTATGGATGGCAACAAATAAGATTTGTTAGTGGTTTAATTATCACAAGATGTCAATTTTCGGATAAATTAAACATGATGTAAGACACGCTATGAAAGAAAAAATCATGGGGAAATTAGCGACATGGCAAATGTAAGTTTCACTTTCAATGGCGAATCTATCTCTGCGAATGTGCCTGACAATACCTTGCTTGTTGATTTCATCCGCGAAACGCTTGGCAAAACCGGCACACATGTCGGGTGCGACACCAGCCAATGCGGCGCCTGTGTGATCCATATCAATAGTGAGTCAATAAAATCCTGTACAATGCTGGCGGTCATGGCCAATGGTCAGGACGTCACCTCAATCGAAGGCGTGTCAATTGACGACGAAATGCACCCAATGCAACAAGCATTTCATGAAAATCACGGTCTGCAATGCGGTTTTTGCACGCCAGGTATGGTGATGACCGCTATTGAACTGGTAACAAACAACCCAACCGTAAGTGAGCAAGAAATCCGCGAGGGTCTTGAGGGCAATATCTGTCGTTGTACCGGTTACCATAACATTGTGAAATCCATCCAAGCAGCCGCAAAGGTCATGGTAGAAAAGTGACAAACCAGCAGGTCAAATAAGCCATTAATCACGCAACATGCAAAGCTGCGGAATAGGAGACGGTCATGTATCAGACAAAATATGTCAGAGCCACAGACACAGATGATGCCGTGACAAAACTTGACTATGAAGGAAAACTTCTTGCCGGTGGAATGACATTGATCCCCACTATGAAACAACGTCTTGCTAACCCAAAAACGCTTATTGACCTTGCTGATTGCGGCCTTGAAGGCATCAAGGATCTTGGCAACATCCTCAAGATTGGAGCGATGACTCGTCATGTCGATGTCGAAACATCCGAGGTTGTGGCAGAGGAAATCCCAGCGCTAGCTGTGTTAGCGTCAAAAATTGGTGACCGGCAGGTGCGCAATCGTGGCACCATTGGCGGATCAATTGCCAATAATGACCCATCGGCATGTTATCCATCGGCTGTCCTCGCGCTTGATGCGACAATCCACACCAACAGCCGTGATATTGCCGCTCATGATTTTTTTGTGGGTATGTTTGAAACGGCACTGGAAGAAGATGAGATCATCACTGCCGTCAGCTTTCCAAAACCATCCACCGCCGCCTATTCCAAATTCCCCAACCCTGCGTCACGCTATGCCATGGTTGGTGTCTTTGTCGCCAAGGGGGACACGGTCCGCGTTGCCGTTACCGGCGCGGGTGAAGATGGTGTTTTTCGCCATGAGGGGCTAGAGACAGCACTTGTTAGGTCATTTGCACCAGAAGCCGTCGAAGCTGTCACTGTGAGCAGCGATGAGCTGATCAGTGACATGCATGCGGCTGGTGATTTCCGCGCCCATCTCGTCAAGGAAATGACGAAGCGGGCTGTGGCGGCATGTAGCTAGCTATTTATGGCATCCAATGAAGAAAAGAGCCAAATCGCCCTCTTTTTGCATCTGGAACAGCGCTGGTAGAAGTCAAGCCAGCATGACAATTGATATGTCTTTGTGCAACTTTGTTGCATAGGCTTCCATTTACTCGATGCCGCAATGATTTTTTTGTTGAAGTGGCGGTCAAGGGACTGTCAACTACCAATGGGAGAGCGTTAAAAGAAAATAAGATTTCCGTTCTGTTTGGCAGGTTTTGATGAGAGTTATATTTCATGGTGTCCGCGGATCCATTTCGGCATCTGGCGTTGAGTTTTCTGACTATGGTGGACACACCACATGCACAGAAATCATGACTGATGCGGCCCAGTTCATCATTGACGCGGGAAGTGGGTTCCAGAATGTCGCACTCGCTGATGACCGGCCAATTGTTATTTTGCTGAGCCATTTCCACCATGATCACATTCAGGGACTTGGCTTCAACCCAAGCCTCTTTTCCAAACGGGCTGAAATTTTTATATGCTCCGCGCTGTGTTCAGAGGAATCGACGCAGAGTTACCTCCAGCAATATTATGGTGGCAAATATTTTCCGATAGAGTTGCTATCTGAAATTTCCAAATTGCGGATTGTGTCGTTTCGCGAACTAAAGTCGATTTTTGCCCGCGATCTGGCGATTGAGAGTTATGGCTTGAACCATCCGGGCGGATCTGCCGCCTACAGCATTACGACGTCAACCGCCAAACTATGCAGCCTTCTAGACAATGAATATAGGGAGGACCAATTCCAGAGTCTAAGTGCATTCGTCAATGAAGCCAATTTGACGATTTGGGATGGTATGTTTACGGCAGATGAATTGCCGCAGTACCGGGGTTGGGGACACTCATCAATTGAGCAGGGCGAGTCGTTTCTAGAAAGGTCCAATTGTAAACGCCTTGCAATTACGCATCACGCGCCTTATCGAACGGATATCCAATTAGACGTAATGCAGCAGAATTTCAAAGACCCTTCAATATTCATCGCAAGGGAAAAACAGGTCGAGACTTCTTATTGAGGGTCAGAACGGTGCAAAAGCAAAAATTGAAACAACACCAAACGATTTTCAAAGCCGGTGATGTGGCTGGAACAGTCTTTCTTATTGTGCGTGGGTCCGTCGGCATTTTTTTACCCACCAACGATACAAAAGACCCGGATTTTATCATCGGTGAAAACGAGATTTTTGGTGAAATGGGTGTGATTGATGATGAGCTTCGTATGGCTGACGCCAAATGCCTCACAGAATGTGATGTCATTTCGGTGACGAAAGACGAGTTCAACACATACCTAAATGAGTCAAACATCTTTGTCCGCGGTGTGGTTGGAATTTTATCCGACAGGTTGAGAAAAATCCAGAAACCAGCCAGATAGTGCCCCCTGAATGTTAATTCAGGCCCACCAGAAATTTTAGGGCTAGTTGACGCGTTCCCACCATTTCTCATTTGACGGCAAATTGGAGACATCAACAAACTGCCCCAACATCGGGGTTAGAACATTCACATTCTTTTTTGCCGCCTCGGCGAGTACACGCACTGGTGGTTCAAACCAATTATGCATTGATAATGTGAACATGCCCCAATGAATGGGAACCAATAGCTGACCATCCATATCCAGCACTGCCTGCACAGCTTCCTCAGGCATATTATGTACATGCTGCCACCGCGTGTTGTATTGACCCGAGTCCATGAACACCAGGTCAACAGATCCATAGCGTTCACCAATCTGCTGGTAATGATTAGCATAGCCGGAATCGCCGCTGAAATAAACCGATTGGTCCATTGATTTTATCAGCCATGACGCCCAAAGCGATCGCTTTTCCTTGTATGGCCCCATGCGCCCGGAAAAATGCTGCGAGGGAGCGCAGATCAGAGTCAATCCGCTAATCTGTGTCTTCTCCCACCAGTCGAGCTCGGTAATTTTTGCCGCTGAAACACCCCAATGTTTGAGATGTGCACCTAACCCCAAAGGAACAACAAAGCTTATGTCATCTTCGCGCAACTGCTTTATTGTTTCCATATCAAGATGGTCATAATGATCATGTGAGACCACGACAATGTCTATTTTTGGTAGTGATGCAAGGTCAATCACTGGCGGCTGAAACCGCCTCACAACAAAACTCAAAGGTGACGCCGCGTTGGAGAATATAGGATCAAACAGGATCACGTTGCCCCCGATTGAAAGAAGGATCGTCGAATGGCCAAGCCAGACAAATTTTATGGTGTCCGAACTTTCATGAAAATCATCGGGCAATGGAGATTTGCTTTCTGGCAATGGACTATCAGGCCGTGTCTGATTATTGTTGAAAAAGAAATTATTGTTCCAGTTCTCCCTCGGATTATCCCAAAATCCAGGTCCTGACAGGACGGCATCCTGCTCCAGATTGACAAATTTATCCTCGGCCAGGTTATAATTTTTAGATTGCTGTATTCGCAGATAATTGTCGCCGGACGGCAATGCACCGAATTGCTCACATCCCGACAAAGGAAAGAAAAATCCAAACAGGCCAGCTATCAGGAAAAAGGTTGCGCGGCGCAAATTCTTTGCTTTCTTTCTTCTGCGTCGAAACACCATTACTTCAACTACCTTTCTGAACCAATTTTGTATCAATCACTTTGTCTCAAGCCTCTCAACCCAGTCCCATGTCTTGGGGTCAAAGCCCTCCTCGAGCAGCCTATCGCAACGCTCCACATATAGCCTCGCAACATTATCATTTTCACTATGTCTTAGAATAACCGCAAACAGATCGCGGGCCTCCGCAAATTTCTGGTTTTTATAGAAAGACATGGCTTTGTTGAATTGTGCCAGATCATTGCGTTTCAATCTGGCAATCTGTGGGGGTTCCCCATCAATCACTTCAAAAATTCTGACTGGCCTGTCCTTGCCCTTTACCACGACGCTGTCGATTTCACGGCAGGCAATTTTAGCCGTGTCCAACTGCTGACAGGTATGTTCAGAAATAATGACCTTGGACCCGTAACGCTTAGTAAGTGCCTCAAGCCTTGAGGCAAGATTGACAGCATCGCTGATGACCGACCCCTCCATCCGATCTGACTCACCAAGTGTTCCAAGCATCATCCGGCCCGTGTTGATTCCGACGCCAATATCGATTAGTGGTGCACCAGCACGGTTCTGCTGATCGTTGTAGCGATAAAGTTCCTTCTGCATTTCTACCGCAGCGAGGACGGCATCTGTCACCGAATTTGGAAACAAAGCCATCACACCATCACCCATGAATTTGTCGATATAGCCGTTACGATTCCTGATGATCGGACCCATGCGACTTAGATAGGCATTCATAAAAGCAAAGTTCTCGCTCGGAGACATGGACTCAGAGAGGGCAGTAAAGGATCTGATGTCAGAGAACAATATACTCATCTCAACATTGACCTGGTCACCCAGCTTAACGTCAAGGATACTTGTCCTGCCAAGATTCTGCAGTAACTGTGGCGGTACGAAACGCTGATAGGCCCTTGTAAGACTAATCTGCTGTTCTAGCGCAAAATTTTTCATGTCATTGAGCTGCTGCGCCACGGCAAAACCGAAGGTAATAAACATTGCCAACATCAAAAAGCCCACAACAGCCGAAATCACCATCCAGGCTTGCCATGAAAACCCAAAAACAAAATAAGTTACTGCGGTAATTGGCACAGCAAGGAATGGTAGGGAGAAAGAAATCATCAGAAATTTCGCATAATTGCTGCCGCGTCGCCACAAGACGAAAGACAATAACGCAGAACAAAGCAGTAGCAGCAAAAACGGCGGAATCAAATAGCTCAGCTTTACAATACCTGGCCCAGCACGATCGGGGGGATATGCCACCAGATCAAGATAGGGCGCACTTGGATAGGTCAGTGAGGAACCAACATTCAAAACCACCATCAACAGATAAAAGGCGCTTCCTGCCAGGAAAACCCGGTTAAGAAACGGAAAATTACTGCGTAAATCAAGCGAGCCACTAAAGAACCGGAGGAGAAACACAAAGAGCAGTGATGTTGACGCCATATCCATCTCAACATTGGCTAGCCACAACGGCGGTTGGATCACCGATGACAGTGACAAATACAGGCAACAGTGGATAGAAATCTGAAACAAGCTTGCCGATAGCCACAGATAACTTCCACGCCCTACCACGAACATAAACAAATAATAAAGGCCGAAAGCAGAAGCGATTGCGACAACGGCAAGGTTGGTCCCGAGCCGGAAAAACTCGAGCAGACGAATGTCATTCCATTCACCGATTGTTATCCGATCAAGACCATCGACCTTGCTGTAATATCTGTCAAAGGGTTTGCTGCGAAAGAAATTATAGATCGTTGTGATTTCACCCTGCGGCATCTTGACAAGATAATGGGAATTAATTCTGCCTTCATCGATCCAGCTATCCCTGCTTCCCAACCAGTAGAGATATTCATCAACGCCGTAGCTGTGCCGGGCAAATATCCGCTTTTCCTTGTTGAAATTGTGCTTGATCCCAATGTCATCCGTAGGGAGCGTGTTCTGGATCCGCAAACGGACCCAATAACCCTTAACAAGAGACTGGTCCGCAACAAGTTTTGGAGCCCAATCGGCCTTTTCCAGGAACTCAAAATCTGCGGTCTCATCAGCCCCTTCAAGGAATTCAAGATGGGTCGCCGGTATAGTTGTCGGGCCACCTTGCGGGATGACAAAAACAGGAGCGGAAAATTCACCATCAGCAGCACTGGCTTGACTGGCGAACAATGGAAGATAGACAAGAAAAACGAAGATAGTCCTCAGACCATTTATCAAAAGATTTTTCCTGATCATTTTCAACTTACTTCAGCAAACACCAAAAAGTTCACAATTTTTGGTTACCAACGTCAATAGCCATTATAAATTAACATGACTTCATCGGCCAAGCTGTGTCAGCGTATTCAAAAACGCGACGTTATGTAGAGAGGCGCAATGCCAACCACCCAAACCTTAAAAATTCCTGATCTTGCCCAATTGACTGCAGCAATTGCTGCGCTGGTGACACCCACACAGATTTTGACTGTGGCCATAGCTGGCCCACCGGGTAGCGGCAAATCCACTCTCGCCAAAGCTCTGGCAAGGCATATCGGACCGTCCTGCTGCCTCGTTCAAATGGATAGCTTTCATCTTGACAATGCTACTCTGTCTAAGCAGGGGTTGCTTTCGGTCAAAGGAGCACCCGAAACATTTGATCTAGCCGGTTTTGAAAAACTGATTGAGTCTCTGCAGGCTGGCAAGGCGAAACACTTTCCTCCCTTTGACCGGGGCTTGGACAGCGTCATTGAAAATGGAGAATCTGTGCCAGATGATTTATCTGTCCTTCTATTCGAAGGCAATTACCTCTTATTTGATGAACCAGGCTGGGCTGAGCTGGCCAATAAATGGGACGCCTCTATTTGGCTTGATGTGCAAGACGAAATACTAGAGACCCGATTGGTCCAGCGATGGCTGAACCAGGGCATGCCGGCAAAACAAGCAAGAGAGCGGACGCAGATGAATGACCTTGTAAATGCCCAGCGCGTTGTCGAAAAGGCATTGCCAGCCACATGGAGCATGTCTCAGTGAGCGTTGGCAAAGCTGATAGGCCACCTTCGCCGGGCCAAATGACGTTTCGCATTAGACCGGTTTACAAAAGAGTGACATTAGCGCCCATTGATTTGGAGTGTTGGCCATGATCACTGTGGGCGGTGAAAATCTGATAGATCTTGTTGCCAGCGACGATAACGATGGCAACAAGCTAGAATTTATCGCAGCAGAGGGTGGCGGACCGTTCAATGTAGCGATGGCGGCGGGTAGGCTAGGCGTTGATGTTTCCTACCTTACGCCAATCTCAACCGACAGGTTTGGTGATCTTCTGAGTGAACGACTACTCCAAAGCAATGTCACCATCACCGGTGCGCGGGTGCAGCAGCCCACATCTCTTGCTTTCGTGTCAGTCAATGCCAATGGGGCCCCCTCCTATGCCTTTTATCGGAACGACACGGCAGAGCGCCAGGTAACCCCAGAGACGCTGGCCGCCGCATCACCAGATAAAACATCCATCTTTCATGTTGGCGGCCTAGCTCTCATTGACGGGAAAGACGCCGAGGCGTGGAAACAGCATTTCAACATATGCAAGGCCAAGACCATTCTCACATCAATTGATCCAAATGTACGGCCGGCGCTTGTTAGCGACCGGGACGCCTATGTTGAGCGGTTGCGCCAGATGATGAAAAATGCTGACATCGTGAAGCTGAGTAATGAGGATCTTGTCTGGCTCTATCCGGGCCGTTCGCTCAAGCAGGCGCTGGCCGAGTGCCGGGCTGATTGCAATGCCGCGCTGTTTATTCTTACCCTTGGGTCAGATGGTTCTCACGGTTTCGTTCAAGCTGGGGACGTACATGTACCCGCAGCACAAACACATTACATCACCGATACCGTTGGCGCAGGTGACACCTTTATGGCCAGCATTCTCGCGTGGATCATCGAGACAGGACGAAGTGATCTGCAAAGTCTCAGCAAAACCGACACTGGATCGCTGGCAGCATCATTGGAAAAGGCGGCTAAGGCAGCTGCACTGAATTGTGAAAAAAGGGGGTGCAACCCACCATGGCGAGACCAGCTTGAAAGCTGAGTATATCAAAACACCTGAGATGTTTGCAAAGTACACTAATGCAAGACATCGGAAAAGACGTTTGGCTGCCAACAACACGGCTATCGTTTCAGACGATGGCTTTTCGTTTTCTTTAATCCTCTGTATTCCGAGTATTTGGACCATGACTGCCGGCCACAGAACACAAAAATATCCCACACTCCAAAATGTTGTGAGGCTTTAGATGTTGTTTTAAGAAATATTGGTAGCAGGGGCAGGCTATACTTAAAGTCCTATAATTAAGGTGTGATTATGTAATCATTGCATTGGTAGAATTAGAACCTAGGACATTCAGGGTATTAGCCTGAGATCCAATCGCCCTTTATTTTGACATCAACTCAGAGGAACGCTTTTGGTTGGCCACAACTTTTTCTCTTTCAGCTTGAATTCTCGCACGTCGATCTGCAATGGCATCACCTGTATCCAAAATTTGCTTAGTTTCAGTCTCTATTTGTTGCAATGTCGTCTTCGCGGCTTGTTCTGCAACATTTGCTTTCTCAAAGAGCGCTTCCAACCGGCCGGCATTATCATTCACAAGTTCTGAATTGCTATCTGAACTCGCCGATTTGATAGTGTTGAGGATTTTGCCATCAATCCATTCCGCGTTTTCTGATACCATTTCTGCACCTTGATCTGCCAGTATTTCGTTGAAGTCAGCAACCAAAGTATTCAATGATACAAGCAACTCATTAACTGCAGACATTTGACTTGCCACTTCAAGTAACTTTTCATTTAAAGAGAATTTATTTTCTAGAAGATCAATGCGCAGCTTATTTGCCATCGCGGATTTAAAATTTTGTGCAATATCAGTCGTTGCTTCCACGGCATCCACCATAAGCATACGACAACGATATAAGTCCTCAATATTGTCCACAGCAATGGCACGGTTACCATTGAACGCGGCACTGAAGTTACGACTTAAAAGAGCGCGATTTTCTTCAATATCTGCAATCACAAGCATAGACACTGCATAGGCTGTCGATGCTTGGCACTCCAGCTCAAAAATATGACGCTTGTTCTTGCGAATATTTTTTTTATTCAGATCAACCTGTTTACTTGGTTTTGTCATAGCGTCACCTACTCTTTAAAACGGTCATGCCTCAACTGAATCAGTTTCTACAGCATCATTTTCTGGAAGCCTATAACGTGTTGAATGACTGAGTTTGTTTAATCTAATCATGCCAATGTTTGGTTTGTCCAACCCACAAAAGTGAAAAATAAAATCAAAAATATTTTCTGCTTGATCAGCAGAAACAACGACAAAAAACTCCTCTACGTCAAAGGAGTCAGCAACACCAGATACAGTTTTTTTGCCAATAGGCGTACCCGCGACATTATGAAAATATACCTCATGAATACCTCTCGACATCAATTCTGGAATCAGAGTATCTGTTCCTCCCTGATACAAAATACCGGAAATCATCCAAGTATAGTCCAGAAATTCAAAGCGCTGCTTTTCTGTCCCAATCAGAGCCTTTGCCATATCAGCGATCCACATATTTTGCGAGAATTGCCGGTGGAACATAGGTGGCAGCTTGCATCAAAGGAGTTGCATACATAAACCCCATACCTGGGATATCCAATTTGCCTGCAAGGAAGACGCGCTCAAATATACGGTTAACTTCGTCACTCGAAACCATAACGCTTACCACATCACGTTCAGCATCAACTGCGACACCTACTACCCCGAGCCGCTCCCTTATACCCACACCCATAGCTGAATGTAGGGTTGCGCCCTGAATGCCCACCTCTAATAACGCGTCAGCGATAACTTCCCCAAGGCCACTCTGGACTACCGCTGTAATCAAAGTCGCTTCTGTTAAAGTAGTGAACGTGCGTTTCATTTGCTCAACCCCCTTCCAAGTTTTCAACTTGAGCGAGTTCCCGCGCAGTGTTTTGCTCTTCTCGCTTGACCTTAAATTGGACATAAATGCCAAGCGTTAAGACTGCAACGATAGGACAAATGGATGCGGCTGCTAATATACCAAAGCCCTCAGTGGAGCCAAGTGCGTTGCCAAAACCTAGTCCCATTGCAAGCACTAAAGGCACAGTCACTGGTCCAGTTGTCACACCTGCAGAGTCCCATCCAACATTCACGAATTCCTCGGTGGACAACAAAGTGAGGAAAAGCCCCAGAGTGTAGCCAGGAATCAAGATATACATTATATGGAAATCAAAAATTAATTTCAAAACCCCCAACATAATTCCCGTGGCAACTCCGAAGGAGACAGCACCCATAAGCATAGATTTTTTAAATGCCCCATTTGTTAGGTTTTGCACAGTCATACCCAGCGCATTTAAGGCAGGCTCTGCTAGCGTGGCACCCAACCCCAGTATCCAAGCAAAGAGTGCCGCTATACCTACACCAACCGAAACACTGTAAAGCGGGCTAGCTTCAACGGAATTTATCGTGGTAAAGGCGGCCGCAATTAGACCTCCAGATTGATCCCCAAGCTTTGCAAGGCCATAAGTCAGGCCAACGTTGAAAATACACATCCCTGTAACGGCAAGAAAAATACCATAATAAGTGATGCTGGCGTTTTTCATTCTCTCCCGGAGTATTACAAGCAAAACAATCGCCAAAAAAATTACCAACGGCACGATGGCACGCACCCCTAATATT
>CACJUX010000008.1 GCA_902596655.1 uncultured SAR116 cluster alpha proteobacterium | reverse complement strand
AAGTGCGCCGGCAACAAGGCTTTCTTCAGCGCTGCCAGCCCCTGCAAGAGCGCCACCCTCATCATAGGGCAGGCCGGTTCTGCGTTGCATCAACGCATCCATCAGCCCATTTCCGGGTCCGATGTCATAACCTGCAATGACGTCATTGGCGTCGTCAATGAAGGTCAGATTGGCAACGCCGCCGCTATTGATGCGGAATATCGGCCGAGTTGACGAGAAACTGGTGATAGACTGGCGCTAGCGGTGCGCCTTCGCCACCGGCTTCAATATCGGCACGGCGAAAATCATAGATCACGTCGATCCCCGTCTGCCGGGCCAGCGCCATACCATCACCAAGCTGGACGGTTCTGCCAATCTTTGGATTGTGATAGATTGTCTGGCCATGGAATCCAATCAGATCAATTTTATAATCGGGATTATTTAGAAAATGGTTAAAGCTGGAAAAATGATCCTCAGTGATTGCGGTGGTCAGCGCCGCCAAACGGTTTGCATCGGCCAGATAATGCGCTGGCTCGTCCCGCGCCAACAGAATTTCAGCGCGTGTGCTGCTGCGATAGCTGGCGAAATGGCTGTCCAGCAGCCTGCATTTGCTGCGTCCGTCGGTGCTGACAAGGGCGACATCAATACCGTCAGCGCTTGTTCCTGACATCAGGCCAATAATAGTCAGCATCATGCGACCCTGTCTCCACTGAGTTTGCTGCGAGATAATACTCTGCTCACAAGACTAAACTCTGTCTCGCCATGCAAGCGGTAATTTGCTAGGCTTTTACGATGAGGAACACCAGCCCAGCTACCGAATCCCGTCTTGGCCCTGACCACTGGATTGATCAGCTTCCGCCTGCCGAGGCGCTTGCCGTCATGCTGGAAAATCAGGCTGAGGCCATTCCGGTGCTTTATGATGCGCTGCCGTCGATCGACGTTGCGATTACTGCTCTTTACCAACGTCTGCAGGCTGGCCGGGGACGGTTGATTTATGTGGGTGCTGGCACCTCCGCCCGGATTGGTGTTCAGGATGGTGCTGAATTGCTGCCAACCTTCGATTTTCCGGCCGAGCGTGTCGCTTTTGTCATTGCTGGCGGGCCGCAGGCATTGTTACAGCCGGTGGAAAATGCTGAAGACAGCGCTGATGCTGCTACCAAGCAGCTTAATGAGCTTGCCATCATGCCGGATGATTGTGTGCTGGGATTAGCGGCAAGTGGCCATACGGTTTTCACCTGCACGGCTGTTGTTGAGGCGCGGAAGGCCGGCGCGCTAACCGTTGGCATCAGCAATAATCACCAAACCCCACTTTTGGCGGCGGCTGAGATACCAATCGCACTCGCGACAGGGGCGGAGGTGTTGGCCGGCTCAACACGGTTGAAAGCGGCCACTGCGCAGAAAATATGCCTCAACCTGATGTCTACCGCTCTGATGACGCGGCTCGGGCATGTCCGCAACGGGTTGATGAGTGCGATGACACCTCGCAATGACAAGCTGCGTCGTCGCCGCGATCAGATCATTACGCAGCTGGCACAGGATGCAGTTGACGGGTTATAACAAGCGGCGTGCCAGCGCTTGAATGGGCTAGAATTTCGATCATATGATCTTCAAGGACAGCAACGCAACCTTCTGTAAATTGTGTGTTTTTATTGCATAGATGAAAGAAGATAGCGCTGCCAATGCCGGTGATTGGCGGCGCATCATTATAACCCAGTACGACCAGCAGATCATAGCGCTCATCCTCCCGCCAAAGCTGCTCATAACGGCCGGGATAGGGGCGACGCACCAGCTGATTATAGGCGGCATCTGCTGGATCATCGCACCAGCCAAGATCAGTGCCAAGCGGATAGACTGGCAATTCTGTCAACGGCGCTGACCGCCGGTCAGGTCGGAAATATACGCAACGCATGACCCAACTGCCAAGTGGTGTCGCCATAT
Source organism: uncultured SAR116 cluster alpha proteobacterium (assembly GCA_902596655.1). Classification (GTDB taxonomy): domain Bacteria; phylum Pseudomonadota; class Alphaproteobacteria; order Puniceispirillales; family Puniceispirillaceae; genus MED-G116. The sequence continues at coordinate 62,429 of CACJUX010000008.1, read as the reverse complement.
CGCCCTCTCTCTTCGCGGCGGCGTCGATCAGGCCGGATTTGCCAATGATACATTTATGGCTGTGCTCATCATTATGGATCGCATAACCTGTCGAGCACGGTGAAATTGTCCATTTGTCCATGAACCATAGCGTGGCGGCATGTTCCAAAAGGGTCAAGTCTCGGTGTTATCTGTAATAGCTCGGGCAATGGCAAATGCCAGTGAGGGTAATAGCAATTGCCTTTTGGAGCGTTCTGCGAATAGCATGAGGGAGTTTATTAGCGCTTTTGCATACACTAATCGCGTCGGGCATTTGTCGCAGTGGGGAGAAATAGATGGCTAACGGACAAACGAGTGCATCACCTGGGATCGTCAGCGATTTCCTTTCATCCTACCTGGAGCCGCGGATGGCGCGGATTCTGCTTCTGGGAATGATAAGTGGTCTGCCATGGGTACTTATCGGTTCGTCCCTGTCACTCTGGCTGAAGGAGGAAGGGCTGTCGCGCAGCGCCATCGGGTGGGCTGGCCTGATTTTCAGCGTCTATGCGATCAATTTTCTATGGGCACCGTTGATTGACCGGCTGCGCATTCCGCTGTTGACTGACCGGCTTGGTCATCGCAAGGCTTGGATTGTCACGCTTCAGGCAGTGATACTTGTCTGTCTTTGTCTCTGGTCGACCCTCGAGCCGACGACTTCGATGGCGCTTGTGATCGGCGCTGGCCTGATTATCGCCATCTGTTCGGCGACGCAGGACATCACCATTGACGCGCTGCGCATCGAACAGATCGACAGTGGTGACAACAAGGGCATGGCCGCCGGGGCGGCGGTCGCTGTTGTCGGTTGGTGGTCTGGCTACAAGCTGGGTGGCATGCTGGCACTGATGATGGCCGATTATCTGCAAACGGCCGGAGTCGCTGATTACTGGCAGATGACCTTTCTGTTTCTGGGTGTGTTGGTTGTTCTGTGTAACATTGGCCTGATGTTTGTTCCTGAAACTGGTACCGCTGAGCGCGCTGAAAGCCAACGTGCGGCGCAGGATACGATGGCCGGTAAAATGGGCGGGCAGGGGCCAGTGGTCCAACTGTTTAGCTTCGTTGTCACAACCGTTCTAGACCCGCTTCTCTCCTTCTTCCGGAAAAATGGTATGCAGATCGGTGTTATGATTCTCGCCTTTATTTTCCTCTTCAAGATAGGCGAGGCCTTCATGGGGAAAATGTCAATCGTTTTCTACAAGGAAGTCGGCTTCTCGAAATCGGACATTGCCATCTATTCAAAGGGTCTTGGTTGGATTACAACCGTCACATTTACGCTGATTGGTGGTTTCTTTGCACTGCGTGCCGGTGTTGTACGAGCGCTGTTGATTTCCGGCATTGCGATGGCTGGCACCAACATCCTGTTCAGCGTCCTTGCTTGGGTCGGCCCGAATGAACTGCTGTTTGCCTTCGCCGTTGTCGCAGATGATCTTGCTGCCGCCTTTGCCACGGTCGCATTTGTTACATTCATCTCATTGCTGGTTGATCGTAACTACACGGCAACGCAATATGCGCTGCTTGCTTCGATTGGCACTCTGGGTCGCACACTGCTGGCCTCTTCCTCGGGAGCGCTGGTTGACGGACTTGATGGCGATTGGGGACTGTTCTTCATTCTGACAGCAATCATGGTGATCCCGTCCTTGCTGTTGCTTTGGAAATTGCGCCATAAGCTGCAGAACTGGGCAAAATAGGTAGCCTGTAAGGCACGGGGACTTTAGTGGTAATCAGTCTGAAACCAGTCTGATGGTGGTGGCAACACCGCCGGTGGCGTCGGCAAGGCGGCGCAGGGCAGGCACAATTCCCTCGCTCGCCACGGCATGATGATGGGCATTGGCATGCAGCATCATCTCGGCGGATTGACAGATGGCGACATGGCCCGGCCAGAACAGCAGGTCACCTCGTTGAAGTTTGTTGGTATCAACCGTTATCCCCCTTCCTGCCGCCCAAATTTGCTGATCACCAGTGTTACGGGGGCAGGCAATGCCGGCGGCTTGCAGCGAGAGCTGTAGAAGCGCTGAGCAATCAAGCCCTTCATGGGTGCGCCCTCCAAAATGATAGGCGCAGCCGACAAGATTCTCGGCGACACTGACAAAATCGTGTGTTGGCGATGCTTTTGCGCAGGCATAGGCAGGCAGATACCCTGTGCCACCACTCGGCAGAGCTATGGTGACCCATTCATTCTGCTGATCTTCAATGCCGATCTGTGCGCCAAGTGATAATTTCATCAAGCAGTGTGATTTTACATCTGGGGCAGCGTTGACAATCACCGAAGGCGCGGAAATTAGACAGTGGTTCATTACTTTGCCGCTTTCAACCGAGGTTACAGCCTTCGCCTGAATCCATCCCTCATAGCCATCCGTTGTCAGCCGGACCTTGAGATAGCCATTGCGCTGGTCTAGCACTTCCAGCGTCTCACCAAATAGAATTTCGGTTTCTAGGTCTGATTTATCATCCGGCTGTGACAGCATCGCTACCGATCCCGTCACGGGAGTTACTCTCGTGAAATTGCGTGTCTGCCACCATGCGACGGCGTCGAAATTCGGGCAGGTCTTGTCAGTGTCAGTGGCATCCCTGTGACCAAGGACGCGGGCGTGTGGATAGCGAGCGGTCCAGTCACGCAGCAACAGCTCCAACTGGTGCATCTGTTCTCTAGTGAATTTGTTGCGACCAATCAGACAGACGCCAAGGCTCTGGTTATTTATGCCTCTAACATGAGCGCCCTGCCAGTATTCAGGGCGACCTGCCTCGCACCGCCCGTCGCGGCCAATGACGTAGTGATAGCCAATGCCGTCCCAGCCAAAGCCAAGATGCATCCGTTGGATGTCGATAGCGCGCAATGCTCTATCATCCGGGGTATCCGAGCAATGAACAACCAGCATTTTTATAGCGTCGGGTTGAAGCGGCTGCATTTATCTAAAATTCTGTTCCGCATTAAATGTCTAACGTATTCTCCTTTTCCCAAGTAGAAAAATGCGAAACGTAGGAATGCCATTCCTGCATCTTCATTTTTAGATAGGATGCAGAAAATTCTTCACCAAGTGCTGCTTTTAATCCTTTGTCTCGATCAAATGCGCGGAGTGCGTCAAGCATGTTTAGCGGCAGTTTTGGAGCCCCACGGACTTTGTGCCCTTCAGCATACATGTCAATATCGTAGCGTTTTCCTGGATCGGCCTTATTGCGCACGCCATCTAGACCAGCAGCAATAATGACCGATTGAAGCAAATAAGGGTTGGCGGCGCCATCCGCAAGGCGTAACTCGAAACGACCAGGACCAGGTACGCGAACCATATGTGTTCGGTTGTTGCCTGTCCAAGTTACCGTATTTGGAGCCCAGGTTGCGCCCGACGTAGTGCGGGGGGCGTTGATCCGCTTATAGCTGTTCACCGTAGGATTGGTGATTGCAGCTAGCGCGCTGGCATGTTTCATGATGCCACCCAGAAAATGGTGTCCCTGTTCGGACAGGCCCAACTCCATGCTATCATCAGCAAAGATGTTGGTCTTACCACTCTCATCCCAAACAGAAATATGCGCATGACAACCATTGCCTGTCAGACCTTCAATTGGCTTTGGCATGAAGGTGGCACGGAACCCGTGTTTTTCAGCAACTGATTTGGTCATGAATTTGAAGAAGCTGTGCTTGTCGGCAGTGTTCAGCACATCATCAAATTCCCAGTTCATCTCGAACTGGCCATTGGCATCCTCATGGTCATTCTGATAGGGCCCCCAGCCCAGCTCGAGCATGTAATCGCAGATTTCTGCGATCACATCATAACGCCGCATAACCGCCTGTTGGTCGTAACAAGGTTTTGTGGCAACATCGTACTCGTCTGATATTTGCTCTCCATCCGGAGACAGCAGAAAAAACTCTGCCTCAACGCCGGTTTTAACGTGCAAACCATTCTTTGCGGCATCTTCGATCACATTGTTGAGCACATTGCGCGGTGCTTGCATCACAAGTTTATCTTCCATCACGCAGTTGGCAGCAACCCAAGCCACTTCTGGTTTCCAAGGTAGTTGAATTACTGAATTAGCGTCAGGTACCGCCAGCATATCTGGGTGAGCTGGTGTCATATCAAGCCATGTTGCAAAGCCAGCAAAGCCTGCGCCCTCGACTTGCATATCAGGTATTGCTTGTGCCGGCACAAGCTTCGCGCGTTGACTACCAAACAAGTCGGTGAAAGAAATCATGAAATATTTCACACCTTTATCTTTAGCAAAACTCGCCAGATCAATGCTCATTTTAGCGTCCTTCCTTTTTTCTTATGCGGAGTCTTGCTCCAGTATGCGTTTATGCGTTGCAACTTCCCTCATAACCTACAACCTTTCGCGCCCTGGGATCCAGTCTGTTCCTGCCAAAGGCACGCCAGCCATGGCGGCTGCCTCGATGGTCAGGGCACACAGATCCTCGGGTTCGAGGTTCAGTACATGGTTTTTGCCGCAGGCGCGCGCGATTGTCTGTGCTTCAAGGCTCATTACCTTTAGATAGTTGCGCAATCGTCTGCCGCCGTCAATTGGATCAAAACGCGCCATTAATGTTGGGTCTTGTGTTGTGATGCCGGCAGGGTCATTGCCCTCATGCCAGTCATCATAGGCACCGGCAGTCGTGCCAAGTGCATTATACTCAGCCTCCCAGCGGGGATCATTGTCTCCCAATGCAATCATTGCCGCCGAGCCTATGGACACAGCATCCGCGCCAAGCGCCAGCGCTTTGGCAACATCGGCGCCGGTGCGAATGCCGCCCGAGATCACGAGTTGTACCTCACGATGCACACCAAGGTCTTGCAGTGCGCGAACAGCAGGCCTGATGCAGGCAAGGGTTGGCTGGCCTACATGTTCGATAAAAACATCCTGTGTTGCTGCAGTGCCGCCCTGCATGCCGTCAACAACAACGACATCAGCCCCCGCCTTGACCGCAAGTGTGGTATCAAAATAGGGGCGCGCTCCACCAACCTTGACATAGATCGGCTTTTCCCAATTGGTGATTTCACGTAGTTCCAGAATTTTGATTTCCAAATCATCTGGTCCAGTCCAATCCGGATGCCGGCAGGCTGACCGCTGATCGATTCCGGCGGGCAAATTGCGCATATCAGCAACCCGATCACTGATTTTCTGGCCAAGCAGCATACCACCACCACCTGGTTTGGCGCCCTGGCCGACAACCACTTCGATTGCGTCACAGCGCCGGAGATCATCAGGATTCATGCCATAGCGTGATGGCAGATATTGATAGACCAGTTTTTGCGAATGACCGCGCTCTTCTTCGGTCATGCCGCCATCACCTGTGGTTGTTGATGTGCCCGCCATCGTCGCACCGCGGCCAAGCGCCTCTTTAGCCGGTCCTGACAGCGCGCCAAAGCTCATCCCGGCGATGGTGATCGGAATTTCGAGTTCAATCGGGTTTTTTGCGTGACGCGTCCCCAGCGTAACACTTGTCTCACATTTTTCCCGATAGCCCTCAAGTGGATAGCGCGACATTGAGGCGCCAAGGAACAGCAGGTCATCAAAATGTGGTACCTTGCGCTTTGCACCGCCACCGCGGATGTCATAGATACCAGTTGCTGCGGCGCGTCTGATTTCAGCATTGACCGATCCGCTGAAGGTTGCTGACTGGATCGGCATGGTGCGTGGTCTGTTGGTGTTGTGATCATCCATGTGTCCGTCCTCAATATGTGCCGGCGTTGTCGATGTCAAAATGATAGAGCTTTCGCGCTGAGCCATAGCGAGTGAATTCTTCCGGATTGGCGTTGGCACCGGCCTTGTTCAGCAAATCCTGCAACAGCGTGATATGTTCAGCCCGCATTTCCTTCTTCACACAGTCAGCGCCGAGGCTTTTTACTGTTCCCCGAACGAACAGCTGCGCCTCATATAGCGAATCGCCAAGCGCATCACCTGCATTGCCAAGAACAACCAGATTTCCCGACTGTGCCATGAAGGCAGACATATGGCCGATATTGCCATGGACAACAATGTTGATGCCCTTCATCGAAATGCCACAGCGTGACGAGGCATTGCCCTTGATGACAAGCAGACCACCCCGTCCGGTGGCGCCGGCATATTGACTGGCGTCACCCTCGATGACAACGGTTCCCGACATCATGTTTTCGGCAACGCCGGGACCGGCCGATCCTTCGACAAGAATATCTGCCTGTTTGTTCATGCCGCCGCAATAATAGCCGGTTGAGCCCTTGATTTTAACCTCAATCGGAGCGTCAAGGCCGACGGCGATAGCGTGGCTGCCGCGGGGGTTAATGATTTCCCAGCTAGTCTGGTTGGTGTCATTTGCCTGATCATGCAGCGTCTGGTTCAGTGCACGTAATCCCTGTTCCTCTAGGTCAAAAGTCTGCATGTCAATGTGTCCAGAAATAAACAGTTGCGGGTTCCGGTTCCCAGATGCGCGCTGCGTCAATCCCGGGCAAATTCACCAAAGCGCGATATTCTGAGCCAAAAGCGACATATTGATCGGTTTCAGCCATCACGGCAGGCTTGCAGGCTATAGGGTCACGCACAACACCAAATCCATCCCGCGTGCCGACGACAAAGGTGTAAAACCCATCCAGATCGTCAAGCCCACTCTCCAGTGCTTCGCCAAGGCTGGCGCCCTGTTGCATCTGATGTGTGAGATAGGCGGCTGCCACTTCGGTGTCATTGTCCGTCTCGAAATGAACGCCATCACGGATCAGTTTGCGCCGCAAACTGTTGTGATTGGATAGTGAGCCATTGTGCACAAGGCATTGATCGGCTCCCGTAGAAAAAGGGTGTGCGCCCATTGTCGTGACTGCAGACTCGGTTGCCATGCGCGTATGGCCAATGCCATGTGTCCCTCTCATCTGTGATACCGAAAACCGCTCGGCAACAGATCGTGGCAGCCCGACCTCCTTGTAAATCTCAATGGCCTCGCCAACGCTCATTATCCGCACAGTGGGCCTGATTTCGCCCAGCGACGCGCGGACATCGGCAGTTATGCCTGCTGGCACTGTAAGCACAGCATGAGTGTCCTTGACAGCCAGCCATACTTTGCTGTCATCAATGCTTGTTGCTGCCGCCATATCTGCTGCAAGTTCAGCAAAATCTTCATGAGGCGCGTTTGATTGTAATGTAAACTTGGTCATGCTGTTGCTGACTTCACCATCACCGCCATAAATGGCGATGCCGGCACTGTCAGGTCCACGGTCTGACATGGTAACCAGCATTTCCGTAAGCAATGTTCCCAATTGGGCTTGCAGGCTCTGGTCCTTCAAAAACAATCCGATAATGCCGCACATATGACCAAATCATCTCATCAAGCGGGTTAAAAGCTGGGCCATCATACGCTAAGAATGAAAACCCTCAAGAGGCTAATTCGCGCGATGCGGTGATGACGAGAGGTGCCAGAACTCCTTGCCTAATCTGCTGATGAACATTCTGGATTTTCTGGGACATTGTCGCTCCCATGACCAGATGCAGACCAAGTGTCGGCGGCTGGTTTCCTGCCGTTCTTTTCATCATTCGATCAAAAAACTCCAGGGCAAAATCACGCTTATTCTGGGGCGGTGGAGCAACAAGTCCAGATCTGGCCAGCGCGTTTAAATATATTGCGGGTGAACTGACCGCACTGATTTTCTCAGTCTCAGCCCAGGGCAGGGGATAGGGCAGCGTCGCGTCTTGCATCTGCATAACATCATAGATTACAAACCTGCCGCCTGGCTTGATCACGCGTGCGGCCTCGCTGATTAACAGGTACTTATCGGCGATGTTCATCCCCACATGGATCATGTAGGCGGCGTCAAATTCATTTTTGGCAAAGGGCAGCGCCAACGCATTACCAGTGTTGAGCATGACCTGATCCTTTAACCCGACCAACCAGCTTAGGTGATTGCCCGTTTCAACAAAGCTCTCTGTTAGGTCAATGCCGGTTACATGACAGCCGGTATCCGCAGCAATAAAACGTGCAGGTCCGCCAATGCCGCAACCAATGTCCAAAATTTTGCCTGATGCCGTCTGCGCCAACGCGGCGCTAACAAATCTGGTAGCGCCAGTACCGCCAATATGGAATTCGTCAACTGCACTGAGATCATGCGGCGTAACTTGTTCGATACCGGCCAACTGCAAGCCAGTCATGATTCGGGAGCAGAGATTTGTCTTTTCATAAAAGTCGGCAACTTTCGCTTCGTTGATCGACACCTTACAAACCCTCAACGATTGTCTGTACACTAGTCGAGGCTGACATTCGAATGCTCTTGGCCTTGGCATATTTGTCTGAATGGTACCAATCCTGCGCAGCCTGATAAGATGGGAAGCGGATGACAACCATGCGGCTGCCATGTGGCTTACCCTCATAGCTGATCGATTTACCACCCCGGACCAGAAATTCACCGTCAAAATGCTGGATCGTCGGCAAAACCAACTTAATGTAGCCTGCATAAGTCTCAGGATCAGTTACATTGATTTGGGCAACAACATAGCCAAACGCCATTTCAATCTCCTGGAAATAAAAACACTAAAACGGTGCCATAAAAATGGAGGAACGCCTAGGGGCGAGCCGCACTCACCATCAATATCACAATTCTATGATATTAGGTCCTGTGCTCATGTGTGACGTGGTCCGCCGTGTTGGCAGCAACCACAAAGGCGACACGGATTTTACTGTTCAGGGTAAAACACTGTTTGCCATAGTTTCAATACCAGCCGTTGACGCCTTCCTGCCGTGTATCAACGGATTACATCCTAAAAATAGAATTATTTCATGGTTGAGGCAACGAAATGTGGACGCTTTCGTTTGCGGAATGGAAAATGTTTTGGCTGGCACGGCCTCTCAGAAAGCCATTACCAGCAAAAATAAGCGCCTATTTAGCGAGTAAAAAGGTCAGGGCAAAAAAGCGACCTAAGGGTTCATATCCCTTGTGTTTGCTGATGCCGGGATTGGATAAAAACACCACCTCTACTCGTCAGCGGCGTCAATAAAATCTTGAACCAGCTGGCCAACGGTTTTATCGCTATCTGGTTCATACCTACAATCCATCGCCGTTGCACAATAGTCGCCAGCCGAGTTGTAGATTCCGAGAACAGTTCGATTAGCTCCCGTGTAAACACAAATCTGCTCGCCCTTATACACCCTCTTGGTGGCAAGGCGGCAGGTGGTTTTTCTCTCAGGTTCCGTAACGCCCCTCCACAAATCCTGCATAAGCTTCATGCCCAATCCGAAACCACTTTTTTCATCACCGGCCTGGGCTGCTATTGAAACAAACAGCGTGATGCAAAGGCATGCAAATCCAAGACAAAAATTTCTCAAATACCTAGTCATCTCACACCTGCCTAATCGGGTGCGCCGAAGTGAGCGGTGTCTCTAGTCAGAAACCCATTGATTATTGTTTTTTTTGGATTTTATCTGATAGATTTTTTAATGTTTTAAGCCAAGTTTGTTCAAACGCTTCATCAAGTTAAAGTGAATCACGAAACGTGAAATTGTTCAAGACTCAAATTACTCATTCTGAGAAATGAAAACCGTCTATTCTGCCACTTTGTCGTGCAAATTTGCATAGCCATAGCGAGTTTGTGGCGTCTTAATGCCAAGGATGGAACCGGCCACCTGCGTGCGCAGGATTTGTGCGGTGCCGCCAGCAATGGTGAACATCCGCGCATCTCGGGTCAGGCGCTCCATCGGCAGGTCACATGAATATCCCATCGAACCATGGATCTGTAACGCATCCTGTGTAACTTTGATCGCGGTTTCCGAGGCAAAAATTTTGGCCTGAGCGGCAGCGCAGATATCGGGGAAACCATCACCTGCAGCGTGCGCCGCATCATGTAGCAATGCGCGCGACGCTTTTAAGCTGATTGACATGTCGGCCAGCATCCATTGCAAGCCTTGAAACTCGGCGATTGGTCGTCCAAACTGAATGCGGTTCAGGGCAAAATTTCGTGCCTCCTCGAAGGCGCGCTGGGCAATCCCGAGTGCCACGGTTCCAGCACCGAGACGCTGAGCGTTATAGGCATTCATCAGCCCGGCAAAGCCCTTCTTAAGGCCGAATTTTGGAATGACTACCATATTCTCAGCCACCTCCATATCAGCGAAGGTGACATCTGTCTCCGGGATGCCACGAACCCCCATTGCCGGGATGCGGCGGCCGATGACAAGGCCTGGTGTCTCGTCAAGAATGGCGATAAAGCCTGCTATACCAAGACTAACGCCATTTTCCATGACCCTAGCAAAGACCAGGTGGAATTTTGACACGCCACCTCCAGTAATCCAATGTTTCTTGCCATTGATAATATATTTATCGCCGTGCTTTATCGCCGTGGTTGTCATCTCAGTGGCGGCACTGCCCGCATTAGGCTCCGTGATGCATATTGCAGGCTTGTCGCCACTAAGAACATAATCGGCGGCAAGGCGCTTTTGCCTCTCAGAGCCATATTTCATCACCGCACCGATTGCGCCCATATTCGCCTCAACCGTAATCCGGCCCATGGTCGAACAGCAACGCGCCATCTCCTCGATGACCAGTAAACTATCCAAGTAGCTCAGACCGCGGCCGCCAAATGCAGTTGGGATTGTCATTCCCATGAAGCCATTATCTCGCAAGCTGGCAACATTGTCCCATGGATAGGCCTCGTTTAGATCCGTTGCCGCGGCGGTGGGCTTGAAGGCAGTTTCGGCCAGATCGCGCGCGGACTCCTGCAATGCCAGCTGGTCTGTCGTCAGTCTGCTCATAATTCCTTCTCCGCTTCCCATTGCGCTAGCTCCACCAGAATCTCGTCATTATGCTCACCACAAAGCGGGGGTGGCCGACGGTAGCTGACTTCTGTTTTGCTGAATTTGACTGGATTGCCGATTAGGTCGACTCCCTTTTTGCCTGCCGCTGGATGCTTCATGTTAATTTTCATGTTTCGCGCGGCAACCTGATCCGAGTTAAAAACATCCTTTACATCTTGGATTGCACCACTCGGGACATTTGCCGCATCAAGTGCCGCGACAAGCGCATCAAGTTCCCATTTGCCAACTTCGGCAGAAAGCAGTGGAATTAATTGATCACGATTTTTTAGCCGCATCTGGTTGGTCTGGAAATTTTTTGTTTTGGCCAATTCTGGCCGCCCCAGAACGTCGCAGAAACGGGCGAATTGTGCGTCATTGCCGGCGGCGACGATCAGATGCCCATTCGTTGTTGCAAAAACCTGATAAGGAACGATGTTCGGGTGTTGATTGCCCATGCGGTGCTGTGCTGCGCCCGAGACAAGATGGTTGGTTCCGGAATTGATTAGCCATGAAATTTGCGTATCAACAAGCCCAAGGTCGATATGCTGGCCTTCCCCAGTGGCATCTCTGTGTCGCAGTGCCGCAAGGATGGCTGTAGCAGCGTACATACCGCACATCACATCGGCAATGCCAACACCGACCTTCATCGGCTCACCATCGGGATCGCCTGTGAGGCTCATGATCCCACCATAAGCCTGTGCCAGCAAATCATATCCCGGACGGTGCGCATTTGGTCCAGTCTGCCCAAAGCCAGATATCGAGCAATAGACAATTGCCGGATTAGATGCACTTATGGCTGCGTAGTCGAGGCCGTATTTGGCCAGTCCGCCAACCTTGAAATTCTGGATCACTACATCGCAATGCCTTACCAGCCGGTGGATAAGTACCTGTCCTTTATCACCAGTTATATCGATAGCAAGAGAGCGCTTGTTGCGGTTAGAAGATAGAAAATAGGCGCTTTCACCCGATATTATGCCGCTATCGTCGCTAAGAAAGGGCGGTCCCCAGGACCGTGTGTCATCACCGATTCCGGGTTTCTCGATTTTGATGATATCAGCACCATAATCCCCTAAGAGTTGGGTGCAGGTTGGCCCGGCCAAAATCCGCGATAGATCAAGAATCCGCAATCCTGAGAGTGGTCCACCTGTTATCTCTGTCTTTGCGTCACCCACTAGGCCGATCCCCCTCCAAAAGTGCAGTCTGCGCAACTTTTCCATCTAATCCAACAAGCCTATTTAGCAAGGCCTTTACCAACTATGTTACATTTTGGAGCGGATACCCGCCAATGAAAACTCTATAGAGCATTTCAACCTAGCAGTGTCTTATTCTTTACATTGATCGCCCTTTCGTTTTACTGATGGCGATGCAGCCAGCAGGTCTTTTCTGATCTGCTTTTTTTAATGATGCAAATTTCGCAGCAGCGTGCAAAAAATTTAACTCTTTTTTTCTGCTTTCCTTATAATAAATGTCAATGAAACATATGTTTGGAACTGGCATGCGTGTCATTTTTATAAGCGACCTAGATGGCACATTGCTCGGCCAAACCGATTTTCGTTTTGAGGAAATCAAGGGCGCGATTATCGCGTTTCTGGCGAAGGGCATCAGCCTAATACCGGCTTCCAGCAAAACACAGCCTGAGATTGAGGATTTTTGCCGCTTGCTTGGTGTTGATCTGCCTTTTATCTGTGAAAATGGCGCAGCGCTGGTAAACAGCCATCTGTTGCACCGGAAGAGTGGCACAGGCCGAAACACGATGTCTAGCCATGTCCTTGGGCTTAATCAGTCGGCGCTGCTAAGAGTTTGGCGCCATTCATTAAGGCCCAATTTACAGGAAAACTGCATCTTCTTGGATGAAATGGACGCTGCAGGTCAGGAGGCCATTCTTGGTCTCGCAGGTGAGCAGCTTGCAATGGCAATGGACCGCAGCCATTCAGCACTTTTTACATTTAAAGGTACGCCTTCTGAGTTCGGTGTACTGCAGGAACAGGCGGTACAGGCTGGTCTATTAGTGCAGTGCGGCGGGCGTGTTTGCGCGCTATCTGCGCCGCATGACAAGGCTAGCTATCATCAATTAATCAGGAGGACAGTGGTGGATGAGGGCGCTACGTGCATTATTGTTGGATTTGGTGACGCGCAGAATGATGTATCGATGCTGCAAAAAAGCGATGTCGCCTGTGTCATTCCTCGCCCTGGATGCCAGCCTCTTGTTCTGTCAAATCCGCCACAAATGCTGATTCAGGCAAGTGCCGTTGCGCCGCTTGGTTGGCTAGAGGCTGCCAAACAGGCCTTGCACATCATCGAACAGAAACATGGTGAACAAAATGGGTGATGCATATCAAGACGGCATTGTTGCAACATTGCACAATTTTCAAACAAGATCGCTTGAGGATCTGGAGGCAGACCTCAAGCTGTTCTCCGGATACAGGCCGATGGAACTGGTTCTTCCCTGTCTTTATTCGGAACTTGATGGGCTAGCGCTAAATCATATTGTTGAGGAAATCAGCAAGGTAGACTATCTCAACCATGTTATAATCGGGCTGGACCGCGCTGATGAAGATCAATACCGGGTAGCACATTCATTTTTTCAAAATTTAAATAAACCTTTCTCGCTGCTGTGGAATGATGGGCCGCGGCTTCAGAATATCCATTCCCAGCTCGTCGATCGGGGTCTTGCACCCACCGAACCTGGGAAGGGCCGGAATGTTTGGTATTGTATTGGGTTTGCAAATGCCAGGGGCAAGGCTGAGGCGGTTGCGCTGCATGATTGCGATATTCTGACCTATGATCGCTCGCTACTCGCCAGATTGTTCTATCCAATCGCCAATCCGAACTACCAATTCGAATTCTGTAAGGGGTATTACGCCCGTGTAGCTGATGGCAAGATGAATGGTCGGGTTACAAGGCTATTGCTCGCACCACTTTTGATGGCTATGGAACGTGTGCTTGGCCGCAATGAATATCTCGATTTTCTGAAAAGTTTTCGATATCCGCTTGCTGGAGAATTTTCCTTCCGCCGGTCGCTGATACCGGAACTCAGAATCCCTTCTGATTGGGGACTTGAGGTGGGAATCCTGTCCGAAATGTACCGCAATCAGGCAAGCAACCGCATCTGTCAGGTAAATATTGCGGAAACCTACGACCACAAACATCAGCTGCTTTCCGAGGATGATAGAGGCGCGGGCCTGTCGCGCATGTCGTCAGATATTTCAAAGGTTTTGATTCGCAAACTTGCGACCAAGGGCCATTGTTTTGGCCATGAAACCTTTCGTACGATAAAGGCAACTTATTTTCGCATTGCTCTCGACATGGTTCGGATCTACCAGACTGACGCCGAAATTAACGGTCTGTCTTTCGACATTGATGCCGAGGAGCGTGCGGTCGAATTGTTTGCCGAAAACATAATGCGCGCTGGCGAGGAGTTCTATTATTCTCCGATGGAAACACCCTTCACACCTTCATGGACGCGTGTTCTCTCAGCGATCCCTGATATAGGTTACCAACTTCGCAGAGCCGTTGAGGCCGACAATCAGGATTTGCAATGAGTGTGGTTGAGATTAATCATCAAGACGGGTTGATGCATCGACTTGAGAAAATCTATCAAGGTGTTGACAACGCCAGCCTTGGCGCACTTGTGGACAGGGTAGTAGCGCGTCTCGAGAGTGCCACAACATCTCCCGGCAAAGCCTCGGCATCACGGTGGGATGAGTCGACCTGTGTGTTGATATCCTATGCCGACAGCATTACAAATGGTTGCAAATCTCCCCTGCGCTGTCTTCACGAATTTGTTGAGACAAATCTGAGCGACGTTGTTGACACTGTGCATATATTGCCGTTCTTCCCCTCCACCGGTGATGATGGTTTCTCGGTGATGGATTACCGGGCCGTCGATCCACGTCTTGGCTCCTGGGGTGATCTGACAAAAATGTCAGCCTCGCTGAAAATCATGGCTGATGTCATCTTAAACCATGGTTCCAGATCGAGTGTGTGGTTCAGACAGTTTGTCGATGGAGAGACACCTGGTAGCGGCTATTTCCTAGCCGTCGATGAAGATTTTGACATTTCGAGTGTTATTCGCCCGCGCGAACATGCCTTATTGCAATCGGTAACAACGGTTAGCGGAGAAAGGCGGGTCTGGTGTACTTTCAGCGAGGATCAGGTTGATTTTGATTTTTCCAATCCGCTCCTTCTGGAGGAATTCATATACATAATCCTGGATTTCATTGATCATGGTATTCGTATCCTTCGCCTCGATGCCGTGGGCTTTTTGTGGAAGGAGACGGGGACAACCTGCCTTAACCTGCGCCAGACACATGCCATCATCCAACTCATCCGATACATCGTCGATATCTACGATGAAGACACGGTAATCGTCACCGAGACAAACCTTCCAAATCAGGAGAATTTGAGCTATTTTGGCAATGGTAACGAGGCCCATTGGATTTATAATTTTTCTTTGCCACCGCTGATCCTCTATTCTCTATTGTTCGCTGATTCCAGTATTTTACGGCGGTGGAGCATGAGGATGCCACCGGCCCTTGGCGGAACAAGCTATCTCAATTTTTTGTCCTCGCATGATGGTTTTGGCATGCGCCCGACAGAAGGCCTGTTGGACGAGGCGCAGCGCCAGCGTCTGCTTGACAGGTTGGAAGCCAACGGCAGCCTGTTTTCGCGCCGCACGAAAGCCGATGGAACGAAAAGCGTCTATGAAGCTAATACGACTTTATTCAGCGCGCTCGACAAGACTGATGATGATCCGGCTGGTGCGCTGAGCTCGGCGCGTTTTGTCGCTGCCTATGCGCTGATGTTTGGACTTGAGGGGATCCCCGCTATCTACATCAACAGTCTGATATCAGCGCAAAATGACATCGATGGCGTTGCCCGGTCGGGCATGAAACGGCGGATAAACCGCCAGAAATTTGCTAAATATTGGCTTGATGACAGGCTATCGGAGCCAGCTAGCAGGGAAAGCTTGGGTCTCGTCAAATTGAAGGAATTGCTGATGATTCGGAAGCAGCAGCCGGCGTTTCATCCCAATGCCACGCAATTCACTCTGCAGTTACGATCTGAGCTTTTTGGTGTCTGGCGACAAAGTCAGGATCGTAAGCAGAGCATTTTTGCAATCACCAACCTGTGTGCCAGCGAGGAGGAACTTGATCTATCGGTGATCAATCTGATTGACACGGAAAACTGGCATGATCTTGTCACGCAAAAGCCAATCGACGAAAATGAGAAATATCTAAAGATGAGTCCCTACCAGACAGTCTGGATCACCAATCAAACCTCGCCCTCAAGGCGGTGAGGTGTCTTCTATCCGTTAGACACATGATCATGACCATATACTTTCTAAAAACATTCGGCGCCGGAAGATATGCAATTGCAGGCGCGCGCGAATTTCCACGTGGAGGGTCCCTCCTTACAGAACCGACAATAACTGACATAGAAGAGCTCGGTTAAGCGCTTGCCATTTATGCTCTTACAACAAATTCTGAAAAGGTTTCGATCTTGTATCTTGGATCGTATGCACATATCTTGCGCCCAAATTTTTCATGGATGTCACTTTTATGCCTGCTCTTGATCACAAAAACAGAATCACTTCTTTTTTGGAAGGCAACGTAGTTACTACGGCTATCACCGGTTTGATACTTATTAACGCGGTCACCCTTGGCATGGAGACCGACGCAGTTATCGTATCTGAGTTTGGTAGCATACTGGCTTGGTTGGATCGCGCCATTCTTGTGATCTTTTCTGTTGAGATTGCACTTAAACTCTACGTTTATCGCCTGGGTTTTTTCCGTTCAGGCTGGAATATTTTTGATCTTTCCATTGTTGGCATTGCTTGGTTGCCTACAAGCGGTGCGCTCACCATACTACGTACTTTGAGAATTTTGCGTGTTTTGCGCCTGATTTCAGTTGTCCCACAAATGCGGCGGGTAGTCTCGGCGATAGGGTATTCGATCCCCGGTATGATGTCAGTGGTGGGCGTGCTTGGCCTTATTTTTTATGTTGCTGCAGTTTTGGCAACCAAACTCTTTGGCGCCCATCCAAATCCTGATATGCAGGAGTGGTTTGGCACAATCAGCGCGTCTGCATACACCCTTTTTCAAATTATGACTCTTGAGAGCTGGTCCATGGGCGTGGTCAGACCAACGATGGATTTGTTTCCATGGGCTTGGGCGTTTTTTCTGCCTTTTATAATAATTACTAGCTTCGCCGTTTTGAACTTTTTCATTGGGATCATTGTTGACTCTATGCAGACGGCGCAAAAACTTGAAGCCGAGGCTTTTGGTTTGGATGATGACGCCCCCGTGACCCAAAGCGATTTGAGGAAATTAGATACCAAGCTGGACAAAATTGTGGATGAGCTTGCGTCACTCAGACAGGCAAGGGAGGACGCAAACTCAAAGCAATGATCCGCACATCATGATATCTCGTGCAGTTGTTTGTGCTTCTCCAGATTCTGAATATTTAGGTCCTGAAATAACATTCACTGATGGTGGATGCAATCTTAAACCACCTCCACACTGATGGGCAGGTTTGTTAGCCGAAGTGGTTTGGGCCTCGGTCCCTGGGCTTTGGTGGGTTTAAAGAATTTACCACGAGACTCGTTTAGGATGTTTGATTATGCTGCAACAAAAGCATTATCGCCAATCTCAATTTTGTTGTTGATGTGCTCGCTTATGTAGGCTGGAAACTCCGGATCTTCAGACTAAACAAACCGAATCAGCGGAGAGCGTCACAATTATTTACTCAGCTGCCAAGAAATTGAAATATTGATCGCTATCAAGAGATATCTTGAACATTGTCAGTGTTATTAACCCAACCCCGAGCCTGAAAAAACTTCTCGCGTTCGGCCGTGGTGGCATAGACAGTCGTATGCCATAGAGCTTGCCACAAAAATTTTTCGCGCTCGGATATGTAAGTGCAGTGATCAGAGCGCTAAGCGAAGCCATTGTATTGTGAGAAACCTATCGATCCGTCATGATTTACAATGCGTGCAACTGTCTTTGTCCCTAAAATGCCATCAGCTTCAAAAATATGAACGGGGCTTCGTTGAATCATGCTCTTCCTCGCCTTAACAATAAATTGGTTATAGTAATAACCTAAAAAAGAATCCAAAGAATCAGTCGGTGATGACCTGCTACTTTTGTCGGACAAAAAATTGTTTGCATGGGATCGGTTAGTTGAAATTTCTTGCGGTCGCCTGAGAGCGACTAGTTTCCTAAATTTTTCATGTGGAAACAGAAGTTCCAAATCTTCCAAACCAAAGTGATCGTTAATTCGCTGTAAACTCTGAAGTCTTGGTGATACTTTTCCAGACAATTATTTTGTAAATTGTTATCTCGAAATTTTAATCTGCCTGCACACTTGCTTGGTCAATGAGCTATACCCCACAAGAAGTCTAAGATTTTTGCTTGTATCAATTTTATCCATTTAATTTTTCGCCAAATTTGCTAATGGAGACACTATTAAGAAATTCAAATTGACGATTGGTGTCAAAAAATTGATTCTGCACCCATTCCCATACTATCATTAATGGCTCATAGTTTGTTTAAGGATCCATTTAGGATCTTTTCGATGAAACAATGCCTGAAAAGAATGCTATCAGGCAAAAATTGGGGGAGGCTTGGCGTGTTCAAGTTAAAACTTATCAAAGCAATAGCACGATTTTCTCAAAATCTGGGTCTAGCTGCACTTATATGCTCTTTTTCGATAATTGGATCAATTAATGCCGCTAAAAGTGCGGAATTGAATGTTAGGTTAGGAGAGGACTTTACGACACTTGATCCTGCGTTTTGGCAAAGTGGTGCAGACTACACAATGATCAACGTTCTGTTTCCAAAACTAATCGAATTTAAATCTGGATCGGATTGGGAATATGAACTTCAAGCGGCTGAGTCAATTGAACAGGTTGATGAATTGACCATAAAATTCAAGCTTAAGCCAGGTTTGTTGTGGACCGGGAATTATGGAGAAGTAACCACAGAAGATGTAAAGTATTCATATGAGCGTTATATCGATCCAGAATTAAATTCGCCTATTATTGGTGATTGGTTGTCGCTGAAAGAGGTCGAAATCGTAGATAAATACAGTGGTATAATACATCTAAAAGAACCGTTTGCACCTATCTGGTGGAGTACTTTACCGTATACCAGCGGCGCAATTGTATCAAAAAAGGCAACTGAAAAAGCTGGTGGAAAATTTACAACTGATCCTGGTGCTACGGCAGGAGCTTATAAAATTGAATCTTGGACTCCCCGTGAAAAAACGGTGCTTGTGCCACATGATGGCTGGAATGGACCCAAAGCAGGTTTTGACAAAATAACAATTTTGCCAATTCAAGAGCCAAAATCTGCAGAAATTGCGTTTGAAGCAGGTGAAGTTGACATCACAGAAATTTCAATAGGCTCAGTGCCAAACTTTAAAAAATCACCCCCAACTGGTGGTGTTTTAGATGTTCGTCCAACTGCAGATTACACGTTTCTTGGTATAAACATTGCAAATGAAGATCTTTCTGATGTTCGTGTCAGGCAAGCCATAAAAAAGGCTATTGATGTCGATGCTATTTTGGAAGGCGCCTATTTTGGCGTTCCAGAAAAATCCACAGGACTTGTTGCTCCTGGATTGGTCGGATACACCGGTGTTGTTCCCGACCCCCGTGATGTTGATGGGGCTAGGGCCTTACTCGCGGAGGCTGGTGTTAACAGTCTTAGCCTTGAGGTTGACGTTCTAAATACTGCTGAGTTTATCACTGCTGCGCAAATTATTCAGGCTAACCTTGGAGAGATTGGGATAAACCTGCAAATCAACCAACTGGACTCGGGTGCGTTCTGGAATGTTGCAGCCGACAGAAAAGAAGCGCTCCAACTCACCTTGAATAACTACACCAGTCCGCCAGATCCATCATGGTCAACCCAATGGTTTCTTCGAGATCAGAAAGGAATTTGGAATTGGGTATGGTTAGATAGTGAGGAATTTGACAATTTGCATTTTGCAGCATTGAAAGAAACGGACATAACAAAACGAGAGACGATGTATTACGATATGCAGAGGGTCATGGATGAGTCTGGTGGATTTTTGTTCATAATGCATCCGCCTAGCGTGATTCTTTACCGTGACAATATCAAGCCAGGACTATACCCAAATGGTGGATTGAAATTGTCTGCATTTCAGCCGGCAAAATAGTCCAATAAATAAGAATTTGGGCCGGCGTAAGTCGGCCCTTTTTTAGCCACTGCGGTTTAATTAAGTGGTCGAATTTGTTTTTCTAATTTTGGTTATTTATGATTTCTTATGTCGGATTAAATTCTGAGAAACTCATGATAATTTACACGATAAAGAGAGTTTTATTGGCTTCGTTGATTATCGCTTGTGCGGTCTCTACGATGTTTGTGATGATACACGCAGTTCCGGGTGATCCAGCTAATGTAATGCTCGGGCCAAGGGCCACCCCGGAAATTAAAGAGGCATTGCGGGCAAGGTTGCATCTTGATCAACCTTTGAGCACGCAGCTATTTTATTTTTTTAAAGGCCTTATTTCTGGAAATTTTGGATTTGATCTCAGGTCAAATCGGCCTGTTCTTGACATCGTTCTGGAGCAGTTACCTCACACCTTTATTCTGGTGTCTTCAGCGCTCATTGTATCCACATTAGGCATCCCCGTTGGATGCTATGCTGCGATACATAGGAATGGCAAGTTCGATAGAATTGTCGGCGCGATTTCTGTTTCAATTATAGCAATGCCAGCAATTGTTGTTGGCCTATATTTGCTTTTATTTTTCTCAGTTGAGTTGCGCGTTTTCCCGGTGATTGGAGCTGGAGACAGCGAGGAGTGGCTTGATTATTTGTGGCATTTAACGCTGCCCGTCATCACGATTAGCATTGCCTGGATAGGATATATTTCAAGGCTTGTTCGTGCATCTATGATTGAAGTTTTGAGTCAAAATCATGTGCGAATGGCAAAAGCCTTTGGATTGCCAGAGACTAGGGTGATTAGCAGGTACGCACTGCGTATCGCTGTCCTGCCCTCCATAACAATGATGGGTGTGAGCGTGGCATTCATACTTTCCAGCACAGTGATAACTGAGATTATATTTGCCCGACCGGGGCTTGGCAGCCTGCTTTATGAATCTGTTCTTAGCAGAAACTATCCCCTGGTCATGGGAACGGTTTTAGTCAGCACAATTTTCATAGTTGGCGGCACTACAATAGCTGATCTGATAAATGCGGCACTCGACCCGAGAGCAGTGAAGGAAAATGATTGATGGCTTTGGACCAGAAAAAGGAGGTGCAGAATTTTTCAGATGGCCTGTCGTCTGGGGTAATCTACCGACTCTATAAAGATCCAATGGGCGTAGTTGGATTGCTGATTGTAGTCAGCTTCGTTGTAATCGCAATTTTTGCAGATTTTCTAGCGCCTTATGATCCGAGCAAGATTGATATTTTGAACAAACTTCAAGGACCTAGTGCAGACCACTTGTTTGGAACCGATCAATTGGGTCGAGACACGCTATCAAGATTGATTTATGGAACACAAATAGCTTTGATGGTGGCAGGAGTATCAATTGGATTGGCTGTGCTCATTGGTTCAATTTTAGGTGCAATTGCCGGGTATGGACCCAATTGGCTGGATTTCGTAATCATGTTGTTGTTTGACATGGTGCGATCATATCCCGTTATCATGTTTGCACTTGCCGTTGTCGTACTGTTTGGTCCTAGCCTTTTTACAATTATGGCAATTATTGTTGCCACCTCATTTCCCACTTACGGCCGTTTGATGCGCACGCAGACGCAAAGCCTCCGGCAAGCTGAATATATATTATCAGCGCGGGCTCTTGGCTTGGGGATGCCTCGAATTCTTGTCAGGCATGTTATACCAAACACCATCGGTCCAATTCTCATCGTGGCGAGCATGGATGTGCCGTTTGTCATAGCACTCGAGGCAGGACTGAGTTTCCTTGGCCTTGGCGTCAGGCCGCCTACGCCAAGTTGGGGGAGTATCTTAAATGATGGATACACTTATATCAGAAACTCCAAGTGGATTTTGATTAGCGCAGGCATTCCTTTGATACTTGTCACCATCGGATTCACATTCTTGGGCGAGCAGCTTCGTGATATTTTTGACCCTAAAATAGACCGGGGTTCGTGATGAAACCAACAATGTCACCTGTCATTGAGGTCCGTGGACTTACGATTGAGTTTAACGGATTGCCCGCAGTGAAGTCAGTCGATTTAAATATTAGCAAAGGGCACATCGTTGGAATAGTTGGCGAGAGTGGGAGCGGCAAATCGACCCTCGCTTCTGCATTAATTGGTCTGCTCCCAGACTCGGCACGGATCACCAGCGGGCAAATTTTTTTTGATAACCAAGAAAATACCCTGGTGTCATCAGAGACACTTAGCGAGTTACGTGGGCATTTTATATCAATGGTCTCACAGGACTCGCTGAGTGCCTTAAACCCAGTGCTCACAATCGGTCAGCATCTCATCGACATTCAATTTCGTGAAAACATCAGCCTCGCAAAAAAAAGACAACGCTCCATTGCAGCATTGGAGTCAGTGCATATGCCGGATCCTGAAGCGCGTTTGTCAATGTATCCTCATGAGTTATCCGGCGGCCAAAAACAACGCGTTTCCATTGCGATGGCAGTGATGGTTAAGCCCAAAATTCTTATTGCCGACGAGCCAACAACTGCATTGGATGCAACGTTAGAAGTTGAGATCATCGCCTTGCTAAAGGAGCTTCAAAGTAAGATAGGGTGCGCAATGGTTTTTGTTACTCATCATCTCGGGGTAGTTGCCTCACTTTGTGATGACGTGGTGGTAATGCATCAGGGTAGCATTCAGGAAGTAGGAAACGTTAGAGATGTTTTTCTGAGACCAAAAAATAATTACACGAAAAACCTTCTGAAGTGTGATCCAGCTCGGATTGAAGAAAAATGCCGACAGTTACCGACGATGGACGCACCTAACGAAAAAAGAGTTGAAGACGAAACAGCAAAAGCCAAGCGCCTTTCTAGAGACCGAGCACCTATTTTACAGATAATGAATCTTACAGTGAAATTTCCGAAGCCATTTGGATTGGCAACTTTGTTTCAAAAGGCAATTTCAAGGAACATTACGGCTGTAAATAATGTATCGCTACACCTCTTTGCAGGAGAAACACTTGCTATTGTTGGTGAGAGTGGGTCAGGTAAAACAACCTTAATTCGTTCCATAATCAGGTTGGTTTCTTGTCAGACAGGGACAATTAGTTTTTTCGGCAAATCGATACTTGATCAAAGTCGGGATGACTTGGAGTCAACCCGAAATGAAATTGGGTATATTTTTCAAGATCCCACCGGCAGCTTAAGCCCGAGGATGACAGTTGAAAAAATAATTAAAGAAGCGCTTCCCAATGTAGTAGTTAATGCCAATGATCAGGTTCAAGAGGTTCAAAACCTCCTTTCCTTGGTTGGACTTCCCGCTAAATTTTCCAGTCGATATCCTCATGAACTTTCTGGAGGTCAAGCACGGCGGGTTTGCGTGGCTAGAGCGTTAGCACAAAACCCTAAATTATTAATTGCCGATGAACCAACTGCGGGATTGGATGTGTCTATTCAAGGTGAAATCCTAAACCTTTTGGCTGAAATTCAGGACAAAATTAGATTACCGATTTTGATTGTCACCCATAATCTCAATGTTGTTCGGCACATAAGTGACAGAATGGTAATTATGTTGATGGGTGAAGTTGTAGAGGAGGGGACCACAGAAGATATATTTTCCAAACCGGCGCACGAATACACAAGGCGTTTGTTGAATTCAAACATACATGCCTTGCCAGACTGATAAGAAAGAGCGCATTGGTAAATGAATGACCTAGTCTACATATCAGCTACAGATGCTTTGAAGAAGTTTAGGTCGCGCTCGCTATCCCCTCTAGAGCTTAATGAGGCAGTAATAACAAGAGCTGAACAAATACAAGATACTATTAATCCATTCGCAGACAAATATTTTGATGAGGCGCTTAACAATGCGAAAATAGCTGAGGAAAAGTACAAAGATCCAGATGACAGGTTAGGGGCCCTAGAGGGATTGCCATTGGTTGTTAAGGATAGCACGCCAATAATGGCTCGACGTTCCACTAATGGTTCGCTTATCAACAAAGATCGCATTGATCGACATACAAACCCGTCAATTGAAAGACTGTTGGTGAGTGGTGCAAATTTGTTTGCCAGAACCACTTGTCCTGAGTTCTGCTGGCTTTTCACCTGTCATTCACGCATGTGGGGAGTTACGCGCAACCCCTGGCGGTTGGATATCACGCCAGGCGGCTCATCAGGTGGATCAGCTGCAGCCTTGGCTGCTGGTGCAACGACAATTGCCACAGGCAGCGATAGCGCTGGCTCGATAAGACAACCTGCGAGCCAATGTGGGATTGTTGGCTATAAACCACCATATGGGCGAATGCCCCTCTCTCCATCGAATTCTTTTGATCCGTTTGTTCAAGTTGGTCCTATGGCAAGGACTGTGTCTGATGTGGCTTTGATGTCAAACGTGATGTCAGGGCCCCACCCGTTAGACCACACAACCCTCAATAACTTAGTCACGATTCCAGATTGCCTGCCGGACATCATCGGCATGAAAATAGCTTTTTCCAGAAATCTTGGATATTTCCAACTTGCAGATGACGTTGAGCGAGAATTCATAACATCAATAGATGCCCTCCAAAAAGCGGGTGCCCAGGTCGAAGAAATATCACTGAACGGCCTTGATGAGATAATTAGGTTGTCACATGGCGCTCAGGAGTTTTTGGCACATCAGTTTCTTCAAGAAGCCATAGACAAATTTCCGGATATCATTAGCGATTATGTTCCAGAGTTGCTTGAGACAGCACTAAGTTTCAACTCATCAGATTTTTGCAAATCCATGGCACTTGCCGGTGAAATCTGGCAAAGCCACCTTGGGCCTTTGTTTGAAAAATATGAGGCGCTGCTCTGTCCAACTGTATCCTCCCCCTTGGTGCCTGCAGAAAATTGGCAAAAACAAAAGATAGTGGTTAACGGTTATCAACTTACTGATACGGAAATAACCATGACAGGATTGTTTAATCTTTATAGTAGATGTCCCGTTCTCTCAGTGCCTAGCGGAACTACAGATGAAGCCTTGCCCTGTGGGTTGCAAATTATTGGCCGCCCTTGTGATGATGTTACGGTTTTTCAAATTGGCGCCGCTTTGGAACGAGTCCAACCATGGGCGGCATCACCTAACAAGTGGCCTCCCTTGAGTTCAATGACAAAAATATGAAATTGAATAATTGTGGAAAAATTTGATGAGTATTGATGATCTTTGCTACATGTCCGCCAATGAAGCTCTGAAGAGATTTCGAAATTTATCTCTATCTCCGGTGGAAATGATTGACGCTATCATAAAAAAAGCGAATTTGGTAGCTGATACAGTGAATCCTTTCGCTGATTGCTATTTTGAAGAGGCCAGAGAAAATGCAAAAAAATCTGAAACCTTATATACACAAAGGATTGCAGACATTGGCCCACTCGAGGGCATCCCTCTTGCGGTAAAAGATCTTTGTGAAATAGCAGGGAAACGTACAACAGCAGGATCTCTTATCAATGCCCAAAATATTTGTGAACAAACATCTCCACACATACAAAGGCTTTTAGACGCTGGTGCAAATGTTTTTGCGCGAACAACAATCCCTGAATTTGCATGGCTGTTTACTACTCAATCCCGAATGTGGGGAGTTACTCATAACCCATGGAAAGAAGGAATATCTCCAGGAGGGTCCTCAGGTGGTTCAGCAGCTGCGTTAAGCATAGGGGCGACGACAATCGCAACCGGTAGCGACAGCACTGGCTCGATTCGGCAACCGGCTAGCCAATGTGGTGTCGTTGGTTATCAACCACCCCATGGGCGCATTCCAACCATTGGCACTAGCTCATTTAACGCATACTCTAAATCAGGTCCAATGACACGAACTGTTGAAGATTGTGCGTTAATGGCAAATGTGATGTCCGGTCGAGATCACAGAGACCATAATTCCTTCATTAGTCCTGTCGAAATAGAGCTTAGCGATCAGAATGTAAAGGGCATGAAAATTGCGTTTTCAATGGATTTGGGATGTTACGAAATTTCAGCTGATGTCCGACGTGAGAGCAATGAAGCACTACGGGTATTGCGCCATGCTGGGGCTAAAGTGGATGAAGTGTCAGTAACCTGGGCGAGTGAACTCATCGATCTTGCTCTCGGCAATCAGGAGGTATTATTTGCGGCATTTTTAAATGAAACCGTTAAACAACATGGCGATATTGTTAGTGATTATGTTCCGCAATTAGTTGAAACTGCCAACAGTTACTCGACTGGAGTTTATCATCAATCTATTCTTGCGGCCGGCCAAGTATGGTCAGATAATCTCGGCCCTCTTTTTCAGGAATATGATGCCTTTATAACTCCTACGACTGCTTACACTGATATTCCAGCTACCGGATGGCAAAAAGATACCGTTAATGTAAATGGCAAAGAATACACCGATACTGACACCACTATGGCGGTCCTTTGGAATATGTTTAACAAATGTCCAGTCATAGCGGTTCCATCTGGCCGAGCATCTAGTGGTGTACCGACAGGCATACAGGTAATTGGTCGACCATATGATGATCAAACAGTGTTTCGAATTGCTAAGGCCTTTGAAAATGAAAAACCGTGGCTTGATTGTGCTGAGAGAAGACCGGGTTTAGCGCCTGAAATGTCGTGATTAACGTGCGCGCTTTAGTTAAGGGCATTAACCTCTTTTGTTTGATTGCAAATTTGGATGTGGTGAAATGCAAAATTATAATACGATATCAAATCCTGATTTGACGATAGGTGAAAATAACAAGCAGCGGTGGAATCAGGCTCGGCATAGGCGACATGGATTTCATAATGCGAACAACCTATTCCGTCGTGCGCTGATGGTAAGATCAAGGGACGTGTTGGTTCTTGATCACAACGAGGCGTCGACTATTACAATTGGTCCTGATTTGCAGGAATTAATGTGTCATCCGGCTTTTTCAGCTTTATGCTGTATTCATGAAGATGAAATTGTGTTGGAAGCGTCCGCAGACGATTTTTCACCAACGCGGCCCCACTCTATCCAGTCAATTTCAAAACTTCATGTCCACTTAATTGTTGGTCGTTTGATTGGGCAAGGGGTTTTATCTCTAAACGCAAAAGTAAGTGATTATTTGCCGGATATTGGAACCGGCTACGCAAACGCACCCGTTCAGAGACTTCTTGATATGTCAGTGAACAATAACTTTTCGGAGGATTATTTCGATCCGAATTCTGATTGTTTCACTGAAGAAATTGCGCTTGGATGGCGCTTACCGCGTGATCAGAGCCTTAAGGAGACAAATCTCGAAGAATTTACGAACAGCATAACAGGATACGTAGATGACGCATCTTTTGGCGAGGCGCAGTATAAATCTGCAAATACAGATGTTCTGACTCGAATAATTGCAAAAATCTCACAAAAGACTCCTGCTCAACACATCGAAGAAATTGCGGATGCGATAGGTTATGAAGGTGCTTTTTACATTAGTCTCAGTCCTGAAGGTTATCCCGCTTTTTCTGGTGGTGGTTGCTTAAGTGCACGTGATCTTGCGCGTTTTGGCCTAATTTTCACAAGAAAGGGAAAGGATATAAGTGGTCAGCCTTTTGCTAATGAGAAATTTCTATCAAAAAGCCTCGCCAGACCGGCGCCTAAGCTATCAGAACCGAAAGATTGGCTAAGGTATTCAAACCATGTCATGACAGATGGTCGTTTCGTAGGTCATGCAGGGTATGGGGGGCAATTTCTGTTGGTCGATACCCAAAAGAAAACTTCAATTTCATTTCTGAGCGTTCTCGAAAATGAAGACGGTTACGATGATGTCTACATGGGTGTTGTCGCGGCAACATTGAGAAATTTATTGAAGGCATTTTGACTCGGTGAATTAATATTTGATTTGTCCAAGCAAAATTACTGTCAACAGTTTAAGGATAAAAAAATTTCTTGTAAGGCTAGATAGCAAATAGATTTTCCATCCCAAATTCTCTGAATCACATGTCTTAAAAATAAAAACTTTCAGCCTACAAACAAATATTTAATCCTCCTCTCCATTGTATGCTGATGGTTGTAATTATCAATTGAAGGTCACACGTAAATTATTATGGATAAACCAAGTCATTTTGACTGATTTACCTTTTCAGGCTTAGTATTAAGAGAGATCGGCTCTTCCTTTCAATGAGGGGAGCTGTCGTAAGACAAAAATTTTGGAGAGAGACATGAAAAAATATCTTAAAGCCACGTTACTTGGCAGCGCGTTAGCCGTTAGCGCAGCAGTTGTTTCTGCGTCTGCTGATACCATTAAAATAGGCTTTAATGTGCCCCTCACTGGATTTGCAGCTGCGGATGGTCAATCTGCCCTACATGGAGCTGAGCTTGCCGTAAGCCAGGTAAATGGCTCTGGCGGTGTAAATGGCAGTATGTTGGAGTTAGTTGTCTACGACGATCAGGCTAGTCCGAAGGAGTCTGGCCCACTCGCCGTTAAAATGATCAGCAAAGATAACGTTGTTGCTGGAATTTCGGGCAGTTATTCTGGTGCAACTCGGGCGGCAGCCACGATTTTTGCCGAGAGCAAAGTTCCATATATATCTGCCTATGCCATTCATCCTGATATTACTCGGGCAGGTGATTATGTCTTCCGAACATCTTTCATGGGTGAAGTACAAGGCCGAGCAGGCGCAAAACTGATAGGTGAAATGTTAGGAAAAAAACGTGTAGTGATGGTTACTCTCAACAACGATTTTGGAAAGTCATTAGCTGCAGGATTTAGGGAGCAGGCTGGCAACTTTGGTGTGGAAATAGTGGCTGAATACGACTACAGCATTAAAGATCGAGAGTTTGGGCCCATCATTTCTAAGATCAAAGCTGATAAACCAGATGCTATTTATGCATCTGGATATTTTTTCACCGCCGGGCCCATGGTGAGCCAAATCCGAGCAGCGGGTTTGAGTCAGCCAATAGTTGGCCAGGAAGGTTATGATAGCCAGAAATTCATTGAAATTGCTGGTAGAGCCTCTGAGGGTGTAATGATTACAACATCTTTGGATCGAGACTCCTCTAGTCCTGAAACGCAAGCTTTTATCAGTGGTTTTGCTAAAAAGGCTGGTTACCCAGCTGATATGGTTGCGGCATCTGGTCATACAGCTCTTTTGGTGTTGGCAGATTCGCTAAAAAGAGCCGGATCAAGTGACGCCTCGGCATTGCGTGACGCTATTTCGAAAACTAACCTTTCTGCGTCAACAGGCAAAATTTCCTTCAACGCTTTGGGTGAGGTTCAAAAGGATGTACAAGTCCAAATTGTCAAAAATGGTAATTGGCATCATCATTCAGTGATAAGTGATGCAGTTCTTTTAGCCCCGCCGTCAAAGTAAGAAATTACAATCAACTGAAGCAAGCTCCTCTAAAAGATTTGGGGCTTGCTTTTTGACCTGTCAAAATGTTGTTTGTTGATTTATGCATCCAAGGTGTAATCCAGGGAGCAATCTATGCACTGATTGCCTTGGGGTTGACTCTTGTCTATGGACTGTTGCGTATCCTCCACGTCGCTCATGCCGCGCTTTTCACTTTGGGTGGCTACATTGGCGTTTTAGTGACCAACGGTAGTGGAAGTTTTTTGCTTGCTCTAATGACAGCAATGCTAGTCGTTGGTGTGGTGGGAATGAGCAGTTATACAATCATCTATAAGCCGTTGCTAAATAGAACGCCGTTGATTGCTCTGATAGCTTCAATTGGCATCTTTATCGCCTCGGAAGAATTATTTCGAATTTTCTTTGGCGCTTATGGTCTTTCGTATGTTAGCCCTCCTTTGCAAGTTCAAATTGAAATTTTACCTGGAATTTCACTCAGCCAGGCACGTGTTTTGGTAGTGATACTTGCCGTTGGACTCCTTTCTGGTGTCGGCTGGTTAGCAATTAATACGCGTATGGGTATTGCAGCGCGTGCCACCGTGGTCGATCCACAAATAGCAGCAAGCAGCGGTGTTAATGTGGAGATAATCCGATATGGAAGTTTTTTTATAGGTTCAGCGTTTGCAGGTGCTGCAGGAGTTATGGTTTCCCTTCTGAACAACCTAGTCGAACCGACGATGGGCTCCGTTCCATCATATAAAGCTTTGGCAATTATTGTTCTTGGTGGGCTTGGGAGTGTGCGTGGAGCCCTTATTGCGTCTCTAGCGCTTGGAATAATAGAGTCATTTGGCACGATTTATGTTGGCCATCTTCTAGACAGAGACTCAATTGCCTTTGCCTTTCTCATAATGGTGTTGATGGTTCGTCCTCAAGGCCTTTTGGCGAGGGGTTAATTTTATGACTTATGAGATTGTTGTTTTGACGAATATGGCAATCGCAGTTTTGTTTGCATTATCGCTTAACGTTATAACGGGTTTTTGTGGTCAAGTCAGTTTGGGTCATGCAGCCTTTCTTGGTATAGGTGCCTACACCAGTGCCATGCTCAGCAAAGCCGGCGTGCCAATGGTCATAACGTTCATTCCAGCCATGGGCACGGCAGCATTAATTGGTTTGATTGTTGGTGTTGCATCACTCCGCGTTCGCCACGACTTTCTCGCCATAACCACTATGGGTGTGGTTTTTTTATTTACGGGAATTGTTAGAAAACAAGAGCTTCTGGGTGGTGAGATTGGAATTGCAGGAATTCCCGCGCCAGACTTTGGAAGAATAGGCTTGCTCGTGACTTCGCTGCTGTGTGTTCTGGCTTATCTCCTTTTTACAATTTGGATACGTAGATCTTGGACAGGGTTCGCTTTTGACTCGATCTCTGAAGACGAAGACACAGCAACACTGTTGGGGATCAATGTTCCCAAATTCAAACTCTTCGCATTTATTGTTGGCACATCAGGCGCTGGATTAGCAGGCGCGCTATATGCTCATCAAGTCAGATTTATCGGACCTGATAGTTTTGGATTTGTGGAATCTATTTCAGTACTCGCAATGGTTATTGTTGGGGGTATTGGTTCCATTTGGGGCGTCATCCTTTCTGCGGCTTTCCTCTCTGCTTTGCCCCAGTTCTTTCAGGTGATTGATGATTACAAGTTACTCGTTTATGGGCTGCTTTTGTTTGGAGCCATGCGCTTTGCGCCTGACGGCATCGACGGGTTGTTGAGAAAAGTCTCAAGATGGAGAGCTGTGAAATGACCACAAAGCGACTCCAAATCAAAAACGTGTCTGTGAAATTTGGCGGCCTTTCTGCACTTCAAGACGTCAGCTTTGAGATAGATGATAATCAATTACTTGGTTTTATTGGCCCGAATGGTGCGGGCAAAACTACGTTAATGCGTGTGATTATGGGAATGATTACCCCTCTTAGTGGCAGTGTTTTTTTGGATGGCAAAAATATCACTGGCCTTAGGTCCGTCCAGCGCATACATGCTGGTGTCGCCCTCGGCCAACAAATTGTTAAGCCACTTAGAAAGATGTCTTTGTTGGATAACGTTGCATTGGCTTCTGGCGGAGCGAAGTTGCTTTCGCCTCTGCGAGCGTTAATGGTGCGAGAACGATCTGAGGAGCGTGAAGTGGCTCAGGAATTGTTAATACAAGTAGGTCTTGGTGACCATGTACAAAAACTACCCAATGAACTTCCCTTGGGTTTTCTAAAGAGATTAGAAGTCGCACGAGCTTTGGCTCTCAATCCACTGTTATTGCTATTAGATGAACCTTTAGCAGGCTTGAGTAAACCCGAGGCAGAGCAGATGGCAGACTTGATTGCTAGCCTTCCTAGAAAAGGTCTAAGCGTGATTTTGATTGAGCACAATTTACTCCAAGTCCAACGTGTTTGCCCCACGCTATATGTCCAATCAAATGGACGTGCATTGGCCTTTGGGGACACAAATAAAGTTATAGCCGAACCAGAGGTCAGACGGGCCTATCTTGGAGTGGATGCGTAGCGATGTTGCAGATTAGAGATTTATGCTCTGGATATAGAGATATAACGGTTCTTCGCGACATTAATTTGGAGATTGAGGAAGGAGAGACTCTCGCTTTGGTAGGATCAAATGGTGCAGGAAAGACAACCTTATTGATGTCAATTTCGGGTCACATTTCACCAAATTCAGGCAAGATAATATTGAATGGAACGGATCTAGCATCCAAAGGGCCTGACAAGCGTTGTTTTTTGGGGGTTGGATTGGTACCAGAGGGACGTAGAGTTTTTCCTGATTTAACGGTTTTTGAGAACCTCGTGGTGGGCGGTTACTCTCGTCCAAACAAAATGCAGGCTGAAAACATAACCCGCGTAATGGATGTTTTTCCAAGATTATCGGATCGCCAAAAACAACTTGCTGGCTCTCTCTCTGGTGGTGAACAACAGATGCTCGCTTTTGGGAGAGCAATGATGTCAAACCCTAGCTTAATGCTTGTGGACGAACTTTCATTAGGGCTTATGCCAAGTGTTGTGGATGAATGTTATGAGGCATTGGGGAAATTGGTGAAAAAAGGCATCGCGGTAATTCTTGTTGACCAGAATAGTGATGCAGCAATGGGTTTCTGTTCGAACTCATTAATTTTGGAGACTGGACACCAACATTGGTATGGAAAATCGTCATCGGCGCCAAAAGTATCCATTTAGATGACCTGAAGCCCTCCGCTTGAGTTCATTGCAAGCAAATATTTTTATGAAATGATCAACACAGAAAATAGCGTGACCTATAAATGAGTTTAATTAATAAGGTTTTAAATGAAATGCTTTGGTTTGGATAATTCAACGCAACCAGAAGTTTAAAATGGACATTGAAGTTTATTGACTAAATCTGATGACGCTTTTTTGTGTAAAGGTTAGATTGTACACATCGAAATAACTATCTTTTTAGAATAGAAAATATCACGCTACCAAAATCCCGCCCTAAATCTGCACTCACCTTCTAATCGCGGATTACTTTTGCAGTTTACTGGTTCAGTTCCTCTTTCGTTTGGAGTGTCAGCCATTCTGGGCGGTGACTTCTGCTTCTTGGGCTTTGTGTCTTGTTGGAGCATCGAAGGATTAGGATTTTAGTAATATTTTGATGTGGTGACGGAAAACCAACGGGAAATGTTTATTGCCACTGCCCGTTATATGAACCTAACCATGACTTGAAGAAATCATCTAATATCTCTCGGTCAATTTTATTGGTGATAAAAACAAGCCGCGTTTGATGGTTCTCATCCGGCCAATCATCCAACCAGACCGGGTCATGGAACACATGCTGGACGCCATGGATAACAAGAGGCTTTCCTGGCCGGTCTTTAGTGTTAACTATGCCCTTGAGGCGCAATAAATTCGCCCCGTTAGTAAAGGCTAAAACCTCCAGCGCTTTAGCAAAGCTATCTATTTCTATCGGCTGATTAAATACTAGGGTAAACGACCTGATGTCGGAACCATGCCGTGTCACATCTTGATGGGTATGGCCGTGTGAATGTTGGTGGTTGTGGATTTTCTCGTTTTTTATATTGGCTTCGTCATTCAACCATTGTCGAACGTTCATTGTCTTGCTATTCGGGTCATAAAGTGAGGTGTTAAAAAGACTGCTAAATTCAAAATCTTGTTCGTGACAACAGAGAATTGGAGCATTAGGGTTTATAGAAGAAAGTTTAGCTTTCAGTTTTTCCAACTTTTCCAGGTTACTACTTTCATCAATTAGATCTGTTTTTGTAATTACCAATCGATCAGCTACGGCTATTTGCTTTAAGCATTCCTTGTGTGAATTAAGCGTTTCTTCTCCATTGATTGCATCAATTGTTGTTATAACTCCACCCAACATATAGTGGTTATCAAGAAACGGATCACTCATAAGGGTATGGATAACAGGGGCAGGGTCAGCTAGTCCGGTCGACTCCACAACTAATCTCGAAAAGTTTGGGATTTTTCTTAGGTCAAGGTCTCTTTGAAGCTTTAGAAGCGTTTGACGGATGTCGCCTCTGATGGTGCAACAAATGCATCCTGATGTCATTTCTACAATCTGTCCATCTTCATGATGGATTAAGATCCCATCAAGCCCAACTTCACCGAATTCGTTGACAATGACCGCGGTATCAGCAAACCCCGGATCATGTAAAATTTGTGTTAGCAGTGTTGATTTGCCACTACCAAGAAAACCTGTAAGAAGTGTTACCGGCACTCGATCCAAAATCATCTCCACATAGTAATCACATATTAATATTTTCTGACCAAGTGTCTGAATTTTGTGCCTTGCACCATTTAACCCTAGGAATACTAGAAAATAAATGCCAGTTCATTTATCTTTTTGCCGACTTTATGGTGTTATGTTATAACATAATGCAGTAGCTCAGCAAAGGGTTAGCATTCTCTTCAACCAAACGTTATAGAGAGACAAAATATGAACCAAACACAACAAGTGCCTGTAACCGTTTTGACCGGCTTTCTTGGTGCGGGGAAAACTACGCTTCTGAACCGCATTCTCACTGAACAACATGGGCGTCGATACGCGGTGATCGTTAATGAATTTGGCGAAGAGGGTATTGATAATGACCTCGTAGTAGATGCTGATGAAGAAGTTTTTGAGATGAATAATGGTTGCATTTGCTGCACTGTCCGGGGCGACTTAATCCGCATTCTGAGCGGACTTATGAAACGTGCAGACCAATTAGATGCGATTATCGTTGAAACCACTGGCCTCGCAGATCCAGCACCAGTAGCCCAGACTTTTTTTGTAGACCAGGATGTAGCAGATCGCACGAAACTAGACGCCATCGTTACAGTAGCTGACGCTGTGCACCTAAATTCCCAATTAGGTGAACATCACGAAGCTGAGGAGCAGGTTGCATTTGCAGATGTTGTGTTGCTTAACAAAACAGACCTTGTGGACGAAACTGGTCTAGATGGCGTTGAAAAGCGTATAAAAAAAATCAATCCATACACTAAAATCATCCGAACTGCGCACTGCGACGCGCCGCTGGAAAACATTCTTAGCCTAGACGCTTTCAGCCTTGAGCGTGTCCTTGAGGTGGAGCCAGATTTTTTAGACTCCGACCATGATCATGAGCATGATGATGATGTAACCAGCGTGTCGTTTGTATCTGAGGCTCCACTTGACCTGGAAAAATTTGAGGCCTGGTTTGGAAAGCTTCTTCAAACACATGGCCAAGATATTTTACGTTCGAAGGGTATTATTGAATTTCTTGGGATTGATGAACGCTATGTGTTCCAGGGTGTACACATGCTTATGGATGCGTCGCCAATGGGGGCTTGGCCAGAGGGAGCAAATAGAAATTCGCGTATGGTTTTTATCGGTCGCAACCTGGAAAGCATGAACCTCAAGGAGGGTTTTGAAGGATGCAAAGCGGCGTAACGTCAACAACTGTTGATCGCACTGCTAAGAGAATAGGGATTAGCGAAACTGAAGTTGAGAGGCGTGGGCTTAAATACGAGCTTGGAGCACCGGTCACTGGTGCCGCGACTGTTGGAGATGCTGTTGCCGTTGGCTTTGGCGATGGCTCTATAAGATTTTTTCGTCCCGGGCAAAAACCCTCTGTTCAGCAAAGCCATCTCGGAGTTATCTTGTGCATGGCTGCTTACCAGGATGTTTTAGTGACCGGTGGTGACGATGGGCGTTGTCTTAAAATCACACCCAATGGGATCATGCAAGAACTTGCTGATTTTGATACAAAGTGGGTTGATTGCGTTGCAGCAACTCAGGGGTTAGTAGCGTGCTCTTCTGGCAAAAATGTTCAACTGTGGTCCGCTAGGCAATCTAAGCCAATAAACTTTGTTCACTCAAGCACCGTTGGCGGCCTGAGTTTTGATGTAAGAGGACAACGGCTTGCCGTGGCACATTATGGGGGTGTCACAGTGTGGGAACGCACTAAGCGAAAATGGAAATCCTCAACTTTTGCGTGGAAAGGATTTCATGGTGCCGTAACCTTTAGTCCAGATGGAAAATATCTTGTCTCTGCCATGCAAGAAAATGCTGTTCATGGGTGGAGGATACGCGATAAAGCGAACCTTGCCATGTCAGGTTATCCCGCCAAGGTCAAAAGTTTTGCATGGGCCGGAGACACCCCTTTTCTTGTAACCTCCGGTGCTGATGAAGCTATCTGCTGGCCATTTGATGGCAAGAATGGCCCCATGGAACGATCTCCCTTGTGCGTTGCCCACAATCGTAAACAAATAGCAACGTGTGTTTTAGCATTGCAGAATGAGGATGCCGTCTTTGCTGGTTTTCGCGATGGGTCAGTGTTGTTGGCGAAGCTTGATGAAACGGTAGATCCAATAGCTATTCGAGGTTCTTCCGGCGCCGAGATTACAGCGATGGCACTCTCACCATCGAAATCCCACCTCGCAATAGGTGATGCTAAAGGAAACGTTTTGTGGGCACCACTAGGAACTGGAGCAGCTTATGAAAGGAATGTTTAATAAAAAGCGCCCTGACGCAAACGCTGTAAGAAACTTAAAAAAAATTGTGGCAGAGCAATTTGAGTTGCCAGATGACACAACACTGAGTGTCGCTGAACTTAATTGCCACGAACCGGGGTGCCCACCAACAGAAACAGTCATAACTGCGCGGTCACCAGATGGAACGACGAATGATTGGCGTGTTGCAAAAGCTATTGCTGATATACAAGAAACTGACATCAACAAGTTGACTAAACAGATCTGACAATCAAATCAGCACCTTATATGTCGATGATCGACAAAAACGAATGTAAATAGGGCGATCGCTTTTTTTATCGTAATTTACTGGTGATAGTGATCATCCCAGGCGATCACTTACTTTTATCTTTTATTGTCATTTGCACTAACCTTTTTTTAATTGACCTTGTAGAGCCTTGATGTCGTATGGCCTCATCTTTTTTCATTTGTCACATTCAGAGCGATTACGGCCACAACCCAGGCACTATCCTTTGGGTCCGGAGAAATCGCAAATATCAATGCAAGGACTTTTGGCTGACTTCATCTTTGTTTTTCAACAATGAATGCGAGATTATTTGCGGGCATTTTTTCAATTCTCAACAAAGCTAATCCCTCTCTCTTAACTTGCTCAATCATCCATGTGTCATTTTTGTATCCAATTTCAGGGTCAGTTGCTTTTAAACTTTGATGAAAAGACTTGTCGCCAGGAGTTGTTAGTTTTCCATTCCTTTTGAAAGGCCCATAAATTATGGAGCGGCCACCTGACGCCAGAGCAAGGGAGATTTCGCCGATAATTGTTTTCGTCTCAGATACACTTATCAAGTGGATGAGGTTTACTAAAAGTACAAAGTTTTGATTAGTATGTTCTGAAGACCAACCAACTTGAGTTGCATCTAAAAAAATTGGTGTATTCAAATTAGCTAGAGTTTTGTCCGAGCTCCAAGTTTTGATGCTTGCAATACGTGTTGGATCAATATCGGATGGTTGCCAGTTTAATTTGGGTTTTGCAGCAGCTAGCTTCACGATGTGTTGGCCTGTTCCGCTTGCTATTTCCAACGCCTGACCAGTTTCAGGTGCAATCTCCACAACAAGGTCTACGATGGGATTAGCGTTCCTATCTGCCGCCGTCGCCAAAAGGCGGCCATCTTGGCCCGGAATTGCAACACTGGCTGTCGATGGGATATTCTTTCTTAAACTCATATTCGGGACTTTACTCATTGACCATGAGTTAAGGCAATCATCTGTAAACTCAAGATTCAATTTTTCATAAAAAAGGACCAGCATAAGCCGGTCCAAGTTTAAGGGAGGAAATATGAAGAAAATGTTCACTCAGTATAACGACTTTGTGGCTAAAATGTTATGGCAGTGTGAAAATTGTCTGAAACCAGAGTAGGGGTATAAACACATAGTTCAAAAACAAAAGTCAGTGGTCCACGGACGGTCAGGCACTGATAGCCGATTTTGAGCCCAGTTTATTGATGCTCGTCGCTGATTTAGCTGGTCTTTCGCTTGGAGGATGCAGGATTATTAGGTATGAGTGCTTGCTCTTTGGCCTCGGACCTTGGTGATTTGGTGAAGGCGTCCGGTGAAAATTCAATTCAGTGGTCCAAAAAATCAAATGCTAATCTGACTATCAATGACCTATTTGCAACTTGTACTGAGTGAGCTGGAGTTAATGGAACATTCAACGAGTAGGCAACTCAGTTTTATTCTGATGGTTACAGCGATGTGCTGTTTACCTGGTATGGATGCAATGGCGAAATATTTGTCCCAAACAATGCCAGTTATGCAAGTAATTTGGTTTCGCTATCTCGGTCAATTTCTTGTAGTGCTGTGCATACTGTCATCAAATCTGAGGGCTTCAGCTGAAACAGATAATTTAGGCATTCAAATCTTAAGGTCAGGCACATTATTTGGAACAACTGTTTGTTTCTTTTTTGCGCTAAAATTTATTGACCAAGGTCAAGCTGCTGCAACCTTCCAAGTGGCACCGCTAATTATTTCCTTGCTGGCAATGCTGTTTCTTGGAGAGAGTCTTGGTATAAAAAAATGCTTTGGTATACTGCTAGGCTTTACTGGAGCAATCATTATAGTGCAGCCGCAACAATTTCATTTTTCAGCATTTGCGCTTTTACCGATACTCGCAGCGACATTTTATGCAATTTACAGTGTGCTTACCAGGTCACTTGGAAAGGGTGATGACGCTCGGACAACACTCTTTTATACGACGGCTTTCGGAGCACTTGCGACTTGTTTTGTTATACCTTTTGTATGGGTAAATCCAACGACCGTAGCTGAAATTTTAGCAATCGCTGTGATGATAACATTAGCAAGCCTTGGGCATTTTTTACTTATAAGAGCATTTCAATTGAACGGTGCATCAGATTTGGCACCATTAAATTATTTTGGGCTTGTTTTTGCGTTGCTTTGGGGCGCTTTTTTATTTGATGAGACACCTGCTATAACAACCCTTATAGGTAGCTTTTTAGTTGTCGGCGCAGGCCTATTCGTTATGAAACCCTCCGAAGCACCCAAATAAGTAATGTCTAGCGATATGAATTGGATCGATTACCTCTCAACGTTCAGTGACGATTAAGCTGGGCATGTGAAGTCTAGAGATGATTTTACCAATCGGTGTAGCCACCTCAATTCTGACAGGAATGAACAACCCCGACTCTAACTCTGAAATGAACCCAACAACGTTATCTTTTTCTTTATTTTTTTTCCTCCACCGGTTTTTTATCTGATGCCCCCCAGTGGGCTTGCTTACAACTCCACATTTTATTGTGCTGCCTCCAAAAGCAGAAGGCCTATCCTTGATTAAATGTTGCACTCCCATATCATGAAAACTCAAAATCGCAGTTCTGAGACCATCGTAGATGCGATAAGTACCTTCGCATCTACCAATTTTTTGTATTGTTCTCAGCGTGTTCAACATCGCGCTAAAAGGATCAATCGAACTTGTTATTAATTTCTGGCGTAATGGAAATACTTTTTCCTTGTCAATCTTAGGGTGTCGTTTTGTCTTTATCGCGCCATTTATTGGGTTCCAAGTTGTTTCAGCTTGTTTTTTTTGTTCACCAGAAACGCTGGTTATTTGAAGTTTAACAGGCTGAAAAGCATCCTCGATTATATTACCCGATAGTTTGGAAGCGCCTCTAAAATCTCTAATTTTTTTCACAATACCCAAAGTTTGTGAGGCACCACTCATCGTATATGTACCTTCTTTAAACACCCATTCAGCTTCAGCTTTCGCTATATCAAGGTCACCCCATTGCACTTGGTAAGTCAGCTGCACCTCAATTTCACGCGACCAGGCGTTATTTACTATCAAATTACAAAACAACGCCAATAGTAAAGTGTAAACAGTAGAACCCAACATGTCATCTCCTTCAGACAAGGTTTGTTCTGAGACGTGGTAAGTTCACTTGGTTGCTATTTTCAAAAGTTATTTGCAAGTTTTCTGATGTGAATTATTTTATTTAATTGGTGTTTTTTGCAATGTTTGGCGGTAGCGGGCTGTCCCTTCAAACCACTCATGACAACTCTCGATAAGGTGTCGCACTTTCTGGCAGTCTCCGCTTCAAAAAATAATTCTCGTTGTGAAGCTGTCGAACCAGAACTGGCCACATCTCAGTAAATGCGGCCGCGATTGAAGGTGATGGCGATGGCAGATCGTGCCGCACCAATTGATGGAGTGCTGGCAACGCGTGGTAGGGCACTTTCGGATACATGTGGTGTTCTATATGATAGTTCATGTTCCAGTAAATGAACCTTGAAATCGGATTCATCAGCACTGTTCGTGTGTTAAGTCGGTGATCGGTAACATTGTCAGCAAGGCCGCCGTGCTGCAGCATTCCTGTCATTACATGATGCCAAGCGCCATAGAGCCGAGGCGTGCCGACTAGCAGCAATGGTAACCAGCTCTGCGTCGCAACAGCCACGCTGATTGTGGCTCCATAGATTAATATCCAGAGCCGTGCCACACGTACTACCTTGTGTTGTTCGCTTTGAGGAATGTAAGTTTTTTCCTGAGGGTCAAGTTTTCCAAAGGCGTTGAGCACCATCAACCGCAGTCCCGTTGGAACGTCAAGAAGCCCTAAGAAATTTGCTATCAGTTTTGCTAATTGGGGTGGCCGCATTAGCTGGATCTCGGGATCACGGCCAACAATTATGGTGTCAGTGTGATGTCGCGCGTGGCTCCATCGCCAAGTGTGTGGGTTCCGAATCATGCAGAAACAGGCAACCTGATAAACGACGTCGTTCATCCAGCGTGTTTTGAAGGCAGTTTTGTGACCGCACTCATGCCAGCGAGAGTCCATTGCCGACCCGTATAGAATTCCATACGCAAGAAAAAAGGGCAGCGAAAGCAACGAATCGTAAAGAATCCCCGCTATGGTGGCTAATCCGACCATAGCAACAATAAGGATTAAAGTATCACGGATAGCTGGGCCGTTAGTAGGCTTCATCAAAGCGGCGAGCGATTTACGTGGTATCTCAGTTTGGTACCAGTTTGATCTGGCGAGCCCATTTTCCAATGCTGCCACGCCATCACGGCCGAGGAGAGAATAATCGCGGTAATTCGACATAATATTAAAAAGGTAGCAGGCTGTTGATTCAGCTTCAAGATAGATTGCTGCCGCAGGACCCGGGAGTGCTGCCAGTTGATATAAATTCAGGGTTTCTGAGGAATCGTCATTTTTAAATCTTTTTCTTGCTGAAATTGGCCTTTATTTTGTGCCTGCTAGATATCGTTTAAAACCATTTCTAATCAATGCTTTAACAAGCGCATTTTGGATCGATTAGAGGATTATTTTGGGGATCACAATCACTGTTTGTTGGTATCTATATGTATCTAATCTCTAGAGACTAAGACACTGATTTGCCTAGGTGATGAAAAAAATAGTGTAAGGGATTTACAGTCTGCAAAAAAAGACTGTCATTAGGAGATTCGTATTTGCCGTAACCAAATACGAAGCAAAACGAAAATTATTATTTTTGTTCATGCTCGCTGCTAAATTTCTCGAACAGATATATGGAAGACAGAACAGTAAAAAAGCCTATCCACTCAATAACAGAGAGTATCTGAGACAAAAAAAACATCGCAAGCAGAGCCGCAAAAAGAGGTTCAACACAAGCCATCATTGAAGCCCTGACGGCGCCAATGTGTCGTGCGCCTTCGAAGAATAGAACCCAGCTTAAAATATAAAAAAATCCATTGCTGAATATTGCTATCATGCCTTTTGCCGAAACTGGCATTGTCATCGATGTGCTATGGGGAAAAAATAAAAGTAGGAGAGATAAGGTGGTCAATCCAAAAATGCTGATGAAAAAATTTAAGGAAGGAGACCCTATTGTCATTGCCAATACATTTGATTGGATTATGAACAAGACAAAACAAAAAAGTCCAAAAAAGCTCACGGCCAGCCCATACAGGTTAATTTTAGCCTGACCATCATAAATCATGATCAATAGACCAATCATTACCATCGCTATGCAGTGCCACTGGCTTTGCTTGATCCTCTGTTTTCCTGTCAGATGAAAGACCAAAGCAACACCAAGAGGAAATGAATATAAAATTAGCAGGACGAGCCCAACATCCAGAAAATTCACCGCGTGATATGTTGCTGCTAGCAGAAATAATGCTAACAGCCCTGAGACCACAACTCGCCAAATTAGATGCTTGGGAATACGAACCGAAGTCTTCTTTAAAAATAAAAGGGGAAGCAAGAAAAATGCGCCAATAGCGTAACGTGATAAAATCAAAAAGAACAAAGAAGAGCCTTCTTCCATTGCTAATTTTGCAGAGTTTGGCACAAAGGCGAAACAAACTGAAGATACAAGGACCATCATCATGCCTAAATGGTTCTTGGAAAGATTGATCAACTTTTTTCACCTCAAATAAGGATTATAGTCTAAATCCACCGTAGTGCTTCGAGCAAGCTAAGCTATTACGCGTTTGCAAAAAAAGGACCGGCAAAAGCCGGTCCGAGTCTAGGGAGGATCACATGCGTATATATTCTCTCCCTTTGACGACTTTGTGGCGAAAATTTTAGGAAATTGTGAAAACTACTCTTCACCGGGGCAAAATAACCATTTCATTTGTCATGCTAATTACAGCTAATAAAAACTTATTGTTTTAACCCCTCAGAGGTTCGTGAACCTTGTGTCTTGGAACTTGGACCTTGGATGGATTAGTTTTGATTGGCTTGCGATGTTCGTAACTGATCCGATACTTGAACGGAGTTTTAACGATGTCTTGGATTAGACTGGTCAGTTCTCATTTGATGTCCAGATGTCATATTATATAATACGATTCTAACAGCCAATATAGCTAACAATCAAAAGCCAAAGAAAAACGGAGTATGGCGGAGAGGCCCTCCGCCTAACTTCACTGCAAGACAATGTTTTCATTACTTAATTTTAACAGAAAATATCCCAGCCCACAAATGGGTCTACAATTAGTTTAAAAATTCTGCCAAGGCTCGCTAATTTGAGTCTTCCGCGTCGAAGTAGAAAAGTAACTTATTGCCGTCAAGATCTCTTCCATAGGCGTAATAACCATTACTTGAGTAATGCGGACGCGGTCCTGGATCACCCTCATTTGCGCCACCGTTCATGATAAGGAGTTGATGGCACTTATTAACGATAGCCTCTGATGGGCAGGAGAATGCAACCATGGCGCCATTGCCTGAGCTTGCAGGTTCTTTGTCGAATGGATTCCCGATGTATAATATAGGCGACGAACCTTCATCTTGTTTTGCGTAACCGACATATGTTTTTTCTTTCTCCATCTGCGCATAATTGAGAGGTTCTAAAACACTGTCATAAAATTCCTCGGCATTTTGCAAATTGTTTGTTCCAAGCGTAAGAAAATTTATCATTTTTCTGCTCTTTTTGGTGGATGAAACAGTTAAGTGATCCAAACGTTACGCATAAAATATACGCATCAAGAAATTGTAGTTCAGCCAATTTTTGCCAAATGTCACTTTAGACACAGCAGTGTTATGGTTTATTTTAGCGCATGAGCAAAACCGACTTGGTTTTCTGTTCTTTTTGCCAATCGCATGCTTGCAGAACCGCAGATGCCCATCCGATGACTTTATCCGTCGTAATTGATGCCACCTGAACTGCGATGCCAGAGACGAAAGAGATGTCTTTTCTTGGATGGGTCATCGTGATCAACAAAATTAGATCGATAATGACCTAGTTCGTGATTGTTTAAATATTGAACCTCTCCTCGAGATAAAGGTGCTTCAATCCATAGGTCTGGTGATTGACTAACTTCATCGATGGCGTCTAAAGCATCTTTTAGTTGTGCATCCATTTCAATACCGCCAACCTGATAACCTTTTCTCACCAATGAACTGTTCGCGCGACATCTAAGTTTGTCATCCTTCCAGCTAAACATCGGAGCGAAGGAGGTTTTTTCTTTACCTATGTCGTGCTCAGCTTGCCTATCGAAATACACGGGCTTATACAGCCTCATTAACTCAGACGGATACTTTTTTTCCATACGCCAATGAACTGTGTGGAGACTGCAAAAACGGCTCAATCCGCCTTCTTTTGCTGGGTATTTACACATCAAACCAACGTAATCGGGTACAGAAATTCCAAAAGCATTATCTGTGTGAAAACCTAATTCTACGTTCGTGGCTGACCCTCTGACACCATAACCATATTTTTTGCCAGTATCTGTAACATCGTAAATCATGGTGCCATCCCATTTTTGAGCGACGTTCTG
The DNA here is from genome assembly GCA_902596655.1 of uncultured SAR116 cluster alpha proteobacterium. Classification (GTDB taxonomy): domain Bacteria; phylum Pseudomonadota; class Alphaproteobacteria; order Puniceispirillales; family Puniceispirillaceae; genus MED-G116. Next base: position 18,509 of record CACJUX010000008.1, on the reverse strand, counting down.
GCCCATTAAATAACCGAGTGTCCAATAGACATCGACCATATCCTCAATTTCATATTGATCAATCGGCAGCTGATCTATAACAGCAAAGCCTGTTCCGATATCACAAATGTCTTTGGCTTTTTGATACGCACGAGATAGCTCAGGAATTTCAAACTGCTCGGGACGGAGTAATAGAGTGGGTAACGGATTCCTTTTTAGTTGATTAACCATCGACGCGATTTCTTCTAACGCCGTGTGATTTAATTTGACGGTCCAATCTTCTTGAGAAAGATCCGATGCCAACCAACCTCTGCCTTCTGTTGAAGGTAACTGCTTGATACCCACAACGGACTCAAAACTAAGGTCTATCGAGCCTTCCATCCTTTGCCTCCTCCAAATATTTGATAAAAATTTTGCCATAAAAAAAAGCACATTGCAAAGGCGGTGCTTATTTCATGGGGTTGAGGAGAAGTGCCCGAACACGCGAGACGAGAGTTGCATTATGTGGGTGTAAGCAGGGCTAAATCACTATGCCTCATCGTCAATTAAAGCTCCAGATAGGCTCGCGTTATGAGACACATTTTTTCAATAGATACTACATGCTCCACCATGCTGGGTTAGCACGGTCCAAAAACACATTTTTAACTGCGCGACCGTTATCACCTAATACCCATTTTGTCCCATTTTTGTGTGTATCTCTAAGGTTTTTCGTCTTTTTCAAATTTAAGGTTATGAATTAGGAAATCTTCTTTAAGATTCTGTTTCAAATCAGAAAATATTTTTTGAAAACCTCTTTCATCTCTTTTTTTCTCAAGCCACGTCTCTACTTCTGGTTTGTAGTAAAAAGTTCTTCCGCCAATGGTGTAGGGTAAGGGAAATTTCTTGGCCTTTACCCAACGTACAATGGTGCTTTCGCTCACGCCAACCATGCGGGCAACCTGTTTTTTTGAGATGTTATCGGAGTAAGTCATAAGCAGACCTCCACGTTAGCCCCTAACAAGGGGCAGGTGCGTAAGGCGTCTGCCTAATCGGTTATGGAGCATCTGCTCACTTGGTTAGTGTATCGTAACGGCTTTCAGTGGGCAACTATAGTCCTTTCTGGTACGTGTTGGGTCACATAATTAGCATAATCCATCATCATGGCTTTGCGCTTGGTAAAATAATCCGAGTGGTTATAAGCCCCTTCCACCCGCTGGTCCAACCTGTGTGCTAAAGCCACTTCTGCTAAGTGCTGGTGGTAATCTCCAATCTCCGCTGCCCAAGTACGGAATGTTGATCTAAAGCCGTGCACTGTTGCTGTTAGATTGGGGAATTGGCGTCTTAACAACTGGTGCATAGTGCCATTTGAGAGAGATTTTTCGGCGTCGCGGCCAGGGAATATGAAGGGTTGGTTATGGCCCAATAATAATGCCTCCAACAGTGCCACCGCCTGCGGTGCTAATGGTACTCTGTGTATCTCTCTTGCCTTCATGCGGCTTGCGGGTATGCGCCATATTCCCCGTCTCAAATCAATTTCGTCAGGTCTGGCAAATATTACCTCAGAGGTTCTAGCGGCTGTAAGTATTGTAAATTGCAGGGCCAGTGAGCCTATGGTGTCAATATTCGCGAGCTCGGCGAAAAACTGGGGTAAGTCTCTGTAGTCTAGGGCAGGGTGGTGTTTTGGCTTTCTTTTTTGGCTCAATAGTGGGCTTAGGTTATTACGCCATTCAGCGGGGTTATCACCTGTGTAGAGTCCGCTTGCTTTTGCGTATGCAAAAACTGCGGTCATTCTATCCACCAATCTTCGCATAGTTGTGTGTTTGGAATTCCAATAGGGTTGCAAAACAGCCAACACATCAGCCCTATCAAGCTCACACAAAGGCTTTTGGTCAAAATGCGGGTAAACATATGTTTTGAGAGTGTTCCGCCACTGAGGGCGGCTTTTTGGGCTTGTCCAACCTGGCCGTTTCAATTCAATTACGTCCTCTGCAATGTGGGAGAACCTCACCTTGCTTTTTTCAGCATTCACCTGTGCTGCTCTCTGCTTTTCAAGCAATGGGTCCTTGCCCTTTGCCAGTTTTATTTTTTCTGCCTCCCTCAAAGTCCTGGCCTCTGCAAGGCTAATCTCGGGGTATGTACCCAATCCCATCTCGTGGCTTATCCCGCCAATGGTGTATCTAAAGCTCCACTTGCCCCGTTTTGGCCCTGTTAGTTGCAGGTACAAGCCCCGCCCATCGCAGGTCTTTTTGCCTATTGGCAACTGGGTGATCTTGGTATTTGTCAATGTCATTGCGCCCTCTACTCTGGCCCACAACCCAGCCCACAAGGTGAGCTGGTATAAGGTGCATTGCAGTGAAGTCGCATGCTTAGCTTAAAAAGCTTTAAAGCCAATACCTGCTTATGGTTTTGGCACGCTATGACATGTTTTAGTGATGTATAATGGCGGAGAGGGTGGGATTCGAACCCACGAAGGGCTCGCACCCTTGCCGGTTTTCAAGACCGGTGCATTCAACCGCTCTGCCACCTCTCCGGAACTCGTAAATGAACGATACGGGGTGTCTACCCAAACCGGTGAGGAAGGTCAATACCTCATGATTCATTTTGGGTTTGTATGATGAAATGGTCTGTCTGCAATTAGAAAATGCGGGCTTAGAGGGCGCTTTTGCCATTTTTCAAAACAGCTTTGCAGAACGCTTTATTCAACCATGACCGTGAGCTTGTGTTCAAGCATGACACCATTCTGCGTAAGTGAGCTGTGGTCATTCGCATTCAGTGTTACCGAGATTATATTATGGCCCGTAGGGAGCTTGCCGATGTGGAACCAGTCGCCATAGATGCGCGCCAGCTTTGCGCCATTGACATAGATATGGGCATGACCCTCGCCCTGTTTGTTCTCAAGGCCGGCCGCCGCCGCGTTATAGGTGAAATTTTTTGTCCGCAGATTGAGATTCCAGCCACCAATAGGGTCTTTTTGAATCGTGGCGGTAATGGCTGGCTTTGCCAGCCAGTCGTCAACCGCAAGCATCCCGTGTGTATGCGCGCCTGCTTCCTCTCTGGACGTGCTGCCATTCATATTCATGTGGTTTTCCATTTGCATGCTGGCGGGCATGTTCGACAGATCGCTAGCAATCCAGAACAGGGCGGCTCCGATAAGCCCACCTGTCAGGAATGTAATGACTATGCTTCTGCCTGCTGTCTTGGCTAGCGCAGTTTCATCGCCGTTGTAGGGGTGTTTTGAGGGTGTCATAACATCACTCCAAAAATTCAATTTAAACCAGCTTTACGCCGGATTTACGCATGTTTTCCAGTGCCGCATCAAGTGATCCGTCAAAATCAATCCCCCGGCAACTCGCTAACCGGACTTCCACTTCAAAACCTTCAGCAACGCCGTCAAGGGCCGACCAAGCCACACAGAAATCCGTTGCCAGCCCTGCCAAGGTCAACTGTGTGCATCCAGTCTCCCTTAGATACCCAGCAAGGCCAGTCTGTGTTTTCTTGTCATTTTCAAAAAAGGCCGAATAAGAATCAACTGCGGGATTCATTCCTTTCCGGATGATCGCGGCAGCGCGTGATGTATCGAGCGCGGGATGAAAGGCCGCGCCATCGCTCCTCTGAATGCAATGGTCCGGCCACAGAACCTGTGGACCATAGGACATGTCGATCATCTCTAGCGGGGTCTTTCCTGGATGTGACGAGGCAAAGCTGCTATGGTTCTGCGGATGCCAGTCCTGCGTCAGCACCACCAAATCATGTGCTGCCATCATCTCATTAATCGAAGGCATGATCTGATCGCCACCCTCGACCGCCAATGCCCCGCCGGGGCAAAAATCATTCTGCGGGTCAACCACAACAAGACAATTCATCTCATTTTCCCTGCTATAACCTAGTTTTATTTATTCAATGCTAGGGTCTTTTCAGCGTAAGTCAAAGCCTCAACGAAGCCCGTCCTCACCTTTGACCTCATGGGTTTGTAGCCCGCCCATACGGTGATGGATACGGGGACCCCGTGACATTGCTAGTGCAAACATCAACTCGCTACTGCGCGGTGCATCGGGAAGGCGGACTTCCATCGCATCAAAATGGCTGCGCACATAGGCAGCATTGATATGGCCAAGCGGAATGTCGATCGGGATGCCAGGGCCACCGACCTTCATCGCTGAGGGTACAATGGCCTTAGCCTCGCCAAGCCTCTCGCGCATCGCATAGCCACCAGGCACGTGCCACAGGGCGGTGTGCTCAAGCTCACCGCCTTCACCGGCAAGTGCTGCCTTGCCATAACCATCGATGCCCCCAATGCCTCCCAGCGCATCAATCAGCGAATCTGTCATCTGAATACCCAGCGGTTTTAGATCATCCATGGCGGATTGCAGATCTTCCTGCCAGATCCCAGCAAAGGGGTTAGCGACAACGGCGACAATGGCAGCGCGGCAGCGCGGCTGATCACCAACCGGACCATTTTCATGATGAATGGTCTCAATAAAGGTCATCATTTTCCGCAATGTGAAGTCAGGCATAATGTTTTTCTGCTTTCCTGTTGTTATCTTGAACAAAATCAGCGGTAATATTCTGCCCTGCCATGCCGATGATCTTGGTATGTCCCTGCAGCGATATCACCGCCCCGGCGATATGTTCCTGATCAAGCATCTGCTGCGCCACAGTCCGGCCACCATCCACCGCGGCAAACACATCATCCCGAGGTAGTGGGGGCACCGCAGTAGTAACGAGCCTGTCGCCAAGATCGCTCTCGGGGTTGAGACTGTTTGCCGGGACCCTCTCAATCCCTCTGTGACTTGACAAGGCAACGCTGTTCGCAATCAGCGTCGCCGCTATATCTGCGGTGGCTGCCGTGCGCGCAAGAACGCTAACGCTGTCAGCGATGCCAAGGGAATGGCTTCGGCCCTGCCATCCTGATGTCGCAAGTCCGCGCCAGACTGTTGGCCCGTGTATCTCCATCATTCCGCCGGCAACTCCAGCAAGTTGTGCTTTAGTTATGGCGTCGGGAGCCGTCCAGAAAGCAACATCGCCACCATTATTAACACTGATTTTTGTCACGTCGTTGGCGAATTTGTCAGCAAGCATGGCGGCTAGAATATGATCGGCCACCGCGCCGGCAACAGCAATCATCGGCGTGACAAAGCGTCCATCCGCCAGATGACAGGCCGCCTGCATTCGCCGTGCTACAGATCCCGCAAATTGCCGGCCACTGTGATGGCGGGCCCGAAGCAGTGGCAATTCCTCAACCAATGTTGCAAGAATCGATATGCCGGCCTTTGTCGCCGCGGTGAAAAGTGCGCCTTTGTGACGGCCATCGGCATCAATGATCATGTCGATGGGGCCATGCTGGAGATGGAGCCTGTTACCAGCGCCGATCAGGCGGGCCTGCATTCCAGTGGCTTTGTGCAGGGGGCTAACAGTCATCATCATCTCTGGCAAGCAACGAGTTGGCACCGGGCGCAATAAACTGTGAATTGGCGCCATATTCGCTGCCAGTCTCGACAGCCTCGGCAATGCTGCGGATGGCGCTTTCATGCCCGCCAAGTTCAAGATAATCCGCGCGGCTGACAGTAAATTCCAGAGGTGCCACCAGAGCAGGCGTTGGCACATAACCAAAGGCATTGTCCGGCAAATTCAGAACGTTAAGCATGATCGTGATGCCGCCGCCGGGCCATACATAGGCAGGTACGCCGCCACATGATACGGCGGTGTGCTGCGCCTGTACTGACCGAGTTAGTTTGACGGGGTTTTTCGTTGCGCCGGCACGCAATGATCCGCCGGCACCGCCCATGAACAGAATCGTACAGAGCGCCGGCTCACAATTTTCCGTGATCAGGTCGACGGTCGGTCGTAATGTCGGGGGCAGGGGCTTTGCCTGTGGCTGCAATTCCTCATTAAGCTCAAAATAGGCAAACTGGTCCCCGGTGGTTGAAACCATGAGCAAGGTCAGGCCGGGTCGGGCGCCCTTTTTTGGATTCCATTCACCAAGAATGGTAAGAGGATCCTGGATGTCGGTACCACCCCAGCCAAGACCAGGCTCGGCGACCTGAAAATACCGCCCTGGGGTAGAGCGCCTTCCCTTTATCTTGATACCTGTCTCTGGCCAGTCAATAACCTTGCCTGCCTGATGTTCGGAAACGACACCGGTGATATGATCATCGACCACCACGACCTCATTGACAAGTCCTTTCCATTGTGATGCAAACATGCCAATCGTCGCTGAGCCACAGCCGACGCGCATACGTTTCTCGACCACGCCATTGACTATCGGTGCTTTGCCTGCCTGCACAGTGATGGTGGCACCGCCGTCAATCGAGAGTTCGACAGCCTCTTTGTTGCACAGGCGCTTCAGCGTGTCACAAGTTGTGCGGCCCTCCTGTTTTGATCCGCCGGTTAGATGGTCTACACCGCCAAGTGAGAGCATCTGAGAGCCATATTCCGAAGTTATCATCAGGCCAACCGTCTCGCCATTGCAGCGCACGGTTGCACCTTCCTTGCCAAGATGGCGATCAGTGTCAATCTTCACCTTGACACCGCAATAGGAGAAAATGGCTTCGGTAACGACGGTAACAAAATCAATACCGTCGATTTCCCTGCTGATAATAAAAGGGGCGGGCTTGTAGTCCGGATAGGTCGTGCCAGCACCGACAGCGGTGACAAACATCTTGTCGCTTTGGTCAAAACCGCCATCCCAGCCAGCGCCAAGAAACGGCTTTACTTGATCACCAGCCGCAAGCCGTCGATCGAGGATGGTCAATGGATCAAGGCGCACAATCTTGCCGCTGTCATTGGCATAACGGTCACAGGCGCCACTTTTCCCCTCGGCTATGAAGCACATAACCGGGCAGGCATCGCATCTAATCTTCTCCTCTCTCTGCATTGCCGTCATCTGCAAGCTCCTGACTTACTAGCCTCAATCGCGGCCAGAACGCGGTGGGGCAGTGCTGGAACCATAACAAGATCAGCCCTACTTGCGTGGCGGATGGCGTTGAGTATCGCAGGCGCTGCTGGGATCAAGACATGTTCACCAAGACCCTTTGCGCCCATTGGTCCAACCGGATCCGGCTTTTCAATCAATATTGTCTCGATGGTTGGCATATCGCCAATTGAGGGGATCAGGTAATCATGTAGATTTTCGGTTCGCCCAGGGATGAATTCCTCCATCAGCGCCATGCCAAGGCCCTGTGCTATTCCGCCCTCAATCTGTCCGGTGGCAAGAACTGGGTTGATAACGCGGCCAAGGTCATGTGCAGCAACCATGTGCAGCACCCGGACGGTGCCAAGCAATAGGTCGACCTCGATCTCGGCAAGTTGGGCACCGTAGCCATAGACCTCATAAGGACTGCCCTGACCATCCTCATCAAGTGGTTTGGTCTGTGGATCAAAGCTCTCCTCAGCGCACAGTACATACCCAAATTCATTAACTGGCATATCCGAGAGTTCGATATGCCGGATGTCGGCTTCGCCGCTGATGATGATTTTTGTTCCTTCGAGCCTCAGGGTGGCGCTGTCATCCATATTGCTACGGCGCAGAATATCCCGGCGTAGCGCGCGCCCGGACAATTCAGCCGCCTTGCCGGTAATAAATGTTTGGCGTGAGGCAGATGTTTTGCCGCAATCTGGGGTCAGTGCGGTATCTGGCCCGATCAATTCGAAATCTGTTAGGCTGACTCCAAGCGCATCAGCGCAAATCTGGGCAATGACCGTATTTGAACCCTGACCGATATCCGTTGCGCCCTGATGCAGTCTGAGCGCTCCAGCGGGAGTGATGCCAAGACGCACGGTGGATGGATTGGGAAGAGCGGTATTTCCACATCCATACCAGCAAGAGGCAACCCCAACGCCGCGTTTGGACTGTTCATTTGCAGCATTGAAGCGCGCCACGCGGTCACTCGCGGCCTGCCATCCGTCTGAGAGCGCCAAAAGACATTCGGCAATGCCCACCCCATGAAGCTCTTGACCACAAACCGTTCTGTCACCATCACGAAGCGCATTCTGGATTCTGATCTGAAGCCGATCAAGTCCCACAGCGTCTGCCAGCCGGTCCATGAGTTTTTCCTGCAGGAGTGCGGCCTGCGGCACTCCAAAACCGCGAAACGCGCCCGCAACTGGCCCGTTGGTGTGAATAGCGCTGGCCTCGGCAAGATAATGTGGCACACGATATGGGCCAGACGCGTGTATTGGAACGCGTGTGGCAACGGTTGGTCCCCAGCTAGCATAGGCACCCGTGTTGAAATCACCCTCAAAAATCATGCCAGCAATCGTTCCATCGCGATTTGCTGACAGCCACCCTTGCATCTTTGCCGGGTGGCGCTTTGTCGTCGATGTCATCGATTCATGACGTGTGTAGACCATGCGGCAGGGCCGTCCTGTTTTCAGGGTGGCCAGACCAAGAAGGGGCTGCAGGGATACATCCAGCTTTGTGCCAAATCCGCCTCCAGCAGCGGCCGGAACAATCCGAACACGCGCCAGCGGCAGGCCCAGAACCTTCGCCGTATCCTCCTGATCCATCACCGGCGCCTGCGTACAGGCGGCGATGGTCACTATATCGCCATCCATCCAGGCGCATCCGGCCTCGGGTTCGATGGGCGCATGTTCGACATAGCTGGTGCTGATGGCGGCTTCGACGACGATTTCGCCATGATCCAGCCCTTCTGCGCCATCACCCGATTTCACCCTGCCAGTAATAAGAAGATTACCATCACGGTTTTTATGCAAAATGATATCCTTGGCGGCTCTGGCCTCCTCACTGCTCATCACCGGCTGGAGAGGTGTCCAGACAATCGGAAAGTCCCCGAGGTCGAAGCTGGCAAGTTGATCAGCCTCACCAACGACAAGGGCAACAGCCTCACCTCGGAAGCGAGCAATTGTCTCAGCAAGCGCTGGCTGGTCGGCAAAGGGTGGAATCACACCAAACGCGTTTACGCCGGCAATGTCTGCGGCGGTGACAATTGTTTCGATGAACGGGTGGCGTGATTGCCATTCCTCAATGTCGCCAAGTGTGAATGCCGCATGAAAATGCGGCGACCTGATCGCCCGTACAAGCAGTGCATCATCTGGCCAGTGATCAGCCCCAAAAACTTCACTGAAAGTAACTTTCTGGTGCCCGTCAAGACGCCATACCCCAGCCCCCACAGCCGCACCGGCGGCAGGCGAGGGCTTTTCCACGAGGCAGGCATCGGCATCAAGCACGGCATCGATGATTTTGATGTAGCCAGTACAGCGGCACAACACGCCACCAAGCGCATCCTGAACGGTTTGTCTGTCGGGCCTTGGATTTTGCCGCAACAGCGCGGTTGCCGCCATCATCATGCCTGGCGTGCAAATTCCGCATTGGGCGGCACCATGGCGCAAGAAGGATTGCTGCAAGGCCGACAGCCTGTCATCATCCTCATTCAGCGACAGGGCGGTTTCAATCCTGCGGCCACTGGCCTGTCCGGCAGGAACAAGACAGGCGCAAACCGGATCACCATCAAGAAGGACTGTGCATGCCCCGCAATCACCTGCATTACAGCCAATTTTAGTGTCGCGCAGCCCGAACTTCTCACGCAGAACATCACTGAGCCGCATCGAGTGCGGACATTCGATTTCTGTGCTGACTCCGTTAACGGTAAAATTCATCCGATTGCCATTCTGTGATACGCCATCCATCATGATACCCTTGAACAAAGATCTGCAATCACGCGCTGGCTGATCTCCGCTGCTGCCCTGTGCCGATACTCCGCCGACGCGCGCACATCGGCAATTGGCGAGAGTGAAGAACTGATGCCAGTAAGCATCTCGCGTGCCAGTTTAGGGGCGTCTTTCACGTCTGAACCAACAAGCGCGTCCTCTAGTTCCCACAGGCGTACAGCAACCGGCGCGCAGGCACCTATAGCAATCCGTGCAGCTCTAATCCTGCCACCGTCGACAACCAGCCGGACGGCAACCATGGCGATTGAGATGACCAGATAATGCCGAGCGCCGAGCTTGTGAAATGCAGAGCACCCGGTTTCGGCCGTTTCCGGGACATGAATAGCGACCACCAGTTCATCTGGCGCAAGCGCCGTTTGACGAGCGCCGGTCAGAAATTTAGCAAGCTCAAGCCGTCGGCGACCACGCACGGACGACAGCTCGACTTCCGCGTCAAGCGCCATCAGACAGGGTACGCTGTCAGCCGCTGGTGACGCCGTGCACAGATTGCCGCCAATTGTACCGCTGTTCTGGATTTGCACGGCACCGATCTCGCGGCTTGCCTGCTTGAGCATTGCATAGCTGGCAGGAAGCGGTGTCTGCAGGATTTCACGCCAGCTTGTCGCTGCCCCAAACCGCCGCCATCCATCCTTCATCTCGATGCCGCGAAGCTCATCAATCGCTGTGATGTCAAGAAGCGGGCCGCCAAGTGTGGTCGTATAGCGTGTGGGATAGATATCAGTACAACCCGCCATCACCAGAGGCTGTTCTGCCGCCAGCCAATCCAATGCGTCATCGAGTTTGTCAGGCCGTAGATATGCCATCGACCAAGCACCAGATACTGTTGCAAAAATTGTTTGTGTACAAATAGACTGTGCTATGCTGACAGGGGTGTGTCAACCAGGATTTATGGCTATCATGCCGCAGGCAGGAGAATGGATTATGGAAGACAGCGACCGCTACATTCTGGAAAGCCAGATTGGCTTTGTCATGCGCCGTGTGGTGCAGCGCCATATCGCAATTTTCTTCTCCCTGATTCCGGATTTGACGCCGACGCAGTTTGCCGCACTCGCTAAACTGTGTGAGCTGGGTCAGGCATCACAGAACGAGCTTGGACGGTTGACCTCGATGGATGTTGCCACAATCAAGGGGGTGGTTGACAGGTTGCGGGCGCGTGGGCTGGTTTTGGCTGAACCGCTCGCCACTGACAAGCGGCGGCTGACTCTGACCCCAACCCCACAGGGCAAGGCGCTCTACAGAAAGTTGGTTTCCAGGGCGCGTGAGGTGTCTATGCAAACACTAAGCCCACTGTCAGAGACTGAAAGCCAGCAATTGATGGTGTTGCTAAGAAAACTTGACTAAGCTGTCGATTAAACGCCAACAAACCGCGTCAGAAGTTCTGGTTTTGCCTCGAGTTCGGCGGTGGTGACAGGTGGGTGATTCCTGCCATTTTCCAGAAAAACCACGCGATCAGCAATTGACAGAACGGCATCGACGCGCTGTTCGACCAGAAGAATAGCAACACCGCGCGCGCGCAGTGCCTTAACCGCCTCACGGATCTGTTCAATCATCGAGGGTTGAAGTCCTTCCGTTGGTTCATCGAGAAGCAGCACTGAGGGGTTGATACAAAGCGCACGACCAGTGGCCAGCATCTGCTGTTCACCACCAGACAGTGTCTCGGCACGCTGGTCAAGACGTTCACGCAGACGCGGGAACATGCCAAGCACCTGATCGCGGATATTATCGCCCCGCTGGTGCACCATCAGCCCAATTTCTAGATTTTCGGCGACGGTCAGTTCGGCGAACAACCTACGTCCCTGTGGAATGTAGCCGATACCACGTTTTGGCACCTCATGAGCCGGAAGCGAAGAGACCGTCTCGCCACTCACTTTAACCGAGCCGGCATTGGCTGGGATCAAACCCATGATCGTCTTCATGCAGGTTGTCTTTCCTGAACCATTGCGTCCCAAAAGACAGACAATCTCGCCTGCGTTCACCTCAAAGGAGATGTCATGAAGGATCTGCGCATCGCCATAGCCAGATGATAAATTCCGGATTGAGAGCATCATTTTGTCCCCAGATAGGCAGCCTGCACAGCCGTATTTTTGCGTATTTCACCAGGTGTGCCTTCAGCGAGAATTTCGCCACCATTGAGAACCGTGATCGCGTCGGCGGTTTGCATCACAACATGGATATTGTGTTCAATCAGCAAGATCGTCATCTCGCCTACAAGATCGCGGATTAGGGAGATGAAATCGACAATTTCACTGTCGGCAAGGCCCTGTGTTGGCTCATCGAGAATCAGCAGCCTAGGTTGCTGGCTAATGCCCATGGCAATCTCCAGAAGACGTTGATGGCCATAGCTGAGATCACCGGCAAGCTGGTCGGCGCGTTTGGCGATGCCAACACGCTCCAATGCGTCGGTGGCGCGTTTCGTTGTCGCTGCTTCATTGCCGCCTTTACGCCACCGCAGGGCCAGCGCAACATTCTCTTGGACGGACAGGCGGCCATAGATCGACGTGATCTGAAAGGTGTAGGCCATGCCGGCGCGAATGCGCAGATGAGCTGGCAGATGCGTTATATTCTGCCCATCGAAGGTGACTGATCCCGCACTTGCCGGAATGCGTCCGGACAGAAGGCCGACGTAGGTTGTTTTGCCGGCGCCATTCGGACCAATTAGCGCACGCACCTGGCCCTCAGGAAGGTCAAAATCGACATTCTCGACAGCCTTCAATCCGCCAAAATGGCGGCTGAGCCCGCGTGTTGACAACAACATCATGGCAGCCACCTCAACGTTCGTCGTCGCAATTCACCGACAAGCCCCTGCGGCGCAAACAGAGTCAGCAGTACAAGTGTCAGTCCGGCAATCAGCATATAGGCTGTTGATATATCGCTCGATAGGTCAATCAGATAGAACATGAACAGCGTGCCGACAAAGGGCCCCAACACCGTGCCAGCACCGCCAAGCAGCACCCATAGCAGGGGAAAAATAGAATATTGCACTGAGGCAAAGGTGGCTCCAGCATAGCCGAACAACAGCCCGTAAGCAGCCCCTGCAGCGGCAGACATTGTACCGGACAGCAGGATCGCCAGCAACTTGTGAAGATGCACGTCATAGCCAAGCATACGGGTGCGCTCCTCATTTTCGCGAATGGCGACAAGCACCCGGCCAAAACCGGTCTGCACAACACGCAGCGTTATAAACAGGCAGACGGCAAACAGCACCAGCGCGGCCAGATAGCGACTCATCGGATCAGACAAATCGATGCCGCCAATCTGCCGCGCCGCCTTTTGGATGACAAATCCCTCATCACCTCTTGTATATTCGCCGAAATACAGCGCCGCCAGATAGCCGGCCTGAGCAAACATCAATGTGACGATCATGAAGGCGACTCCTGCCGTACGTAGCGAGAGAATGCCAACCACCAGAGACATTGCAAGACCACTGGCAAGGCCGACAATTATTGCTGGTCCTGCCGACCATCCCAGATGCTGCACCGTCAGTGACATGCCGTACATGCCAGCAGCAAAGAACAGCGCATGACCCAGACTCAGTAATCCGGTATAGCCAAACAGCATGTTGTAACCCATGGCATAGCAGGCTAGCACCATCACCCGAGCCAGATTGCCGTGGTGATAGTCAGGCAGGATGAAATTCAGCGCTAGCAGCAGCGCCACCACACCAGTATGAAGGCCCCATGATTTGCGGATTTCGCTCATAGGCCGCGTTTCCCAAAAAGGCCTTGCGGCATGAAAATCAGAACAAAGGCCACGCCAAGCGTTGCGATGATCTTGGCCAGTGTTGGCGAGAAGAAGACTGAAATCATTCCATCGCTGATGCCAATCAACAGCGCGGCAACAACCGTGCCGGGAAGACTGCCAAGCCCCCCAATGATGACAACGATGAAGGACAGCAGTAACGGGTCATGCCCCATCAGATAATGGGCCTGCTGAATGGGAACGATAAGCACACCGGCAAGCGCCGCCAGAGCCGCGCCAAGTCCGAAAACAGTAGCATAAACCCTGCCAACAGGAATGCCAAAGGCCTGCGCTGTCTCACGGTCAAGCTGGGTTGCCCGCATTAACAGGCCAGAGCGGGTGCGTGTCATCAATATCCAGATGCCTGTCAGCAACATGACCGCGGCCATGATCACGGCAAGTTTATAGGTTGTCGTGCCAAGCCCCCAAGGCCAATAGAGTGACAGACCGCTCTCTGTCCACTCAACAAGTGGAATCGACAGTCGTTGATTGAATGGTGCCTCAACGGGGCGCGCATCTGGACCATAAGTCATTAGTGTGACCTGCTGGATGATGTATAATAGCCCGATTGTCGCGACGATTGTGCGTTCGGGATCATATTCGATGCGTTTGAGAACAAGCTGATTTGCAGCAACGGCGATGCAGGCTGTAAGCGGTGGCGCAACTAGCAATGCCGCCAGAAATCCCCACGCGGGGTGTCCTTCAAAGAGGCTGGCAATCTGCCAGGCCAGAACCGCGCCCACCATGAAAAATTCACCATGGGCGACATTGACGACGCGCATCACGCCAAAGACCAGCGACAGGCCAAGCGCCATCAGCGACAGAACCGCGGCCGTCACCAGCCCTTCAAGCAATCCAAGAATGAGATAGGGAACAAGTTCCATGTGACAAGCGAGATCAAAATCCCGGGGCAAGGGTGAAGGGGCACAGATGAGGCAGCCCGGCGTTGCCGCCGGGCCGATTTTGTTTGTCTAGAAGGATTGTGTTGTGTAATCGACTTCATCCGGATAATAGGTATCGGCAATCGATGTTGTATGTGCCAATACCAACCTGCCATTCTCAACGCGCGTAATGTACTGATGGCCGAATGTTTGGTGCGTTTTGCCGTTGAATTCCTTTGCGCCCTGTGGATTGGCATAAGAATGCGGCATCGAGTTCATCGCCTCGACAGCCTCAATCAGCTTAGCCCGGTCACCAGCACCGGCATAGCCTGACGCTTCCATGCCGGCCTTTACGATATGCAATGTCTCCCAGCATCCAAACATGTGAGCATAGGTCGATACATCCTTTGAGTCAGAGATCGAAGCGCCATTTTTGTCGACGCCAACCGCCGCACGATAGGCCTTGTCAAAATCTGACTGGTTGGCTTGTGCATAGCGCGGATTGCCCTCCCAGAAATATGTCCCTTCAAGGAATTCAAGCCCTGGGCTGGCAAGGTCAACCGCTTCCAGCGAGTCGATGAAACCAAAGATTTCCGGGCGCGAGTTGCCAAAGAATTCACCCATCTCCTTGACGAAGGTCAGCACTGCCGGCCCCACCATCACATGATAGATCACCTCGGTATCGCGGGGGATTTTCGGGAAATATTTGGTGAAGGACGATTCTGTTGGCGGAATTGCAATCTTGGCGACAACCTTGCCTCCTTGCGCCTCGACAGCGGCAGAGAAATAGTCACGATGGTCATGCCCGAACGCAAAATCGGGATAAATCATTGTTACCTTCTTGCCAAGCGTGCTGTTGACAAAAGGTGCCATCGCCTGCACCTGGCTTTTTACGTCTGTGATTCCCGGCTGCAACGTATAGCGGTTCAACATGCCGCTGGCGACGTGATGCCCCTCAGACACAACGAAATAGGGTATTTTCAGCTCGCCCGCACGCGGCGCTGAGCCGATGACGACATGACTGAACAGGGTGCCGAATGCGATATCACATCCATGCTGGGTTGCAAGTTTTTCGACAACCTCGGCACCGCGCTTGGGATCGGTGCCATCATCCTCAGCGACGATCTGCACCTCGCGTCCATTGATGCCGCCCTCGTCATTAATTTTCTTGACGGCGGCCTCCGTTGTACGGTTGTACCAGCGGCCATAGGCAGCGCCGATGCCGGTGCGATGCACCTGAAAGCCGATCTTGATTGGCTCGGCGCTCTGCGCCTGGCCATAACGTCCAAAAAGTGGCGTTGTGCTGGCGACGGCTGCCAGTGTAGTGGTTGCGGCAAGTGTTTTGATTGCCTGCCGACGGTTTGGTTGCTTGGTGTCGGTAATCGTCGGTGTTTCGACGATTTTGATATGATCACTGTTTGACTTGGTCATAAGAGCCTCCCTCATTATGGATCAGCACCCGGATATTTCTCCGGTTTGATTGACGATCTGTTAGGCGAAGTTTCTGTGTGTAAAAACAAATTGTCCAGCCTAATTTTCATCCTCCCTTTGGTGCTGCAAGAAGCCAGAGCCCAAGCCAGGTATATAGGATCATGAAAATCGCCAACGGCAGCCCGGCAACAAAGGCCCGTTGCAGATTGCGGTATAAATGCAGAGCCTGTGCATGTCCCAGCACCACGGCAAGGACATGACCGGCGACAATGACCAGCGCCTGACTTAGCCAGATCATCCGCATCGTCTCGCGGTGATTAAAAAATCCGGTGGTTACATAGAACCCGTCGCGACCAAGCAAATTGGCACCCGTGTTGAAGGGATCATTCAGGACCATCAGCACATATTGCCCGTCAACGAGAAGCGAGGGCAGGTAATGTGCGGTGTGATAGGCAAGCGCGATAGGCAGGATGGTTGGGGCAAAACGGGGTAGCAGCTGGCGCGCTGTTGCCTGCCCACCAGTGATCCTGTCACCTAGCAAAATAAGCAGGGTAAAGGTGGCCACAAGAATTAGATTGCCCGCTGCAAGGCCGCAGATCACTGGAATGATGACTGCCGAGCGACCCGGAAAGGCCAGCGGATTGACTCCGATCAGATCAAGCCAGACAAAGGTTTCATTGAATCCGTCGAATGAGCCTGTGCCAAGTAGAACAAGAATGAAAATGGAAAGGCCCGGTCGGACAGACAACCCCTGGCCAATCTGCCAGCCATGCCAGCCTAACCAGAGGGTTTGGCCACGCCGCCCATAGGGTGCGAGTCGGCCAAAAAGTGCCATGATAATGGAAAATAATTCTACCTGCGAGAGCCATCTCCGTGGGCCACAAAGCCACATCCCTGTTACTGTGATGCAGACATAGGTGACGCCGATGCTGGCGAGTCTTTTTGGATCATCAGGTGCCGGGTCCGCCAGGGTGAAGGCGGAAAAACCCAGCAGCAGACCAACCGCTGGCCAGACACCGATGGCCCGTGGTAGCGTCATAAAGCCCCTTTTCCGCATTCGAGTCACTGTTCGGACCAACCAATAAAAGGGTGAAATCCACCCCCACAGATTGAAAACAAGCCCCTGAATCATCAGCGCCGCCATCCAGAACACTACCCAAAACCCGAGGATGAGCGCATTCTCCAGAGGGTCACGTGTTCCGGTAAAACCGGTATGAAGGAGCCAGCAGAACAACAGGAAAAAACCAAGGCTGCTGATGCTTCGCAACCGGTGCGGCGTGGCCATTCGCCCAATCAACAGGCGAGGCAGCAATCTGTCGGCTGATTGATGCGGCAGGAACCACAACAATAAAATGCTCAGCGCCACAATCATCACGCCAACCGCCATATATGGGCCGGTCGGCAACAGGGCGACAATACTTTGGCCTGTGGCATGAGCAAGGGCAGGGGCTGGCAAGATGGTGGTCAGGGTGCTGGCTAAAATTACCGCCTGCTTGTGCTGTCGTTTGTTGGGTCCGAGATTGCGCATGAACCAAGAGTGGAAACATCATTGACAAGTTGTCAATATTTGAGGCTCATTTGTATGCAAACAATTTGCATTCGCTCACGTTTCGCCGGGACTCTCTCCATTCGGGCGTGACAAACCTCTTGGCAAGCCGGGCAGATGGATAAAACAGAGACAGAATATACTGGTGACCTGATCGGCGTTGATGTCGGTGGTACCTTTACCGATCTTATAAGGATGGATCCGGCAACAGGCAGGGTGCGTCTTGCTAAGGTTGCCAGCACGCTGGATAATCAGGCTTTTGGTGTCATGCAGGCACTTGCCGAGGCAGAAACAGTGCTGCCCGATGTCGCCCTTGTTGTTCACGGTACGACAATCACGACAAATGCGGTTCTGGAACGCAAACTCAGCCGCACAGGGCTGATCACGACCGCAGGGTTTCGCGATATTCTCGAGCTTGGTCGCCGCACACGGCCACAGCCCTACGGGATGAAAGGGCAATTTCTGCCAATCATCTCCCGTGACCTGCGCCTTGAGGTTGGCGAGCGGATGGATCATGCCGGGCGCATTGTAACACCATTGGATGAGGACGCTGTGCGCGCCGCCGGTCAAACCCTGCTTGCCGCCGGGGCGGAATCCGTTGTCGTACATTTCCTACACGCTTATGCCAATCCCGCGCATGAGCGCCGCGCGGCGGATATTCTGGCTGAATTTTGGCCCAATGAATATATAACCACTGGTCATTCGCTGCTCTCCGAGAGCCGCGAATTCGAGCGCGGCGTGACCGCGGCGGTCAATGCTTCGGTACAGCCTATTCTCAAGCGCTATATTGGTCGACTTGATGATGAACTCGTTGCCGGCGGCTATAGTGGCGAACTACTTGTGATGAATGGCAATGGTGGCACCGTTTCGGCGAAACGTGTCGTTCGCGAGGCGGCAAAAACGGTGATGTCTGGGCCAGCATCCGGTGTGATTGCCGCTGCCTATACCGGATGCGCTGCGCGGCGGCGAAATCTGATCACCTATGATATGGGCGGCACCTCGACGGATGTTGCCCTTATTCGTGATGGTGAGCCCTCTGTTTCGCATGAGATTGAGCTAGAATATGCAATGCCAATCCATTTGCCCATGGTCGATGTGCGGACAATCGGGGCCGGGGGTGGTTCAATTGCCCGGGTCAATGATGCTGGGCTTCTCGAGGTCGGGCCGCAAAGCGCGGGCGCTGATCCTGGGCCGATCTGCTACGGGTATGGCGGTGAAGAACCGACAATCTCGGATGCCAATCTGCTTCTTGGACGCCTTGATGTCAG